>NZ_LR215023.1:958930-1278574 GCF_900660615.1 Malacoplasma iowae | reverse complement strand
ATTAGTCCTAGTATTAAATTTCAACTATTTATTTTAAAACACATATTATAAATAAAATTATCTATTTTTAATATTGTTGTTCTATTATTTATTTCCTATTATTTTTATTTATTAAAAGTAATCATTTTAAAAAACGAAATTTTATTTATTTGGTTTATATGTAAAAAATATTATTAAAACAGTAAATTTTTTAACGATAAAAATATTTATATTAAAAAAATAAACAAATTAACCGAAATATATTTTATTGATAAAATTAAGTAGTAGCAAATTTTTGTTACATAATATTTTTAGGAGAAAAAAAGAGTATGTCTTCATTATCAATGAATGATTGTAATAAGACAGTTCAAACACCAGTAACAGATAATTCTGTTCAAACAATGGGTGTAGATAAAACTCAAGACAAACCTATTAGTAATGCTAAATTGGTTGTCATGTGAGGAATTATTTTATTGGGATATTTTTTATTTGTTGTTCAATGATATTCAATTGGTAACTTTGCACCAGGTTACAATTCGAATATTGGTACAACATCAGATGTCGCTTTAAACTCTATGCCTAACTGAACAATTACGTTAATGCGTGGTGTTGGATCTATTTTGGCTGGTTGACTACTGGCCAAAGTCGGTCATAAATGGGCTGTAACTATAGTTTTAACTTTAATGGTTTTAGCTTTTCCATATTTAATAGTTGTTGGTATTAAATGACCAGGTACTCCAAATTTAAATGGAACAGCTTTTGGATTATTCTTATTTTTTAGATTATTCTTAGCAATAGGTGGTACTACATTAATCACTTATACAAATTCAGTAATTGCTAAAATGCCAGTAGAAAAAAGACCTACTTTCATGAGTTTAAATCAAATTGGATTTAACGGTGGGGCTTTCTTTGCAAACATATTCTTTGTTTTTGGTTTAGGTTCTGTTATTAACTCAAAACCTGAAATTTGATTAACAATATTATCAGTTTTTGTTGGTTTAATTGCTATATTGTTAGTTGTTTATGTAATTATGGGTGTTGAAGTTGTTCCAAGACAAAAGAAAAATAGTGGAGTTGTTCCAGAAACAACATTTGGACAAGTTTTCAAAGATGGCTATACATGAAAAATGTCTTCTATTTTCATTATTTGATTAGTAATTGTTGTGTTTATTAATAGTGGTTCAATGAGAAGTTTTGTTGAAAATTCACCAATGAACATTTATTACTTAGTTGAATGAAATTTAGCAAATGATAAGACTGCTACAAGTATGGCAGGTGCTACTTTATCAACAAGTACTAGTGTAGTTGTTGGTTCAGGATTTAATTGAATTTGACCTACATACATTTGTTTATTTGTTGGTAGTTTCTTAATTGGTTTCTTTGTTATTTCTCCATTTAACAAAACTATTTACAAAAGAAAAACATTTATTAACTTCTCTTTTGCAATAGCTGCTGTATTCTGTTTAATTTCACTATTATGTGGATATTTAGGTGGATATGGTAACAAAGCTGCTTTATCATTCTTCTTTATCTTCATTTTCTTGAGTGGTATTTTCTCTTGAGGTGTTCAACCAGTTCTATTAGCTTTATATCAACAACACAGAAAATCTAACCCAACATATGCAGGTATAATTGCTGGTATTATCTGAGGTGTTGGTTATGTTGGATATACAATTGTTGAATTAACATTATCATTAGCTTTAAGTTACTGAACAGGTTCAGGAAGTAACTCAGGTGCTGTTAATAGCAAAATTGTTTCAAGTGCTGTTACTAAAGGAAAAGAATTAATGAATGGGACAACAAATGGTGGTGGTAATAGTATGATGGATATGGTGGAACAACATAAATTATCACTTTCTCAAACAATGGATACTCTTCAAAGTACAGGATATTTAAAAGGTGCAGAACAACCTGGAACTATCTTTGTTATAGTTATGTTCTTTGTTATATGATTAGCTGTATTCCCAATCATCTTCTCATTACCAGAAGCTGGTGTAAAAGATAAAGACGGAAACTTTAAAGAATTCAATAAACCTTGAAACTTTGTTAGCTGAAACTTTAGAAATCCAGATATTTTAATTAAAAAAGCATAATCTTACATTAAAGTTTAAGAATAAGGTGTAAAAGCCTTATTCTTTTTTAACAAAATATGTTATTATATATGCCTAAAATATAAAATATGATATCATTATAAAGATGTTTTTTATTTCAATTAGCATTTCATTTATAGTAAGAAAGGTATAAGTTATGAAGAGAACATTACAAAGAAATAAACGTAGAAGAGCTAAAACACATGGATTCTTATCTAGAAGTAAAACTTCTGAAGGAAGAGATGTTATTAGAAGAAGAAGACAAAAAGGAAGACACAGTTTAACTGTTTCTGATCAAACAATTTAGTATAAATTATGAAGAGTAAATATATGTTAAAGTCACGAAAAGATTTTGATAATCTTTTCGCTAAAAAATCATTATTTTATTCTTCTTTTTATATCGTCTATTTTGCTAATAATAAATTAGATCATTCAAGACTTAGTGTAGCTATAAATAAAAAAGTACAAAAACTTGCTGTTCAAAGAAACAAAGCAAAAAGACAAATAAAGAACATACTATATAATGAAAATTTTTTGAATTTAAAAAAAGATGTATTAGTAGTTGTAAAACCTGATTTTTTTAAAGCAAGTTTTGAAAGTAAAAAAATAGTTCTTAATAAATTAATTGATAAAATTAAGAACAATAAAAGGTAAAATATAAAAGGTAGTTTTAAAAAGGAGTATAGAAAATGTCTGAAAGAAATACAAATCTTTATAGTTTTGTAGCTTCTCCTTTTTGAAATCAACAAAACGATCCAAATAAAGCAAAAAAAGATTTAACAAAAAAAATATTTAAACAAATATTCAAATGAACTAAACTTCTTATTTATATGTTTTTATTCCTTATGGGTTTATGAGGATGTTTTCAAACAAGTTTTGAATCAGAAACAAGAACACAAACAATAATTGGACAAGGTTTAGAATTTGGATATAACTTTGGTACTACAGGTGACTTTAGATATGACTTATCAGCTAATGGAGATGCCCAGTACTACACCTTCTCAATTCAAAATTGAGGATTTATGTATGGACCATTCTTTGCTTTATTTGTCTATCCTGGTGCTGCACTAGTTTTAGAAATTATGTATCCACTTAGAGACGCATGAGGTGGTTTAAATACATTACTTGCTATATTTGTTTTATTATTCCTTATTAGAACTATTACCTTATTAATTTCTATACGTTCTACAATCCAATCTGAAAGAATGTCAGAGATCCAAGGTAAAATAGCTGAAATAAATGCTAAATATAAAGATGTCCGAGATACCCAGGGTAAACAAAAGAAACATATGGAAATGAATGAGTTGTATAAAAAATACAACATAAAACCATTTGCTATGTTTGAACAAGTGTTTGTTACACTTCCAATTTTCTTGATTGTATATAGAGTTGTTACAATCTTAAGACCAATTAAATCTACAAGTTTATTTACAATATGATATCTAGGTAATACTCCATTAAATGAGATATTACAAAACTTATCTAATGGTGGTTGAGTTTATATCTTCTTCTTGTTGATAGTAATTCCAGCACAAGTTATATCTCAAAAAATTCCACAATGATTAGCTAAGAAAAGAAGTACAAATGCTGTTCCATTAAGTGAATCAGCTAAAAAACAAGCTAAGAAAACAAAAACTATACAAACAATAATGATGGTTGTATTAATATTTGTAGTTGTTTCATCTCCATCAGGTGTTGGTTTATATTGATTCTTATCTTCATTATTTACTATTCTACAAGCATTTATAATTCATAAATTAATTATGGCTAAACGTAAAAAAGGAACAACTCTTGAAGACAAGCTAAGATCGCTTGGTATTTACTAAGAATATGAATAAAAAACAAATTATAAAATTTATGAATGAAAAAAATTTTTATCCATCTAAAAAGATGGGTCAAAATTTTTTATTATCTGATGATTATAAAAAAAGAATTGTAGATGCAGCAAACATAAAAGAAAGTGATTTTGTTTTAGAAATTGGTGCAGGTTTTGGAGCAATAAGTGACTACATTATTTCTAAAACAAAAAACTTTACAATTATTGAATTTGATAAAAGATTATTTGAATTTTTGTTAAATAAATTCAATGGTTCAAGTATAGAATTAATAAATTCAGATATTTTAAAAGTTGATATCAACAACTTATTAAATCAAAAAGATGGAACATCAAAAAAGGTTATATCTAATCTTCCATATAGTATATCTTCACAAGTAATAATTAACCTTATAAAATCTAAAAATGTTGATGATATGTTTTTAATGGTTCAAACTGAAATGGCAAATAGAATAATATCTAAACCTAATAGTAAAAAATATAATGGTTATACAGTTTTAATTAACTTATTAGCAGATGTTAAAAAATTATTTGATGTTCCACCAACTGTTTTTTATCCAGAACCAAATGTATATTCAACAGTTATTCAAATAACACCAAAAAAAACTTCTATTGATATTGAGTCAATAGAAAAGTTTTTAAAATTATTATTTAGTGAAAAAAGAAAAAAAATATCTAATAACTTAAAGAAAAATTATTCAATAGATAAATTAACCAAAGCTTATGTAAAATGTAATATTCAGGATGATGTAAGGGCAGAACAACTTTCTCCACAACAAATTCTTTCATTATATGAGGAGTTGATGTAAATGATGAATATTAGAAGTTACGCTAAGGTTAATTTATTTTTATTAGTTAAACCACTTAATAAAAAAAACAAATTACATGATATAAAAAGTTGTTTTGCTCTTCATAAAGATTTGTTTGATGAAATAATAATTGAGCATACAAATAAAAACATAGATGAAGTAATTTATTATTGAGAAAAAAAACAAATCACTATAAAAGATTGTTTAATAACTAAAACATTAAAAATATTAAGAGAAAATAATTATATAAAAGATCATTACAAAATTATAGTAAATAAAAACATTCCAGTGTCTTCTGGTTTGGGCGGTGGAAGTTCAAACGCAGCATCAATAGTTAAAGCGTTAGTAAAAACAAATAAAAAATTTAAACCAAATAAAAAACTAATTGATATTCTTCATAACATTAGTTCAGATATGATTTTCTTTCTTTATGACTATGATTATGCAATAGTTAAAAACTTTGGTAAAAAAGTAAAAAAACACAAATTTAAAAATGAATTAAAGTTTGATATTTTACTAACTAAAATAAATTGTGAAACAAGTAATGTATTCAAAACATTTGATACACTAAATCTAAAGAATTTAAAAAAGTCTAGTATTAAAAAAGAACTAACTAAAATTAAAAAGAAACAATATAATTTATTGGTGAATAATTTACTTGTAGCTTGTTTAAATACATATCCATCTATAAGTGAAATTTATAATAGAATCAATAAAGAGGACCAAAATTATTTACTCTCTGGTTCTGGGGGAACATTTTTCAAAATTTCGGAGGTTTTATAAATATGAATAATAATAGTCCCAATAAGATTGTGCGAACAAGATATGCCCCATCACCAACTGGATTATTCCATATAGGTGGAGCTAGAACAGCTTTATTTAATTATTTATTTGCTAAAAAAAACAATGGTGATTTTATTGTAAGAATTGAAGATACTGACATTGATAGAAATGTTGAAGGTGGAGCAGAGTCTCAATTAAACAATTTAAAATGACTAAGAATTTTTCCAGATGAATCATTATTAAATCCAGGTAATTATGGACCATATATTCAAACTGAAAAATTAAAAAGATATCAAGAATTAGCTAATAAATTATTAAAAGAAAAAAAAGCATATAGATGTTTTTGTACACCAGAAAAATTAGAGGAAGATAGAAAAAAAGCTTTAGATAAAAAACAAACACCAAAGTACAACAAAACATGTTTGAAATTAACTGAAGAAGAAATTCAAACAAACTTAAAAAATAATGTTCCATATTCTATAAGACTTAATATTGATGCAAATGATTTGTTTGTATGAAACGATATTGTAAGAGGTGAAATATCTGTTCCAGCAAGCGCTCTGACAGACCCTGTAATATTAAAATCTAATAACATTCCAATGTATAACTTTGCTGTTGTTGTTGATGATTATGATATGAAAATATCTCATGTTATTAGAGGGGAAGAACACATATCAAACACTCCCTACCAATTAGCAATTAAAAGAGCTTTAGGTTTTGAAAGTGAAATACAATATGGTCATTTATCAGTTATTGTTGATGACACTGGAAAAAAATTATCTAAAAGAAATATAGAACTTAAGCAATTTATAGAAGATTATAAAAATATGGGATTTTTGCCTGAATCTATAGTTAATTTTATGTATCTTTTAGGAATGGCTGCACCTGATGGTAAAGAAATATTTGATATGCAAACATCAATTAAAAACTTTGATATTAATAAAGTTAGCAAATCATCAACAATGTTTGATTTCAAAAAAATGGAATGAATATCTTCAGAACATTTTAAATTATTATCAGATAGTGCTTTTGTTGCTTTTGTTTCACCATTCATAGAAATAGAATGAAAAGAAATTGAAAAACACAAAACTGAAGTTATCTTATTATTTAAAAATCAAATTACTTATGCAAAACAACTAAATGATTTAATCTATGAAAATTTCTTACAAGAAAAAGATATTAATCCAATTATAAAATCTCCTATTTTTAAAGAAGAAGGAATTAAAGAATTCATTGAAATATACAAAAACAAAATTAAAGAATCAGTTGAATGATCAGTAGATTCAATAAATGAAATTATTAAACAAATCAAAGAAGAAACAAACAGAAGCGGTAAAAATTTGTTCATGCCTATTAGACTATTATCAACACATAGTGAACATGGTCCTGAATTAGCTAAAGTACTTTTCATTTTAGGAAAAGATAAAGTTTTATTAAATGTAAATAAAATTTACAACAATTTAAACAAGAAAAAATAAGGTTATACAATGGATATTAAAAAAGATTACTATATAAAAGACCCAGTTCATAAAGAAATTGACTTCAAAAAGGACAAATGAATATTAGAACTTTTAGAATGCGAAGAAGTTATAAGACTTGAGGGTATATATCAATTAGGAGTAAGTTATAAAATATTCCCATCTGCAAGTCATAATAGACTTATGCATTCATTAGGAACTTTTCAAGTTGCTAAAAAGTTTGCAGATTTTTTTGAAGACAAAATTTCTTTATACCAAAGAAAATTATTTTTAGCTTCAGCACTGTTACACGATATAGGCCATGGACCATTTTCTCATGTTTTTGAAAAAATAAGCAAGATAAACCATGAAGATGTAACAAAAAAAATGATTCTTAATCCCTATGGAAACATATATAGAGTTTTGGTTAAAAACGAAATTAAACCAATGGATTTAATTGATGTTTATGAGGGAAATTCAAAGTATGAATGAATTTCAAAACTTATTTCTTCAAATCTTGATGTTGATAGAATTGACTACATGTTAAGAGACTCATATTTCTTAGGAACTCATTATGGTACTATTGATGTTGATTTTTTAATTGAAAGATCATTTTTAATTGATAATGATATATATTTTTCAGATAAATCAATAAATGTAATAGAAAGCTTTTTGTTATCAAGATATTACATGCATAAAGACATTTTTAGTAATAAAAACACATATATTTATGAATGAGTTTTAGAACTAATTTTACTAAGATTAAAAGATTTAAAATCTCAATTTGAAATTCACAAAAATAATATTAATTACTTTGAATTGTATGGAAATCTTGTTTTTAATGAAGGACAATTAGAATTAGAAAAATACATTAAGTATACTGATTGAAACTTTCTGGCATTTATTGATTCTCTAAGAATCATTGGAGATAAAATTTTAAATGGTTTAATAAATACATTTATAAACCATAAAGGGGTCATTTCAATTACATATAGTGATCAAATACTAAATAAAGTTAACTGAAAATCAGATCAAATAAAACATATTGATAAAAAGTATTTATTTAAAGTTATTGATAGAAATGAAAAGATGATATATTATCCAGGTGATAAAAACATCATAAATATTATTAATGCTAAAACAAATAAATTGTATAAATTCAATAATGATAAATTTAATGCTTTTTCTTGAAATGATGATATAGATAATAAATTTATTTTAGTTAATACAAATCTTATAAATTAATGAACTAAATAATATAAAATATTAATGTTTGAGGGGAACATATGGAAAGACATTTAATTGATACAGCATATGATTGTGCTAAGAAAAATTTTGGAGAATCTCCATTTACTTTTAAAGAGTTATATGAACTTTTATTAAAATCAAACCCATTAATTAAAAATGAGGCTATTGATTTATATATTGAAATACTACAAGATATAAGATTTATATCACTTGGTAAACAAAAATGATCTCTAAGAGAAAATTACACAAATGCTGAAATTAATAAGATTACTTCTTCAATGTTTGGTTTAGAAGAATACCATGAAGAAGATGCAGATAAATATATGTCAGATGCTGAAAAGCATGAACTTCATTCAAAAGAAGAAAAAGAAGAACAACTTGATCTTATCATTGATGAAGAAGAAGAGGGTACTTCATCACCAAGAAAAACTCCTACTATTCAAACAGATGATATAGAAGAGGATGATGATATGGATAAAACTGTTATTTCTAGTCATGGAGATGATGGTTCAAGTTCAGATGATGAACCAGTAGATGACGATGACGATGATGAAATTGTTTTAGATGATGACGAAGTTGAAGTTGATGATGATTTAGAGTAATTAGGAGGTATTTACCATGTCTGTAACAAAATCAAGATTAGTTAATGTTACTGAAATGACAAAAAAAGCAAGAGCTAATAAATATGCAATTGCACATATCAACACAAACAACTTAGAATGATTAAAGGCAATATTAGATGCTGCTAATTCAACAAACTCACCAATAATTGTTGGTGTATCTGAAGGTGCAGCAAAATATCAATGTGGTTTTAAAAACATTGTTGATATGACAAATAACTTAATGGAATATATGGATATTAAAGTTCCAGTAGCTTTACATTTAGATCATGGAAGCTATGAAGGAGCAGTGGAAGCTTTGAAAGCAGGATTTACATCAGTTATGTTTGATGGATCACATTTTCCTTTTGAAGAAAATTTAGCTAAAACAAAAGAAATTATTGAATTAGCTAAAAAATATGGAGCATCTGTTGAAGCTGAAGTTGGTACAATAGGTGGAGAAGAAGATGGGGTTATAGGTGCTGGTGAAGTAGCAAATCCTGAAGAATGTCAAAAAATTGCTGAACTTGATATCCAAATGTTAGCAGCAGGTATTGGTAATATCCATGGATTATATCCAGAAAATTGAAAAGGTTTAAGTTTTGATACTTTGAAAGAAATTAGTTCAAAAGTTAGCAAACCACTTGTATTGCATGGTGGTACTGGAATTCCAGAAGATCAAATTAAAAAAGCAATTAGTTTAGGTATTTCAAAAATTAATGTTAATACAGAGTGTCAAGTAGCTTTTGCAGAAGCAACTAGAAAATACATTGAAGATAAAAAAGATCTTGATACAAAAGCTAAAGGATTTGATCCTAGAAAGTTATTAAAACCAGGTACTGAAGCAATAAAGAAAACAATAATTGAAAAACTAACTCTTTTTGGTTCGTTAGGAAAAGCTTAGTTTAATATTAAAGATGGGTCTTTTAAAGATTCATTTTTCATTTTTTGGGGGTATTTAATGAACTTATCTACAGGTATTGTTGGATTACCTAATGTTGGTAAATCAACATTATTTAATGCAATTACAAACTCAACGGTTGAAGCTGCAAATTATCCTTTTGCAACCATTGAACCAAATGTTGGGATAGTTAATGTACCAGATAAAAGAATGAAGGTTCTAACATCAATGATAGAACCAGATAGTGTTGTTTATACTACTTTTAAGTTTGTAGACATTGCAGGACTTGTTAAAGGTGCATCAAAAGGTGAAGGATTGGGTAATAAATTTTTACAAAACATTAGAGAAGTGGATTCAATATGTCATGTTGTAAGGTGTTTTGATAATGATGATATTACACATGTTCACAACTCAGTTGATCCAATAAGAGATGTAGAAGTAATTAACCTTGAATTGATTTTAGCTGATCTTGATGTGTTGAATAATAGAATTGAAAAAATTGCTAAAAAAGCACAATCTGGAAATAAAGAATCTATAAAAGAAAAAGAAATTTGTGATAGATTAATTAATCATTTAACTAATAATAAGTTAGCCAACACATTAGGTTTAACAGAAGAAGAAAAATTGATTATTAAAAGCTATAACCTTCTTACTTTAAAACCAATGTTATATGTTGCTAATATAGATGAAAATGATATTACAACATATGAATCTAATAAACATTACCAAGCTTTAAAAAATCTTGTTGGAGAAAAAAATATAATTGCTCTTTCTGTGAAAATAGAATATGAAATTTCTCAACTTGATGAAGCATCAAAAGAAGAATTTATTAAAGAACTAAATCTTTCTTCATCAGGACTTGATAAGCTAATTTTTAGTTCATATAAATTGCTTAATCTTTCAACTTTTTTTACTTATGGAAAAAAAGAAGTAAGAGCTTGAACCTTTGTTAACGGTATGTTTGCACCAGAATGTGCAGGAATAATTCATACTGATTTTCAAAGGGGATTTATAAAAGCTGAAATTATTAAATATGATGATTTAGTGGCTTTAAAAAGTGAACAAGCTGTTAAAGATGCTGGAAAACTAAAACTAGCTGGTAAAGATTATATTATGCAAGATGGCGATATCTGCAACTTTAAGTTTAATGTTTAATATTTGGAGGAATTTATGGCAAAATTTAATGCTTTTGGAAAAGAAAAAGGATGAATTGAATTAATATGTGGACCAATGTTTGCTGGTAAATCTGAAGAACTATTAAGAAGATTAAAAAGACTTGAATATGCAGATGTTTCTTTTTTGTTATTTAAACCATCAATTGATACTAGAAGCAAAAAAGTTGTTGCTTCAAGAGATGGTAGAAACATGAGTGCTATTGAATTTTCAGATCCATATGAAATTTTAGAACATGTATTAAACAATATTGTTCACCCACAAGTTGTTGCAATAGATGAAGCACAATTTGCTGATCCTAAAATAGTTAAGGTTTGTGAAGGACTAGCAGATTCTGGTGTTATTGTTTATGTTGCAGCACTTGATAGAGATTTTAAAAACGAACCTTTTCAAGTGACAGCAGCTTTATCATGTCATGCTGAACATGTTACAAAACTAAGTGCTGTCTGTACTGAGTGTGGTGCCCCAGGAACAATTACACAAAGATTAATTGAAAATAAACCAGCATCATATAATTCTCCAATAATTCAGATTGGAAATTATGAGGCTTATACTGTTAGATGTAGACACCATCATAAAGTACCAAACAAACCAATAGATGAAAAAATAAAAAACTTTAAAACTCAATATAAAAAATAATTAGAGGTAATGATTTTATGAGTAAGAATGATTTATTATTTAGCATTCAAGAAGTTTGTATTTATCCTAAAGCTGTTACAAACATAAGAACAAGAAGTCAATGCAATCCATTTATTAATGGTAAACTGCCTTTATTTACAGCTCCAATGTCTTCAGTTGTTGATGAAAAAACTTATCAATATTTTGAGGAAAATAAAATAAATGTTATTATGCCAAGAAGTGTTCCTTTTGAAAATAGGATAAAATTCATAGATAAATGTTTTGTAGCTATGGGTCTTGGCGAAACAGAAGAGTATGTAAAGAAGAACTTAAGTTATTTAAAAACGTTAGAAAAAATTTATATATGTATTGACATAGCAAATGGCCACATGAAAAAAATGCAAGATGTTATTAGATATCTAAAATTGGAATTTGGTAATAAAGTAGTTGTTATGTGTGGAAATATAGCTAACCCAGAAACATATAGATATTTAAGTGAATCAGGTGCAGATTACATTAGAGTTGGAATTGGTGGTGGAAGTGGTTGTTTAACAGCTTCTAATACAGGAATTTTTTACCCAATGGGAAGTTTAATTGTTGAGTGTAAAAAAATACAAATGAAAATGTATGAATCTTATAAAATTAATTTCACTAAAAAACCTGCAAAGATTGTAGCTGATGGTGGAATGAAAAATTATGATTATATTATAAAATCACTTTTCTTAGGTGCTGATTATGTAATGTGTGGAAGATTGTTTAGTCAATGTTGAGAATCACCTGGTGAAATTTGATATAAAAACAAAAATGATCAAGATGTATTTACATCATGAAACTTACTTGGTGATCATTCAGTTGATAAATCTAATTTAGAATTTAGACCAGACATCTATGATTACAAAAAAATTTTTTATGGAATGTCTACAAAAAAAGCACAACAAGAAATAGCGATTGCTAATAATGAAAAAGTTTCTTTTAAAACATCAGAGGGTTTAATTAAAGAAATACCAATTATTCATAGAATTAGTGGTTGAGTTGAAAACTTTGTAAGTTATTTAACTTTAGCAATGAGTTACACAGATTGTTGAGATTTAACAGATGTTAAAAACTTTAATGATTATAGATTAATGACACATGCAGCTCAAGAATCATATAATAGATAAAAAAATATGGAAACTGTTAGAATATTAAATCTAGCTAATTCCATATTTTTTATTTATAAAAATTTTGATAATTATTTTGTCCCAAATATTCTATCACCAGCATCACCAAGACCTGGAACTATATAACATTTATCATTTAATTTTTCATCTAATGATGCAATGTAAATATCAATATCTGGGTGTTCTTTTTTTAGTCTTTCTAAACCTTCTGGAGCTGCAAGAAGACAAACAAATGATATAGATTTTGGATTGTGTTGTTTAACTATTTTAATTGCTTCAGAAGCTGAACCACCAGTTGCTAACATTGGATCTAAAATAATTGCATTTCCACCAGTTAAACTAGGAGGCATTTTACAATAATATTGTTTTGGAAGAGCAGTTTCTTCATCTCTATATATTCCAATATGTCCGATTGATGAAGTTGGAATAAGTTGTTTAAGACCATCTACCATTCCTAATCCAGCTCTTAAAATTGGAATTAAAACAACCTTATCTTTTAATTTTTTACCAGTCATTTTTGAAATTGGTGTTTCTATTTCAATATCTTTAAGCTCATAATTTTTTGTAACTTCATAAGCCATTAATTGTGTGATTTCATTTAAATTGTCTCTAAATTTAGTTGATTGAGTTTGAATTTTTCTCATTCTTGTTAACTTATCTTTAATAAGAGGGTGATCAAAAATAAATACCATAAATTATCTCCTAAACATCTTATCTATTATAAACCTATAATCAACAAATATTTTTATTATCTTAATAAACAACAGTATTAAATTTAAAATTTAACCAAAAAAGAAACAAAAAACAACCAAAATCCTATAAAATAAAAGAAATTTTATGAAAAAAAATACTTTTTTAAAAATTTTGTAAATTTCTAAGAAATTAGAATTAAACAAAAATATGGTAGAATAGTTTAATAGTAATAAGGCTAAATATGAAACATCTTAAAAATAATTTGAAGAAAATTACATTTAAGGATTTGTTTATATTATTTTGAGCATTTATTTGCTTTAAGATAAAAGAACAAGCAATTTTTGACATCGATAATATTGCGATATATTTTGCAAATGATTATTTAGATATTTACTATAACGAAAAGAAAGTTGAATTTTCTTTTGCATTTAATTCTCCTGAGCTAAAAGCAGTCGAGGATGTAAATGTAACTGAAACAATTTTTTTAATACTTAACTATTACTATTTAGATATATTTAGATCTAAAAATTTTTAATTTTCTAATATTAAAAATTTTTGGAGTTTATTTATATGTGAACAATAATTAAGTCGGTTTTACGTTTTTTTAGGTCGTCTAAGTTATCAATAATAGGTTTATTTTTATTGATATTCTTTTCTACTGGAATCTTTACTGTACTTAATAATACAAACATAAACCTAAAAAAATCTTATGAAACAATTTCTGTTAATGGTAATTTACATGACTTTGTTATTAATGAAAATTTTTCATTAGGTTATGCTAATTATGAAAAAGATGGTGTTCCAACTGAAAATGGAACAGATAATACAAAAACTCAAAAGTTCAAACCATCTACACTAAACAATTCAAGTGATTCTGACTGAACAAATTCTTATGAAATCATAAGACAAAAATATTACAAACCAAATCAAAGTGAACCATATTTATATAGTGAATATTTTGTATTCAGTATAAGTTATAAAACTGAAGAAGAACTTCAACAAAAATTAAGTGATAAATTATCTGCATTAGCAAATTTTACATCTAAACAAATAAAAATCATTTATGATGATGAATTAAAAAAACTTCCAGTATCTTTTAGAAGATTTACTTCTTTAAATATAAATAACACAAAACAAAATATATTTTATAAAGTTGTAGAATCATCAACTGAATATGAAATCGATAAATTAGTTTATTATAGAGATGGTTATATCTATAATGGTAATGATAAATTATCTAAACCAACAAATCTTTATAATTTAATTTTTGATAATTTTTCAACAGATACTTTAAATAAATCTAGATTATTAGCTGAATATCTTTATAAAGCTTCATGAAGTGATTCGAATGCTCAAAAACAATTTGAATCGTTATGAACATATACAAAATCAAATCCTAGTTTTAATCCATATAATGGTAATGGATTAACTGATCAATCTGCAAAAAAAGCTCAACAGTATTTAAAAAATCTTGCTGATTTTGCAATGGGAAAAGAAACTAATGGAAAAGATTTTATTAACAATAAAATCTATAATTTAACTTTTACATTATCTGGATCAACTGCACCAATTACAGGTAAGTATGAAGATTTTTCAAGTTATGAAATTGTAGTTTCTCCAGATTATCTATCTAATAATAGTAAAAAAATATATCCTTATGATGATTGAAGAAACCATATAAGTGATACACAAAAAGAATTTGATGCTTGGTTTCAAACTATACCAGACACCTACAAAGTGTATATTGATAGTACACCTTATATAATTATTGGAACAGGTATTTCACCTGACTTTATGTACCCTGTTGTTTCTTTTTCTAATGTTGTTCCAAATAAAGAAAAAGAACAAGTTGTTTATACAAACAATAATGGATATGAAAGAATTTATGATGCTTTTAGAGGAAGTGAAATTGAAGCTTTCATAGTTGGTAAATTTAATAGTAATGTTACAAATAAACAAAGAATATTAGACCAAATAAATTCTTTATCAGCAAAATATATGTCATGACCAACTAACATAAAACCAGCTTACATGTTTGATGACACTAGTAATACATTGTCACCAACAGCTTTAAGAGTACAATTTGTACCACAAATAGTAAGAACAGTATCTGTTGTTTCAGCTTTTCTTACAACATTTGTATTAGCTTTATCGATTTTTGTTTCAACTGTTATTATTAGAAGATTTATTGATAACAATAGAAACAGCTTGGGTATTATGCAAGCTAATGGTTATAAAAAAGTTGAAATCATTTTTGCGATTTGTTTACTTGTTGGTATTCCAACTGTTTTAGGTTCTGTTATTGGTTATACTATTGGTTTCTTACTTCAATGAAAAGCTATTTTATTACTTGGTGGTTTTTGAACAGTTCCAACTTTAATATCACCATTCTCGATAGCTGTATTGCTTGGAGTGTGTTTATTTATTTTGGTGTTATTTTTAGGAATATGTATTTTATTTTCTTGAATATCATTGAGAGGTGAAACATCAGAGTTTATGAAAGATGATGCTAAATATAAAATGTCTCGTCTTTCTGAATACATGAAAAAACCATTTAAACAATTTAGCATCATGACAAGATTTAAATCATCAGTTGCTTTCTTGTCTTTATGAAGATTAATCATTTTATCAGTTATGTCATCTGCATTAATGCTTTCTTTAACTTTTTCATTAGCTACATATGATAGATTTGATTATTCAGCTAAAAAATCATTTGAACCTAGAAATTATTTATATTCATTAAACTTAACTACACCAACAGTTCAGGGTGGACAATATTATGCTGTTCCATACACTGCTCAAGGTATGAGTTTAAATAAGAACCGTTATTTTAATGTGACTCCTTATACTGAAGATGAAATAAAAGTAATGGACTCAAAAGATTTGATAACACAAAATTATTTAACTAATGGATCTGGATATAATGCTTATAAAAATGATAAAACATTCGTTGATTATGTTACAAAATATGGGAATTATCAATTAGTTTCAAGTGTTGATAGTAATTTACAAAAAACAAGAATTGACTATTTAACATACAACACAACAACAAAAGCTTTAGCTGATATAAATTTAGGTATTGCAGGAACATCATTGAGTGCCAATCCTTGATCTATCGCTGAAAGACTGATGCCTCCAAACAATTCAAACTATGCAAAAGAAAGATTTAAAGGCATGTTTGAAAAAATGATTACTGATACTAAAAATGAAATTACTTTAAGTAGTCAAACTAAAACATACAAAGATGCACTTATGTCATTTACAAAAGAGGTTGGTCAAGATTCAAGTGCATCGACAGCATTCTATGATTCAAACACAGGAAACTATCGTGTTTTCGATGATAATAAAATTGTTAATTTATGAACTAAAATTAAAAAAGATTTTGTAATTTTAATTTTATCTGTTTATGAAAATCCAGATTATGCTGAGTTTTCTTACAACATTAATTACAACAAAATTATAGTTAATAAAAATGATGAGCCTTATTCATATATAAATTTCAATATTGAAAAAATTAATGGTAAAAATTCTGTTATCGCAGATTCTTTAAACGCTATAGGTATTGATAAAAACACAAAAAGAATATTATTAAAAAATGAAAATGATATTCAAATAAACAATAAATTAAATCAAAATGCTGAAGTCATTAATAATGTTGAATACTATCCAATAATCATTAATGAATTTGCTAAAAAGCAATATGGCTTAAATATTGGTGATACTTTAGAAGTTAAAGTTACAAACACAACTGATAGATATTCAAGAGATTATTATTCAAAAGATGGAGAAGTTCCTGATGTGTTGGCACATTTCAAAGTAGTTGACATTACAACAACATATCAAGGAAGTGAATTCTTTATTAGTAGATATGACGCTAATAAAATATTGGGATTAGAAATAAATAATAAAAAAATTCCTTTACCAACAAAAATCAGCGATCTCCATTCAACAGTTGATTGATCATCAGTTGAAGACTTACCAGCAAAAAAAGATTTTGTTTCAGAAATAAGTGGTTTTAATGGAATATTCTCAACAGATGAAAATCTAGTTGAAGTAACTCAAGGTGTTTCGATATATTCACCAAGTGGAATATATGCAGCTGTTGATAAAATAGAAAATAATGCAACAATTAGAGAACTATTTGCAGCAACTCCAGAAAAAAATGGTATTCCTAACTATCAAAAAATAAAAGACTTAACTGGATTTGATGGAATAACATCAGTTGATTCTGCAATAACAATATTAAGCAGTACGTTTGGACAAAGTTCGTCTTTCACAATATTGTCTCAAGCGGATTCTCGTAATTCTTTATTTGCAGTTTTTCAAAATTTAACAACAACTACAAATAATGTTCAAACAGTTGTTTTATCTATAATAATTATTGTTTCGCTATTAATAGTAATATTGATTTCATCAATGATTATTGGGGACTCAATTAAACTAGCATCTATATTAAAATGTTTAGGTTATCCTGATGATAAGAATGCTGGTACATTCTTGGCTGTTTATTTCCCAGTATTCTTATTAGGGTTAATAATATCTATTCCATTCTCATTATTAATAAACTTTATATATGTTAATATCATTTTCCATTTTGCTGGTATACTACTTGTTATGTCTTTTGTATGGTGACATTATGTTCTTAGTGCATCAAGTGTAATAATTATCTTCTTATGTTCTTATTGAATAGCTTGATATAGAATTAAGAAAATGAATTTAACAAGAGCAATAAAATAATTTGGGTGAATTTTATGAATCATAATAAATCAGAAAAAAAACAAAAAATTGATCCACTTATATTAAAAGAAATAAATGATGTAATTAAATTAAATAAAAAACATAATGGACCAAAAAAAGTTAATAACAACGAAGGGTGTATTTTTAATTTAACTAATGTTAATAAAAAATACACAAACGGATACATTGTAAATCATGTTCTTAAAGATATTAACATAGAAATAAAAGAGGGGGAATTTGTTGTTATCCTTGGTAAATCTGGATCTGGTAAAACCACATTAATGAATATCTTATCTGGATTAAATAGGGCAACCACTGGAGATGTTATTGTTAATGGTTTTAATTTAACAAATTTAAGTAATGCTGAACTTACTTCATTTAGAAGAAAATATGTAGGATATATATTTCAAGAATATGGTTTGTTATCTACTTTAAATGTTTATGAAAATGTGTTAGCTGGATATAACTTAAACAAAAAAGGAAATAACAAATCAATAGTTGATGAAACTCTTAAACTTGTAAACCTATATGATTGAAGAAAAAAATTTCCTAGTGAATTATCTGGTGGTCAACAACAAAGAGTAGCTATTGCTAGAGCTATTGCAAAAAACCCAAAAATTATTTTTGGAGATGAACCAACAGGTGCTGTTGATTCAAAAATGAGTAAAACAATTTTGAAAATACTTAAAGATATAAACAAAAAGAAAAACACAACTATTGTTATTATTACTCATGATTCAAACATAGCAAAAATTGCGAACAAGGTTTTTTATGTTATTGATGGTGTTATTCAAAATATGACTATAAATGAAAACCCATTAGAACCAGACCAACTTTAATTTTTTAAGAAGTACATTTATATAATGTACTTTTTTTATTTAGTTAAGTTTTAATGACTAATAAAAACATAATTTTAAATTTAAATAATTTCGTGAAAAATATTCTCAAAAGAAATATAATATTTTTACTTATATATTGAGGTGTTATATAGTGATATTAATTGGAAATTCAACTGATATACACAAAATTATAGAAGAAAAAAATTCGTGACAAAAATTATCAGGAATGATTATTAAATCTGATTATAAAATAGTAGCCCATTCAGATGGTGACATTATTCTACACTCTATAATTGATGCCATTCTTGGAGCATTAGGTGTTGGAGACATAGGCGAGTATTTTAGTGATTCAGACCCTAAAAACAAAAATATTAATTCTTTAACTATGTTACAAAAAGTTATAAGCATTATGCATAGATGTGGTTTCAAAATTAATAATGTTGATATTACATTTATAAGCGAACATATAATGCTTGCTAACTATAAATTTGAAATGAGAATGTTATTAAGAAAAATATTAAATTGTAATAATGTGTCATTAAAAGCAACAAGATGAGAAGAAAATAAACTATTAGTACAATCTAATTGCTCTTTAATACTAAAAAGTATTTAGTGTTTTATATAGTTAATAAATATTTATGTTAATATTTTTTATATACTAATTTATTGAAGAATGAGTGAAGATGGACAACAGAATAGAAGAAGTTTTAATAAGTGAAAAAGAAATTATTGAAGGAATAAAAAAAGCTGCCAACTGAGTTGATGATACTTATAAAAATGAAGAAATTGTTATTATAGGTTTGCTTAAAGGTTGTATTCCTTTTTTTGGTCAATTAGTTTCAAATATTAAAACAGATCTTGAAATGGATTTCATGGTAGTTTCAAGTTTTAAAGGAATGGATAAAGCTATCGGATTACCAGAAATAGTTACAGATATTAAAACAGATATTAAAGGCAAAAATGTTTTACTTGTTGAAGATATAGTTGATTCTGGATATACAGTTAAATATGTTTTTGATTACCTTAAAGAAAGATCTTGTAAATCAATAAGAGTTATCTCACTATTGAATAAACAAGAAGGAAGAAAAGTTGATTTTAACCCTGATTATTATTGTTTTGATGTTCCAAACAAATTTTTAGTTGGATTTGGATTAGATTACAAAGAAAAATTTAGAAATTTACCATACATAGGTATTTTGAAAAAAGGAGTATATAGTGTATAAAAAATATTTAAACAAATATGTTCAAAAAAGGTTACAACAATTAGAGTTTGAAGATAAAAAAACAGATGCTAGTGAACCACAAAAAAAAGATAATGATTTTGAAAGAATAAAAAAAGAAAATTTAAACCAACCAAACCCTAAAAACAAAGAAAAAATAAATTGAAGAAAAGTTCTTTGATGAAGTGTGGGGGGGATAGTAGTAGTTGGTATTTTTGCAGGTATTGCTGTTTCTTTCGCTGGTAGTGGAGCGAAACATTTTGATGTAAAAGAAGTAAGTGCCACTGATGGAGAAAGTTTTACCCTTACTAGTGCTAATGGTGACAAAAGAACAATCAGAAAAGGAACTATTCCAACTGTTTATTTAAATAGCAATGATCAAATAAGCATTGTTTATGGTAACAATTTTAGTGGTTTTTTTATTACAGCTAGTTTAGTAAGATTGACAAATAATACAACTGGACCAGATATTTATATTCTTTTAGGTAATATAAGAATAGACAATGCAACAGGAACTGTTGAAAAGAAAGGGACAACAACTGGAGCAAATTCTGGTTCTGCAAAATCACCGTTAACAAATTTATTAACTTTAGAAACAGATGCTGCAGTGTCAACAGAAACTTGAACTAAAGATAGCAATCTTACAACGGCTATGAAAGATACCTTTCAAGGTCTAGCATCAAATGCATCTGTTCAAGCTCAATCTACAAATTGATTAGGTGTAATACTTAATATACTTCCACTTATAGTTTCAATTATTATAATTGTTTTAATTTTCAAAAGTTTCAAAGGTATGCAAGGTGGAGCAGCTGGAGGAGCTGACAGCATTTTTGGTATTGGAAAATCACAAGCTAAAATTGCTCAATCAGATGTTAAATTCACAGATGTAGCTGGAATTGAAGAAGAAAAAGGTGAACTAATTGAAATAGTTGATTACTTAAAAAGACCTGAAAGATATGCTGCAATGGGAGCTCGTGTTCCTAAAGGGGTAATCCTATATGGACCACCAGGTACTGGTAAAACTTTATTAGCTAAAGCAGTTGCAGGTGAAGCAAAAGTTCCTTTCTTCCAAGTTTCAGGGTCTGCTTTTGAAGATATGTTAGTTGGTGTTGGTGCTAAAAGAGTTAGAGATTTATTCCAAAAAGCTGTAAAAGCTGCACCATCAATTATCTTTATTGATGAAATTGACTCTGTTGGTTCTAAAAGAGGTAAACTTGAAACAACTTCTGGTTCTTTAGCTGATCAAACGCTTAACCAATTATTAGCTGAAATGGATGGATTTAGTGGAAGAAGTGGTGTTATTGTAATGGCTGCAACTAATAGACTTGATGTATTAGATGAAGCATTATTACGTCCAGGAAGATTTGATAGACACATTCAAGTTAACCTTCCAGATATTAAAGAAAGAACTGCAATATTACAAATTCACTCTAGAAACAAAAATTTATCTAAATCAGTTGACCTTGAAGATATTTCAAGAAGAACACCAGGTTTTTCAGGTGCGCAACTTGAAAATGTGTTAAATGAAGCTACATTATTAGCTGTTAGAAAAAATAAAACTTCAATTAATACAGAAGACTTGGATGAAGCAATTGATAGAGTAATTGCAGGTCCAGCTAAGAAAACTAGAGTTATTTCACCAGAAGAGAAAAAACAAATTGCTTATCATGAAGCAGGCCATGCTCTTGTTGGTCTTCATACAAAAGGAAGTGATGTTGTTCAAAAAATTACTATCATTCCAAGAGGACAAGCTGCTGGATATACACTTTCTGTTCCAGAAATTCAAGAATTATCAATTCAAAAGAAATCTGACCTATTAGGTATGATTGCTGGTGCACTTGGTGGTAGAGCAAGTGAAGAAATAATTTATGGTAAAGACGCTGTATCTACAGGAGCATCAAATGACTTATATAAAGTTACTAATATAGTTAGAAGTATGGTAATGCAACTTGGTATGTCTGATGTGGGTATGACTCAATATGTACCTTCTGAAGGTTCTATTAATCCTTATCAACAAAAACTTTATTCTGAAACAACAGCTTTAGCAATAGATAAAGAAATTGATAGAATTATTAAAAAACAATATGAATATGCTTGCAAAATAATTAGAGAAAATAGAAAAGAATTAGATCTAATTGTTGAATCATTGTTAACTTTAGAAACAATTGTTAAACCGCAAATTGATTACATCCACAAACACAAACAACTTCCAAAAGAAGTTTTAGAAAAGAAAGCTGAACAACAAAAGAAAAAAGAAGAAGAAGCTAAAACAAAAAAACAAGAAGAGTCTAAATCTTCTGATAACAAAAAAGAGAATTCAAAAGAAGAACAAAAAACAACAACAAGCAAATCTTCTGATAACAAAAAAGAAAACTCTAAAGATCAAGAAAAATTAGAATCAACAAGCAAAACAGATTCAAATACAAAACAACAAAAACAAGAAGAACCAAAAGAACAAAAAGAGACAAAAGAAACAAAAGATAAAAAATCAACAAGTAAATAATTTCATGTCCACTATTTTAATTAGTGGACATTTTTTATATATTTATCTTTTTTATATATAATATTAATAATCAGAAGCGGAGGAATAAAATATGTTAAGACTTAGTAGTTTGTATAAGTTATTTTTAACTAAAAGAGTTAAATTGCATAAATGTACCTCAGCATCTTTACCAATGCTATTATGGTACTAATATCCTTATGTTTTATTTTAATTAAATATTAAGTAAAAACATAAGAGGTAATAAAAATATGAATAAGTTAGATAATGCGACTTATAACAACAAAATAAAGTCACAAAGTTTTTTATTAGATTCAAATAAAAACATATGACTAAATAAAAATGCAATTACAAAAGATGATAATGGATTCCATAGTTTTCATCTAGAATGAGAAAAAATGGAATCAGCCAAATCTTATGCAATTATGTTATTAGATTATGAAGCATCTAGAGTTATTGGACAAAACTTTGTTCATTGATCTGCTGCAAACATAAAAAATAATTCAATATCTCATAAAAGCAATATTGTAGATTCTCACCTTATGGTACAAGGAGTTAATAGTACTTGTCCATCACAAACTGATAATAACAAAGGAGTTATTATCGAATGTATTCCTGGAGCTTTTAAATCTCCTCACTTTGAAGCATCAATTGGTTATTTTCCTCCGATGCCGCCAGATAAACCACATTTATACCAAATTAGAATTTATGGTTTAGATGTAGAAAACCTAGATCTAAAAAATGGATTCTTTTTAGGTGATTTATTTAACAAAATGACTGGTCATGTTGTAGGTGTACACACATTAAATTTTTGATCAAATGGGGATAAATAATATGTACGATAAATTAAAAATTGGAAACAGAAAAACTATATTTTCTCCAGCCATTGATTCTAATGGATACCTACAAGATAAATATGGTGCAAATGGTAAATCAAATAATCCAACACAATTTCCTAGTGTTTCATTTGAATTAGAGTGAGAACCAATTATAAATGCGAAATCTTACGCAATAATTTTTGAAGATTTTGATGCTTGTGAAGTTGTTGGTTTTCCATTCATTCATTGAATTGTTGCAAACATTAAAACAAATAAACTAATTGAAAATCAATCTTACAATGATTTTAAAAAATGAGATAAGAAAAGCTTTTATCCAAATGACATATTATGACAAGGTCATAATAGTTCTGTAAATAAAACATTAGTAGCAAATAATAAAGAAAATCAAAATTTATCTGGAATTTTACCTGAAGGATTTACAAGTCAAGAAGATATAAATTCACTAATGTATTTTGGACCATACCCACCAAATAAAGAACATTTATACTCATTAACTGTTTATGGATTGAGTGATGACGTTCAAAATCTTGAGTATATAACTGACTTCCAAAATAATAAAAAAGAAAAAATTAACAAACCTTTTTATGCAGGGGATTTGTTACAAGCAATTAATAATAAAATTGTTGGAAGTCACACAATTTTATTTAAATACAAAAAAGCTGGTTAATAATGGGCTTATCAAATACCTTCATTTTCGTCCCATCTAACAACATTAAATTTTTAAACAAAAGTTTAAATTTAAATGCTAAATGTATTATTTATGACTTAGAAGACAGTGTTTTACAAAAAGACAAAGAAGAAGCTATAAATATCCTTAAAAATTTTCTATTAACCAATTCTAAAAATATTAAATCAGAAATTGCCATCAGATTTAATTTCGAAAACTACCAAAAAGAAATTATTTATTTAATAAAAGACAAAATTCATTTTGATTATGTCATATTACCAAAATTCAATCCCCTAACATCACTAAAAGAAATTAATACATTTTGGGAAATAAATAAAATAAAACAAAAAATTATCTTCATTGTCGAAACAGTAGATGGTTTAAATGCATTATTTAATACAGAAAACACATTTAATTTAAATCTAGTATATGGTTTAATGCTTGGTTCTAATGATTTAGCTTCAGATCTTGGATGTTCAATCGAATCTGAAATAATGAATAAAATAAAACTAGATTTACATTTATATTGCAAATTTAAAAAAATAGAATTTATAGATGCTCCAGATTTCAATATTACAAACAACAATGCTTTAAAAATGTGCTGTCAATACAATAAATTAAATGGAATAAATTTTAAAGCTGCAATACACCCAAACCAAATAGAAATAATAGATAGTTATTATAAAATTGATAAAATGGAATATTTAAAAGCAAAAGAAATAGTAAGTCTTTACAAAGAAAAAGGTGCTTTTAAATTGGACGATCAAATGATAGATAAAGCAAATATTAATAAAGCTTTAGAAATAATTAAAAAATATGAGAATGATAATTAATCATGAGTAAAGATTTTTTTATCAATAGATATAAAAAAGTTGCTGAAAATAGATATAGAGAAACAAGCGGTTTATACTATGAAGACTTTAATGTTGGTGATGTTTTTGAACATCGACCAGGAAGAACCGTTTTAGATGCTGATAATGTTTGATTTACATTGTTAACATTAAACCCACAACAAGTTCATTTTGACAATGAATATGCAAGCAAAACAGAATGAAAAAAACTTTTGGTTGACTCAACTTTCACTTTAGCTTTAGTTACTGGAATGAGTGTTAATACTATTAGTGGAAAAGTTGTAGCTAATTTAGGTTGAGATGAAGTTAGGTTAACTCATCCAGTATTTGCTGGTGATACAATTTATGCTGAATCTACAATCTTATTTAAAAGAGAATCAAAAAGTAGACCAGATCAAGGAATTGTTACCGTATTAACCAAAGGTTTTAACCAAAACAATAAAGAAGTAATAAGTTTTAAAAGAACTGTTCTTGTATACAAAAGACAAGAAAACAAAATTGAAAAATTAACTAATTATTAGTTTTCATATGAAAGATGTTTTTACAATTTATAAAGAAAAACTTACTACTCCTGATATAGCAATAGAATTAATAAAAGATAAAACTAAGTTTGCTTTTCCAATGCACTTTATGCAACCAAGAGCATTGTTTGAAGCAATAGCTAAAAAAGCTAGAAACAATGGATATACAAGACTTGATGCTTATTATTTTTCTTCAAGAGACCATGCAAGAGAAACTATATTATCTTGAGACCTTAACAAAATAATAATTCCACACTCATTTTTTATAAGTGAAACAGAAAGAAAAATTAATGCCCTAAATGACCAAGAAAAGGGTGAAAAAAGAGTTATGTTTCATCCTTGCCACTTTTCACAATCTCCTAAAATATTTACCGAAGTTATTAAACCAGATACTTTTATTACTATGGTTTCACCAATGGATAAGTTTGGATATATGAGTATAGGTCTTTCAAATGATTATGCTAGCTCTCTTTTAAGAACTGCGAAAAATATAATAGTTGAAGTTAATGAAAATGTACCATATACTTTTGGAAGTCAAAACACAATTCATGTATCAGAAGTTTCAGCTATTGTAGAAAATAATATTCCATTATTAGAAGTTAATGATCAAGAACCAAAACCTGAAGAATTAAAAATTGCAGAAACTATTGCGGATTTAATTCCTAATGGAGCAACCATTCAAATGGGTATTGGCGGATTGCCAAACTTAGTTTGTAAAAAATTAGAAAACCATAAAGATTTAGGAATTCATACTGAAGTTTTAACTACAGGTATGATTAAACTAATTAAAGATGGTGTTGTAAATAATTCAAAGAAAAACATAAATACAGGAAAAACAGTATATACCTTTGCAATTGGAAATAAAGAAATGTATGGGTTGTTAGATAAAAATCCATCATTTGAAAGCTACCCTGTAGATTATGTAAATGATGATTATATAATTTCTAAAAATGATAATGTTATAAGTATTAATTCAACTATAGAAATAGATCTTACTGGCGCTTGTAATTCAGAACATTTAAAAGGACATCAATATTCAGCAACAGGAGGCCAAGTTGATTTTGTAAGAGGTGCTTACAAATCAAAAAATGGCAAATCATTTATTGCTTTAACATCAACTGCATCAAATGGAAAATTTTCAAAAATTGTTCCTAAACTTAGTGGCCCAGTAACAACAACAAGAACAGATGTACAATATGTTGTAACAGAATATGGAATTGTTAATCTAAAAGGATTATCAAGTTCTGAAAGAGCATTAGCTCTTATAAATATTGCACACCCTAAATTTAGAGACGAATTATTAAAGGAAGCTAAAAAACTCAACATACTATAATTATTAAATTACTTCGCTAGCAATAGCGAGGTTTTTTTATGTAAATAAAAAACCACTTGTCTATAAATGACAAGTGGTAATAATTAAATTTATTATTTAACTATAATAGTTCCAGATTTTCCTTCAATAGCTAGTTCAGCATTTTTTAAGTCAGCAATAATAGCTTTTTTGTTTTCTCCAGAATTTACAAATTTAACACAAGCTTCAATTTTTGGTAACATACTTCCTTTAGCAAATTGGCCTTCTTGGATGTATGTATCAAGTTCATTAAGACTTACAGTTTCAAGTTTCTTTTGGTTTGGTTTATTTCAGTTAACATAAACATTATCAACAGCTGTAAGAATAACAAACAGATCAGCATCTATTTTTTCAGCAATTTTTGCACATGTAAAGTCTTTATCAATTACTCCATCTACTCCATATACAGTTTCACCATTTTTAACTGTTGGGATTCCACCACCACCACCGGCTACAACAACTACTCCAGCATTAACTAATGCTTTAATAGTATTGATACCTAAAATATCTATTGGTTTTGGACTTGGAACAACAACTCTGTATCCACGACCTGCATCATCAATAATAGTAGAGTTAGGATTGAATTTTTCAGCTTCTTCTTTTGAACTGTAGAATGGACCAACAGGTTTTGTAGGATTGTTAAATGCATCATCATTTTTATCAACATAAGTTAATGTTTCAACATAAACAACTTCTTTTGGAATGTTAAGTTTGTTTAGTTCTGTTTTGATAGCAGTTAACATGTGGTAACCTATATACCCTTGGCTCATACCACCAGCTTCAGCAAAAGGAACTGTTGGAGTTTTTTCATTTGATTTTTTAGCATCTGCAAAAGCATTATATATCATACCAACTTGAGGACCATTACCATGTCCAATTAAAACTGTGTGACCCATAGCTACAAGAGAGGCAACTTTTTGGGCAGGTATTTTAAGTAATTCTTTTTGTTCTTCTGGATTGTTTCCTAAAGCGTTTCCACCTAAAGCAATAACTATTTTCATATTATTTTAATAATTCTTGAATAATAGCTGCAATTGAAGTTCAACGGTTACCAGCTTCCACGAATGAAAGGTTTCATTTTTCATTTTGGAAAACTTCATCAGTAACTTCTATAGCTCCACCAGCAACAGCTGGGTATTTGTTACCATATAATTCAGCAACTTTTTTTCCATATTCAGTGTTGATATCATGGAATGCTGGTAAACAGTGCATGAATTTAACATTCGGAGCAGCCATTTCCATCATAGCTTTATCAACTTGGAAAGAATGCATTTCAGCTAAACGTTTTTCTCATAGGTCAAAAGATTCACCTAATGAAACTCAAACGTCAGTAGCAATTACGTTTGCACCTCTAGCAGCAACTGCTTTATCTTCAGTGAAAGTAATTGATCCACCATTTTTAGCTCATAATTCTTTACAGAATTTTAAGATTTTAGGGTTTAATTGTAATTCATAGTTTCTTGGTCCATACATTACTAAATCCATACCTGTGAAAGCACAAGCGAACATTCATGAGTGTCCCATATTGTTTTTGTAGTCACCAGCAAACACAACTTTTAATCCTTTAAAAGAACCAAATGCTTCTTTAATAGTTTGTAGGTCAGCAATTGTTTGTGTTGGGTGTTCTTGGTCAGATAAACCATTAATTAATGGAATTCTAGAATTCTTTGCATATTCATCAATTTTTTCTTGTCCAAAAGTTCTAAAAAGAGCGATATCATACATTTCTGTAAACACGTTTGCTGTATCAGCAACAGATTCTTTAGAACCCATGTTTGAACCTGTAGGTCCATTATAGAAATATTGCATACCTAAGTAGTTAGCAGCTTTGAAAGTTGCATTAGCTGTTCTTGTTGAGTTTTTTTCAAAAATACCAACAACAGTTTTTCCTACTAAGTTTTGAGGTCTAATACCGTTTTTTTCATTTTCTTTAACTTTTATTGATTGATCAACTAAATGTAAAATTTCTTCAGTTGTAAAATTCATTAATGTGTCAAAGTGACGTGGCGTTTTAATATTTCAAGCCATTATTTTCTCCTAATTTATATTTATATTGAAATTATTTTTTTAATTCTTCTCTATATAGAGGCATAGTCATACATCTAGCAGAACCCATACCTAGTGATAATTGATCACCATTTCAAGATAGAACTTTAATTCCAGCTTCTTTTAAAGCTTCATTTGTTTTTTTGTTTCTGTCATATCCTATTACAACACCAGGAGCTACTGCTATAAAGTTAGTAGCATCAAAGTGAGTTTCGATATCTATTTCAAATTGCATAGCATCTTTACCAGCAACTGGAACAGTGATAGCTTTTTTACCAATGATAGTAGATAAGAAGTGATCTAAAGAATCTCTAATTTCTTTTCATTTTAAACTCTTGTCTGATAAATCAATTTCTCAGATTTTTAATACACCCATCATGTTTGGTGAGTATAAGAATTTGTCTGTATCTAACATTGTTAATCAAGTATCTAAGTGCATTAAGTTACTCATTTTAGGAACATTTATTGCATATATTTTTTCAAAGCTCATATTTGAGTTATTTTGTACAGCTTTAGCTAAAGCTTTAATAGCACCTTTTTCTGTTCTTTCAGAAACACCAACAACTAGTGTTTTATTATTGTAGATAAATACATCTCCACCTTCTAAGCTGAATTTGTCTTCTCTTTCATAGTATTTTTGAGTTGACTTATATTCAGGGTGATTTGAGAATATAAAATCTGCAAATATAGTTTCTCTTCTTCTTGTTGGTCTAAACATACGGTGAAGAGTTATACCGTTTCCAACAGATGCAAATGGGTCTCTTGTAAAGTATAAGTTTGGCATTGGATCAACGATTAGTTCAACATCAGATTTAACACCAATTTCAGATGCTAATACCCCTGACATCATTTTTCTAATCATTTCTTTTGGATCTTTTTCCAATGACTTTAACAGAGAGTAAACTTTGTTTCTATTTTCATCTGTTAATTTAGGAAGAGATTCATCCAATCATTTTTGGATGAAATTTTCTTTAGCTTGTGATTCAGCTACATCGTAAGTTTCAGCTGTTAAATCAACTAGTTGGACTACTTCAACACCTTGACTTTCAAGTATCTTGATAAATTCTTTGTGTTCTTCCCTAGCTCGGACTGGATCAAGTATTGCACTAAACAATAATTCATCTAATCTTTGCGGCGTAACATACTCAATTTCTTTTCCAGGAGTATGTACTAGGACTCTTTTTAAGTTTCCAATTTCGCTAAAAACATTAATTTTTTTTGGAATATTATTTCCCATAATTTAAACCTCCATTTTTTCTTCCTACAATTTATATTGTAAATCTAATACAAATTTTTTTTAAAATATTAGAGGAATAAATAATAAAAAAAACTAATTGTTTTCCAAATAACGATAAACCAATCAGTTTTTTATTAAATCCAAGTTTTGTGAGTACTTATATTCATCAAAATTTATCTTGTTAAACAAGTGTTCAAAACCACTTGAATAACTTAATTTACATATAGGATAAACCTTAATATATTTTGAACATAAGTTATGAAGTCTAATTAATTCATGATATTTATTATCATTAATTATTATCTTTTTATTTCTAGTTGATATGATGTATTGTTTTAATACACTTCCAAGTTTTTCAATGTAATCATCATAGTCAAAAAACCTATTGTCATAATCATAAAAAAAATCCCAATTTCTTTTCAATGTATTATTTTGTATTTCTATTAATGAAAGACCTGACAACATTCTTTCATTAATGAAATCTGGACTCTTTTTTATTTTTTTAAAATTAATGTTCAAAAATACAAATCCATTAATATTTATTTTATTATCAATAGTTTTTGAACTCTGATTGCTTTTGTTTTGTTTCAAGCTTGTTTCTGTTACATAACTTAACTTATATTTGAAAATAATGTTTCAAATATCTGACTTTGGCATTTCTTTTCACTTAAAAAAAATGTTGTATAAAATTCTTGCATCATACAAACCATCATGAAGTTTATTTTCTTCATATTCAACACCTAAAAGCCTAGCTAATCCTGTAAGAGATATTGGATTTTTAGAATATGAAATTTTTTTTCATTCTTCTTGTAAATCAATAAAAGTTACATTAAGTTTTTTCTTAAGTAATTTCTTAGATAAAAAATTTAAAAAGTCATAATCAAAAGAACCATAACTTACTAAAATGCAACCATCTAATATGTTATATATATCCTTTAAAGATCTAATATTATCTTGAGCATTTTTAATATTCTCAAGGTTATTTGCAAGCATTGATTTTATTCTTTCAGTCAATTTACATTTAGGATTTGAAAATATATTATATTCTTCAATAGATTGATCTTGTTTAACTTTAATAGCACCAAATTGAACAAGTCTTTTTGGTTTCATGTTTGCTTCTATATCTACAAATACTAAATCTTTATCTTTAGGATAACTAAACATATCAATTCCTCATTTTTTAATAATTAATTCTTGCAATTTTATAAGTTTTGTTACTTTATATATAGTACTCCAAAACAAACAAATTTTTAACTATTGTTATATAAGTGATTATAGATAATACATTCATATTATAATATATTAGATAAATTATACTTTTTATTTAATTTATGGATAAGTAAATACGAGGAATCAAAATGGCAGTAGTTATAAAAAGTTGTAAAAATATTAAACAATTAAATAAAAAAATAATAAAAGATATTAAAAAAATTCTTAGTGATAAACCAAGTTCTAGAATTGGTTTTTATTGGGATGAATCTTTATCTGAAATTTTTAATGCTTTAGTTAAAACAAAAAAAATTCAATGATTTAGTTCAAGAATTGTACCAATTGTTGAATATAAAGATGATCAAACACTTATGTTTGAAGATATTTTAAAAAACCATTTTATAGATAAGATTGATATATCACAAGGAAACTATGCATCATTAAAAGATAGAATAAATAAATTAAGTGATAATGGCAACTTAAATGACTTGTATAAATTTAGTGATGGTTTAGATCTAGTTATATTTGGCATTGATAAAAGAGGTAATTTCTTATTCAATGATTTTGAATCTAAAATTGATTACATCAATTATGCAAACAATGGTAACCAATTGATTTCTCCAGGTATTAAATCCATAATGCTTGCTAAACAAATAATATGTATTGTAATTGACGAGGAAGCTGATAACATTGTAAGGATTATTAATGATAAGAAAATTGATAAAGATGACATTATCACTTTATTAAATTTCCACAACAACATAACTTTATTTACAACTAATAACATTATTAAGAAAAAAGAAATAAATAAAGAAGGGTTAAGTGAAGAATATACTCCACTATATGAAGAATTATTTAGCGAAACTGAATCAAATGAATCAGATAATAACTTTAAATTTAGTAATGATTTATTAGACGATAAAGTTGATGACTCTACTATTGATGAAGAACTAAATGATGAAGATGAAACAGAGTCTTCTATTGAAGAAACAGAAATCAAAGAAGAAAAAGAAGATTTATTAGATCATCTTGATGATTTAGTAAAAGATGAAGAACCAACACAAGAAGAACTTGAAGCAATTGAAAACGAATTAAACAATGATGATGTAGAAATAATTAATAGTGATTCTGATGAATATGATTCTTTATCTTTAAGTGATGTAGATGTTATAGAAACTGAAATTAAAGATGATATTGAAGATGAAACAATCCAAGTTGATGAAGTGGAAATAGAAGAAGAAAGAACAACTGATGAAGAATTTGAAGATGATTTAAGTCATTTAAAAGATTCTTTAGAACAAGATGATGATTTTGGTGTAGAAGAATTAGAAACAATCGACACAGTTGAAATTCCACAAGAAATTAAAAGCAACGCTTTAAATGAAGAAGATCTTGAAATATTAAGATTAAAAGAAGTACAAAGAATATTAGAAGAAGAATTGAAAAATCTTGAAGAAAGCACACAAGAATTTAAAAAGATTCATCAAAACCTTAACAACTATATTGATAAATCAAACAACATTGAACCAAAATATGAAAAACAAGATGAAGTAGTTATTCTTGATGAAATCAAAGACAATTCTTTAAATAAAGAATATATTGTAGAAGAAAAACATATAAAACAAGAAACAAACACTAATAAAGAAAAAGATTTATTAATAGATGAAATTGTAATAACTGAAAAAGATATCAATATAAATCCACCAGTTGAAACTGTAACAATAATTAAAGAAGATGATAAACCTCTTGAAATTATTGATGAAACTAAACCAGATAACCAATCACAAACTTATATTGATAAAAATAAATCTGAACAAATTAATCAAATTCAATCTATTATTGATAATCAAAAAGAACTTGAAAAATTATATGATTTAACATATCAACCAAGAACTATAAAAAGAGATTATGTTATTACTAATCCAAAAACAAAAGAACAAATTCAAAGAATCATTGATATTAAAGAAGATGCTTTAAGAATGATTGAACAACTAATAATAAAAAATAGATTAGATCAAAAAACATTAACAGAAAAAGATTTACCAAACACTCAAAGTGAATTTTATAAAGTTAAATATATTCCAGGTAACAGACCAACACCAATGTTAATGTTATATAACGAACCAAACGAACAAGTTTATAGTGCAAATGTTAAAAGAATGATTGATACATACAAAATATTAATTAATAATAAATCATTCAATAGTTCTAATAAACATTTCTGAAATATTGGTTCATATGTTTCATTTAATGAGCAAACAAATGAAGTTGATTTAATTGCTTTTGAACATTTTGATACATTAATCTTCTTGTTAAGAACTATAAACAGACCACTTTATTTCTTTGTTAAAAAAGAAACAGCAGCTATTCTAACAGTTCTAGCAAGCAAGTTTAATAATGAATTATTAGTATTAAAAATGAGCTAATATTACTATAATCTATAGCATTATAAGTGCTATAGATTTTTATTTTTATCATTTTTTTAAAAACAAAAAGCTTGCAGATTACTATAAAATTTTAATAAATATTAATTAATTTTTTTATATCGCCTTTTCGATTTTTGTTATATTCTTGTTGAATAAAAATTGTTTTTTGAGGATATTGAATGAAAAAATTAATGCTTAAATCTTCTATTTTGATTACTGCAAGTGTGCTACCTATTGCCACTTTAGCAAGTTGTTCAATACAATATTATGATTACTTTGCTGAAATTGTAGTTTCAGACAATACTTCCGTGTTGGCAGACAACTCATTTAGTCAAACAACTTATGAAGGTTATAAACAATTTATGGCTGAAGAAAAAGTTACTATTCCTAAACTAAATAATAATAATGGTGGAACAGAAAGTGGTGGAAAAACTTCTAGCGGTTCATCAGGAAATGGAACTGATAATTCTAATGGAACAGAAACTTACACAAAAGATGTTTATACTTTGCCAGATGCAGATAAAGTTGCACAATCAACAGGTCTTTGAAGAAGACCGGGAGCAACTGTTGCTGAAAGAGTTTCTACATTTAAAGGATCTTTTGTTAGTGGTAAAGATGTAATGATTGTTCCAGGGTTTAACCATGAAAAATCTTTAAAACAAATTGCATTGGATAAAGACTTTAGTGATAAAGGTTTTGTATGAATGGATGGTGTTATTTCAGAATATAAAAAAGACAATGGTGAACCTAGTTATCACAATGTATCATCTTTTTCTTTTAGAGCTGAACAATCAGCATTCTTAACAGGAATTGCTGCATGTGTATTCTTAAATATAAATAAAGATGTTTTTAATGGTGATGGAGGATTAAAGGTTGGAGGATTTGTTGGTTTACCATTAGTTTCAACATTAGACTTTTTAGCAGGATTCCAAGCAGGTGTGTTTGCTTTTAATGCAAGTTTAAAAAATGGAGTTAGTTCTTCACAAATGAATAGTGCAGAAAATGGTGATGATCAAAAAGCAAACCCTAATAATAGTAATAATGGAAAAAACTGAGAAAAGGTAGAGTTTATAGATTTGGGTAGCAATATTAGCAACTGAGCAACTGGTTCATTTGGAGTTGGTGATGGTATGCAAATTTCAAGAACTTTAGTTAATAAAGGTGCTGATATGATAATGGCTATTGCAGGTCCGCAAACTTTAGATGTAATTTCTGTTGCTGAAACTTCTAGTAGGCCAGTAGCTGTGTTAGGTGTAGACTCTGCACAAGAAGAACAAAACATAAATAAACCTTTCACTACATTAGGAGACAAAAAATTAAAAAATGCGAAGGGTGAAGAAATTAATGACCCAAAATTTATTCAATTCTCTGCAATAAAAAAATTGGATAGTGCTACAAAACAAGTTCTTGGAGCAATTTTTAATAAGAATGATCCCAATAATGCAAAGTACACAGGTAGTTCTTTTGTAAAAGGTTTTGGTTTTCAAAATATTGGAAGTATAGATAATGACACTGTTGGTGTTTCAAATGCTGGATTACCATATCTATACAAATTCTCAAAAGATTGATTTAAGAATGGAACTAATACAGAAAAGACAAATTCAGAAGAAACAATTCCAAATGATTTAAAACTAGACCCAAACATAGTTAAAAAAAATAAAGAATATGAAAAACTTCAAAAAGACAGAAGTGTTAAGTACCTAAATGATTCCAGTGGAGATAATAAATACTATAGCGAAGGTTGAACTAAACTTCCTAATAATACTGGTGAATTTATTGCACTACCAGAACAATTATCATATGCAATCGGAGCATCACATCTAGATGGTTCTAAATGAAAATTAAAATTAAGATAGGTAAAAATAGTGAATACAGAAAATAAAAAAATAGCAGTTAAATTAGAAAATATTAGCAAGTCATTTTTAGATGGAAAAGTAAAAGCTAACCAAAATATTAATATTGATGTTTTACATAATGAAGTTCATGCTCTAATTGGTGAAAATGGGGCTGGTAAATCTACACTAATGTCTATCTTGTTTGGTATATATGAACAGGACGAAGGAAACATATATATTAATGGCGAAAAGGTAAGATTCCAATCAGCTAAAGATGCTCAAAGGTACAAAATAGGTATGGTTCATCAACACTTTAAACTTGTTGATAATTATTCAGTGTTACAAAATGTAATACTTGGTAGTGAACCAGTTATTTCTAAATCATTTACTTTTATAAATAAAAAACAAGCAATTAAAAAATTGAATGAATTAATCAAAAAATATAATTTTAATTTAAATATTTATGATAAAGTTCAAAATTTAACAGTTGGACAACAACAAAAAGTTGAAATATTAAAACTATTATATAGAGATTCAGATATATTAATTTTTGATGAACCAACTGCAGTTCTTTCAGATGATGAAATTAAATCATTCTTAGACATGATTAAAGATTTCAAAAGTTCTGGAAAAACAATAATCATCATTACCCATAAACTAAATGAAATTAAAGAAGTTGCTGATAATTGTACAGTAATAAGACATGGTAAAGTTGTTGATAAATTTTTAACTAAAGATACAACCATTGAAAAAATGGCTGAAGCAATGGTTGGTAGAAGTTTAAAAAATATTTCTAATCAATCATCAATTAATTTTGAAAATAATGAAACAATAGTAGAAATAAAAAATCTACCTTTAGCATTGATGTCTAACCCATCTGTAAAATTCTCTAAAAATAAAATTATTAGTGATCTTTATGCAAAAATAAGAATTTCAGAAAGAATTAACAAAATAAAAGAATGATGATACAAATTATTGGTTGGTATGAAATTTGATAAATTCATGTATCTTAAAAAACCAGAAGAATTAGATTTCACATTACCAACAATAAATTTAAAAATTAGAGCTGGTGAGATATTGGCTATTGCTGGAGTTGAAGGTAATGGACAATCACAATTAGTTGAATATGTATCAGGATTAAGAAAGAGTCCTGAAAATACAATAGTCTATAACAATAAAGATTCAAGTTTTAAATCAATTAAATGAAGATACAAATTTGGTGGTTTATCTTTTGTACCAGAAGATAGACACAAACATGGTTTATTTTTGGATGATTCTGTAATGTTTAATTCAGTATCTAACCAAATGTATGATAAGAGTTATAACAATTATGGTTTTATTGCTACTAACTCAATAAAAAACCATGCATTAAATGTTATTAATGAATTTGACGTAAGAGGTGTTGGTTCTATAGATGATAGTGTTAGAGGTTTATCTGGTGGTAATCAACAAAAACTAATCATTGGAAGAGAAATTAACAAAAACTCAAAATTTATTATATTCACTCAACCAACAAGAGGTTTAGATGTTGGTGCTATTGAATATATTCATTCAAGAATCTTACAAGCAAAAGAAGAAGGAAAAGCTATATTACTTGTATCTTATGAATTAGATGAAATATTAGCACTAGCAGATACTATAGCTGTAATGAGTAAAAATCAAATTGTAGGAATTGGTCCTAGAAAAGAAATGACAAGAAATAAAATTGGTCTATTAATGGCACATGGTGGATCAAAAAATACAGATCAAGATAACAAAGAAGGAGTGGTGTCTTAATTATGAATAGTAATTTTATGATTAATTTCAAGACATATAAAGATAGCTTTATTTACTCTAAGAAAAATAGGGCAAACTTTAAGTCAATATTATTTGTAATTCTATTTATTTTAATCTCATTCCTTGTTTCTTTAATAATTCTTTCTATATTACAATATGATTTTGTTAGAGCGATAAAGCACATATTCACAATCCCTTTTAACGACTCTGTTTCTAAAGACTTTGCAGTACAAATAGCAACATATGGAATGGCATCCTTAGCATTCTTATTTGCATATAAAACCGGTTTATTTAATATTGGTGTTACAGGTCAAATGTTAGGAGCTGGTTTAGCAATTGTTGGTGTAGGAGTTCAAGTTGGAGAAAATGTTGGACAAGGTGCTGTTGTATTAACTTTAATTATTGCAATATTAACAGGTGCATTTGTTTCATTAATTTCTGGCGCTTTAAAAGTTTTATTTAATATCCACGAAGTTGTTAGTGGAATTATGATTAACTGAATTATATTCTTCTTATCTAAATATTTAATGGGTTCAGGTGGAGATTTATATAACGATGGTTTAATTTCTAAAGAAATTCCACAAGGTATGAGTATTTATGATCCAACAGTAAGTTCTAGTTTTGTTGGAGCTATAATAATATTCTTTGTTTGTACAGCATTAGTATGATTTGTTTTAAAATACACAGTTTTTGGTAAAAAAATTAAATCAGTTGGTTTATCAAAAGATGCAAGTATTTATTCTGGTTATAATGCGAAATTATTACAATTAAGTTCATTTGCAATATCTGGTGCAATTGCTGGGTTATTAGCTGTAATTGTATATGCTGGTTCTGGTGATAGAGCAATACCATTCCCACAATCAGATAACTTGCCACAATATGGATTTGATGGAATTGCAATTTCACTTATTTCATTTAGTAATCCAATAGCATTGATACCAGTATCAGTGTTCTTATCAATTATCAAAACAAGTAGTGCTGCTGCACCTCCATTCCCAAACTCATTTGGAGACTTACTATTAGGTATTATTATGTATGGTGTTGCTATCTTTGTATTAGTTTATAGATACAAACCAATTGCATGAATTAAAAAGAAATTGGGTAAAAATCCAAAACATAAAAACAATTTCTTTGTGAATAAATATACAGACACCCATAAAGAATATTTAAATAGTGTTGAGAAATTATTATCAAATAGAAATATTGAGTTGTTCTTAAAAAACAAAGAAATAGATAAGAATACTTCACTAATTGAAAAAATTAAGAAAAGAAAAGTTAATTCTATAGAAGTTAATAAAAACTATCTTGCAGAAAAAGAAAAACTTGATCAAAGTAAAATAACCTTGTTTAAATCATTCAAAATGAATGTTCAAATAGAAAATCCAGAAAACAAAGTTGAATTAACAGGAGGAGAATAATATGTTTGATTTTGCACAATTGTTTGACATAGCATTATTATTTTTCGCTGTTTTATCACTAGGATCTTTATCAGGTTTTTTTAGTGAAAGAGCTGGAATTGTAAATATTGGAATTAATGGAATGATGATTTTTGGAGCATTATTCTACACAATATTTGGTGGATTAATGAATGGTGGATCATTGGGAAATAATCTTGGAGGGAATGCTGGTAATTGAACCTTCTTTATTGCAATGATATTAGCATCATTATGTACTATTGTTGTTGGGTTGCTTTTTGGTTATTCAACAATAAAATTAAAAGCTGATCATATTATCGCTGGTACTGCTATTAATATCTTTGGTGCAGCAATTGGAATGTTTTTAACTAATTCATTAGGTAAAACACTTACTGGAAATGATCAACTAACTAATCCATATAAAGAATTTTGAAAAATAGGAGATGGTTTCTTCTTTGGTTCATCATTATTAATATTCTTTGTAGTTTTAGCTTTAATAGTTGCTTTGTATGTTGTTATTAAATTTACTAAATTTGGTTTAAGATTTGTTTCTATTGGTGAAAATCCAAATGCTGCTGATTCACAAGGTATTAATGTAGTTAAATATCAATGAATTGGAATCATAATTGCCTCTATGTTGGCAGGTCTTGGTGGTGCAATATTTATGTTTACAAGTACTAGTTTTAATGGTGATGTAAACGGTATTGGTTTCTTAGCTTTAGCTATCATGATTACTGGTTCATGAAGAATACCACTTATTACTATTGTTTCTATATTATTTTCTTTATTAGTTGGATTCTCTAAAATCGGAATACAAAATGTTAACAGCGACGTCCTTAAAATAATTCCATATGCAGCATCTCTTGTTGCTCTTGTGTTATTTTCTAAAAAAATTAGAGGACCAAAATTTGCTGGGCAACATTTTGATAAATCTAGAAGATAATCAAAAATAATTTATATTAATCAAGCATTTAACTTTTTTAGTTAAATGCTTTTTTAATTTGTATTAAATTTATTTTGCGTAAGTTTAATATTTTATAAATAAAAGTTTTATTTTTCAAAAATTAAAAACACCACAACATGATTTGTTTACGTTTGTGGTGTTTTGTGTTTTTAAAAGTAAAGTATAAATATTTAAACTAAATGTTTTTGTTATTTCTAAAAGAAATTTTAATTGTTTTAGAAAAAGAACTTTTTTCATTATTTGTGTTATCTGGAGAATTAGAATTAAGCTTAATAATTCTTGTTTTTGCTAATGATTTTCTTTTTTTGTTAACTTCTTCACGATCTCTTCTTTTTAATATATAATTTATTTCTCTTAATTCTTTATTTAAAGAATGTTTTGATAAAAACCCTTTATATTGATTATCAATATCATTTGTTTTTTCAATGTTTCTTATAACTTGAGTACGTAATGGTTGATCTACATTTTTTTTATTTAAATCATTGTTTCTTTCAATAGCAAAATTAATTTTTTGTATGTTTTCATTTTGTTTAATTTGTGAAATCGTAAAATTTTTATTATCACTTGTTGTAACTTTTAAAGTTCTACTTGAATCAAATTTGGGTAAATTTGCACTATCAGAAAAAGATTTGAACTCTTGAACATTATTGTTAATATCACTTTTAGTTATCTTTTCTTCCATTGGTTCTATAATATCAACATCAAAATTATTCTTTTTCCTTGGTGTTGATTTATTAATTAAAGATAAAAAGTCTATATTGCTACTGTCTTTTAGTGGCTGCATTTCAGGAATTTTAACTTCATCGCTAAGTAATTCTTTTGGTATTCATAAGTCATCTTCTTGTATGTCATCATAATTATTATTAATATTATTACCTGCCACATTTTGAATATGAATCTCACTTTTTTGGGATGGTGGTGAAATCATCAATTTGTTATTTGCTTTTTCTATTATTTTTTTTATTCTATTTTCAAATTGAACAACTTCGTTTTGTAATTCTAAAACAACTTGTTTAAGTCCATCATCAACATTAGCATTATTTTTAAGTTTTTCAATTTCTGCTTTTAGTTTGCTATCAGCCATATTTTTCCTTAGTTTAAGAATATGAATATTATACCATTATGAAACACTATCTCTTGAAAACAAAAATATTAATGATTTGGAACCAAATGATAAATAATTTATTAAATTTAAAAAAAATTAATCTCTTACACCTTATTTTTATGTTAGATTAATTAAACGTGGTTTACCACGATATTAAAATTAGGAGGAATATTATGAATGACGTGAAAAAAAATGATGATTTTAAAAAAATAGTTGACCTTGATAAAGAAGTTCAACTTAAAGACATAAAGATATTTTTGGGTGAATATAATGGTTTCCAAAGATATGATGTTTACAAACACCCGTTTGCAAAAATCATAGAAAGATCAATGAGACAAGCTTTCTGAACACCTGAAGAAATTAGTATGATTACTGATAGAGAAAATTTTAAAGAATTACCAGATCATATTAAAGAAGTAATTATTAATAATTTATTATTTCAAACATTTATGGATAGTGTACAAAATAGAGGACTAGATAGTTGTATGTCAGCTGTTGTTACATCAAGTGAATGAGAAGCAGTATTTAAATCACAAGCTTATTTTGAATTAATCCACTCGCTTTCTTACTCTCATATTTTGAGAGAAATGTTTCCATCAAATGCAACTGAAATATTTGATAGAATTTACAAAATACCACAAATTAAAAACAGAACAGATAAAGAAATTGAAGCTTATTCATTAATTCAAGCTTATATAGAAGGTAAAGTTAAATTAACTGATGAAGAATTTAAGAAAAAAGTTTTAATACTTTTAGTTCACATTTTCTTTCTGGAAGGTTTAAAATTTTACATTTCTTTTATGGTAACTTATATGATTAATAATGCTTATCAAGATGCAATTCCTGGGGTTACAAAAATTATTAAATTAATTAACTTTGATGAAGATATGCATGTTGCTGTTGTTGGTGGTTTAATTAACATTTTAAAGAAAGTTCCAGAAGAAGGATTTACTCATTTATTTAAAGAAAAATGATTTGAAGAAGAAACATACAAAATTGTTGAATTTATTGTTCAAGATGAACTTAAATGAGGGGATTACTTATTAAGTTTTGGACCTATTCCATCACTAACTAAAGAAGTATTTAAAAACTTCATGGAATATTATGCAAATGATAGATTAAGAAGAATTGGTCTTGAACCATTATATAAAGATTGTAAAAAATCTGATATAGTTGATTGATTCAATACATATAAAGATATCAATAAAGATAACACAGCTCAACAAGAAGCTACAGCTTTAAACTACAACATAGGTACTATGGAAATGGACTATGGTGATAAAGACCTTGAAAAATTATTAAAAGAATTATTTATTAGAGAAGCGAGATAATCAAATGATAAACAATAGAGTTAAATTGTCTACTCTAGAAAATAACTTACCAGTAAGTGTAAAAGACAAAGAATATGATCCAAATCAAATAATTGTTATTAAAAGAGATGGAAGAGAAGAACCTTATACTCCTGAAAAAATGAGAAAGGTTTGTCTTTGAGCTTGTGATAACAAAGAAACTTTTGTTGATATATTACTAAACTCAACAAGAATAAAACTTTATAACAAAATAAAAATTAGTGATGTTTATGATGAATTAATTAAAACTGCAGTAAACAACATTTCAAGAATTTATCCACAATATGAAACAATTGCTGCAAAACTTTATTTAATGAAAATTTATCATGACTCTTGAAAAATAAAAGATAAGACAAGTTATCCTAATTATTATGAAGTTATCCAAAAAGGATTAGAACACAAAGTTTATAAAAGAGAAGTTTTTGAATCATATTCTCAAGAAGAAATTGAAGAACTTGGTAAGTCTATAAAAATTGAAAATGACCACTTATTTACATACAAATCTTTGTATACTTTTTACTCAAAATATTGTTTAAATTATAGTAAACAAAAAAAACTTGAACTTCCGCAACATGCTTATATGAGAATAGCTATGACTTTGTTTTATAAAGAAAACAAAGATATTAGATTATCTCTTGTAAAAAGATTTTATGAATTTGTTTCACAACATTACTTTACATTAGCAACACCAATAATGTTAAATGCTGGAACACAAAAACAACAGTTATCAAGTTGTGTTCTTTCAAAAATGGGTGATAGTGCAACAAGTATTATGGATTCAATTAAAGATATTGCCATATATTCAAAATATAAAGGTGGTAATGCAATTGATATAAGTGAAGTTAGATCAAGTGGTAGTTATATATTGGGTAATAATGGTTTTTCATCTGGACCAGTTCCATTTTTAAAAATTATTGAATCTACTATAAAAGCATTCAACCAAGGTGCAACAAGACCAGGTGTTTGTTGTGTTTATTTTCAATGATGACATGCGAACTTTGAAGAACTTGTAGTATTAAAGAGTAATAGTGGTACAGAAGAAAACAGAGCAAGACATCTAAAGTACTCAGTAAAAATTAATAACTTATTATTAGACAGAGTATTAAAAAACCAAACAGTTTCATTGTTTAATCCAAATGATGTTCCAAAGTTAATAGGTCTTTATGGAAAAGAATTTGAAAAACAATACATTGAATATGAAGAAAATAAAAATATTAAAAGAAAAACAATAGAAGCTCAAAAGGTTATGGAAATGATCTTAAAAGAAAGAGCTGAGACTGGAAATATATATTTATTTCATGAAGAAAATGTAAATGAAACTAGTATGTTGAATAGATATATAAATTCTTCTAATCTTTGTTGTGAAATTACTTTGCCATCAAGAGAATCTAAATTAATTTCAGAAAAAACAATTATTGATGATGGAGAAGAAGTAATTTATAAAAAATATGATGCTGGTGAAATTTCGCTTTGTAATTTAGCTTCAATTAATTTAGCTAAATGAGGATTTGAAAATAGTGAAACACAACAAGAAATCATTGATATTGTTGTAAGAGGTATGGACAATACAATAGATATTGCTGATTACCCTGTTCAAGAAGGAAAAATAACAAATAAAAAATATAGATATCTTGGTATAGGTGTTTTAAATTTTGCTAACTATTTAGCTCTTAAAGAATTAGTAATAGATGAAAAACCAGCAATTGAAGAAGCTCAAAAACTTTTTGAAAATTGAAGTTACATGATAATCAAATCATCTTTAGAATTAGCAAAAGAAAAAGGTAGATATGAAAAATTTTCCGAATCAAAATGAGCTAAAGGTGAACTACCAATTTTTGTAGCAAATAAAAAAGCTATTGCCTTAACTAAAAATCAACCAGATTGAAATAAATGAAGAAAATTAGCTGATGAAATTAAACTTCATGGTTTAAGAAATGCACAACTTATGGCAATTGCTCCAACTGCTACTAGTGGTAAGGCTATAAATGCTACAGAAAGTATTGAACCTATACAACATTTTTTCTATAAAGAAGATGGGAAAATTAATTTGCCTACACTTGTTCCAAACATTAAGAAAAATAGTAAATTTTATAAAACAGCTATTGAGTGTAATCAATATAGATTATTGCAACATGCAGCAATTAGACAATGTTATATTGATCAAGCACAATCAATAAACTCATACTTTAAAAAAGTTACATCTTTAACAGATTTTACACTTTATCATATTTATGGTTTTAATCTAGGAATTAAAACATACTATTACTGTAAAACAGAAAAAGATGTTGTTGAAGATATATGCGAAAGCTGTACTTAATACTATAATAAACAAAGCTTACAACCGATTTTAGTTGTAAGTTTTTTATTTTTATATTGTTGTTTTATTTTTATATGAACATATGAAATAACAAAATTTTAAGAATTAAAAAAAGGCTATATAAGTGTCTATATTAAAAAAACAAATTAATTTTAAAAATATTTTTTCAAAAAGTTAAACGCTTTTTAAAAAAGTGTTAGAATACTACCATAGAACGAGGAAATATATGGAACAATACTCCCGCAAAAAAACCACTATTAATAGTAGAGGTTTTATATTCAATCCATTTTGATACTTAGGCGGAATATTAATTTGTTTTATTCTAATAATTTTTAACGTTGTAAATTATGTTTATTTAAATGTAAAAAACTATTCAAGTATAGAAGCATTTTCATTATTAATTTTTGTATTTTATTTTTATTTTGCATTTTGTGTTAAGACTAATAAATCATTAGTTTTTAAAAACAAAATGTATATAAATACTTTTATAGATAAAATGTTGTTGCTCAACATTTTCTCATTAATTTATTATTTTAAAAACAAAACCAAAATAAATATGGAAGTTAGTGAAATATATAATTTCTATAAAAGAAATGATGAAATAAACACCAAGTTTAACATTTATAAAAATAACTTAACTATTATGAATGTTATGTTGTTTATATTGATAGTTGTTCTATTAATACTTTCTAATTCGAATTTAAATAATGTATTTAATTTTACTGATAAAGAACTAAATAATCTGGTATTTACAAACATATCTATATTAATTTGATTAGCAATTATATACTTTACCAACATGTTGTTTTACAAAACATTAGCTAGATATGGCAAATTGAAAACAAGATTGAAAATTTATTCTTATATTTTGTTAATTAATAATTTTGTTTTCTTATGAAATGACTAATGTTGGAGGAAGTTATGGAAATTATTGCAATTGTAGCAGGGGTATTAGTTTTAATACTACTTATATATTTGTTTTATATGTTGCTAAGAAAGGATAAATAATATGTTATATGGTTATATACAGACATTTGGTTCTTTTATCTTTTTCTTATCAATAAGTTTATTTTTGGGTTATTTCTTAGGTAAGTATATTTATAACTATATATATCTTGATAAAAAGATAAAGTTCTTAAGTAAAATAATTGATCCAATTACAAATACAATTTTGAAACTATCTGGTACTAATGCTAATGTTTCAATGAAACCAAAAACCTATTTATTTCATTTATTAGCTTTTAGTTTTATTGGTTTTATACTTTTATTTTTATTACTAATAAATCAAGGGTATTTATTTTTAAATCCTAATGGTGTTAAAAATTTGAGATGGGACACAGCCTTAAATGCAGCATTTAGTTTTGTTACTAATACTAATTGACAATCATATAGAGGAGAAACAGATTTATCTTATCTTAGTCAAACACTTGGTTTAACCACACAAAACTTCTTATCAGCTGGTGTTGGTATTTGTGTTCTTTTTGTGTTGATTAGAGGTTTTACCAATGTCCAAAATAAACTGGTTGGTAATTTCTATTTAGATTTAGTAAAAACAATTATTTACTTACTATTGCCTTTATCTATTGTTGGTGCCATCATATTAATTTCACAAGGTGTTCCACAAACTTATGGTCCAAATCAAACAATTACAACATTGTTGGGTAACACAAATCAAACAATTTATTTAGGCCCAGTAGCTTCACAAATTATCATTAAAGAACTTGGAAGTAATGGTGGAGGTTTTTTTGGAGCAAATGCAGCGCATCCTTTTGAAAATCCTAATGCATTCACAAATATGATTCAGTCTATTTCAATGTTATTAATTCCAATTTCTTTATGTTACACATTTGGGTTCGCAGTTAAAGATAAAAAACAAGGAAGTATGATGCTTAAAGCAATGACATTTTTGTTTGTTATTTCATTAATACTTTATTCAGCAGCTGAGTTTGGTTATAAAACAACAATTGGCGAAAACACATATATTGGTAATTTGTATGGTAAAGATTCTAGATTTAATATAGGAGATACAGCTTTTTGATCTGTCTCAACAACAGCAACATCAAATGGGTCAACTAATTCTAATTTGTCATATGGAACCCCACTTGGTACTTTAGTATTAATCTTTTTAATGCAACTTGGAGAAATTGTTTATGGTGGTGTTGGTAGTGGACTATATGGTATGATCTCATTTGTTTTATTAACCATATTTATATCAGGATTAATGATTGGTAAAACTCCTGAATACTTATCTAAAAAAATTGATAGTTTTGATATGAAAATGGTTTGTCTAATGGTCTTGCCAGCCCCAGTACTTTCAGTTTTAGGAACTGCAATAACAACATTATCTCCAACTTTATATGGACAAACAGCAAATAGTCCATATGGATTTACATCAATTCTTTATGCATTTACCTCTATGGCAAATAATAATGGTAGTTCAATGAGTATATTTAACAGTAATACCATATATGTAAATCTATTTGGAGGAATTATAATGGCTGTCTGTAGGTTTGTACCAATATGTGCAGTTATATTAATGGCAGGTAATTTAGGGTATAAAAAATTAATTGCATCAAGCAATAATTCTCTAAAAACAAATAATGGAATTTTTGCATCATTATTGGTTGGTGTCATTCTTGTAGTTGGAGCATTAAGTTTCTTCCCTAGTTGGATCATAGGTCCAATATCTGGGCAAATAGATCAAAATTTATGAATATAGAAAGGAGTAGATATGGCTAAAGGTAATATAGAAAAGAAAGCGATAATTAAATCAGCATTTATTAAAACATTTACCAAACTTAATCCTTTGGTACAACTTAAAAACCCTGTAATGTTTATTGTTTATATATGTTCCATATTTACAACTATTCTATTTTGTTTATCAGTTGCAGGTATAGGACAACCTAATTGAGGATATGTTTTGGGAATAACTATAATTTTATGGTTTACTGTTCTTTTTGGAAATTTTGCAGAAGCTTTAGCTGAAGGTAGAGGTAAAGCACAAGCAGATGCTTTAAAGAAAACAAAGCAAAATATAATTGCAAGAAAATTAGAAAAACCAGAATATGATTCAAATTTTATTGAAGTAAAAAGCGAAGAACTTAAAATAGATGACATAGTTTTGGTAAAAGCTGGTGAACAAATACCAATGGATGGTGAGGTTATTGTGGGTGCTGCATCAGTAGATGAGAGTGCTATTACAGGTGAAAGTGCACCAGTGATTCGTGAATCAGGTGGTGATAGAAGTGCTGTAACTGGTGGTACAACTGTATTATCAGATTGATTAATTATTAAAGTTACCACAGTTGCAGGAGAAAGTTTTTTAGACAAAATGATATCAATGGTTGAAGGTGGTAGTAGAAAGAAAACACCAAATGAAATTGCGCTTCAAATATTTCTAACAACATTAACAATTATTTTTTTAATTGTTTCTGCAAGTCTTTATTCATTCACAGATTATCTGCAAAAAGCTTTAGGAATCACAGAAATTACTGCATTAACAATTTGTTTAGCCCCAACAACAGTAGGAGCACTATTATCATCGATTGGAATTGCTGGTATGGCAAGACTAAATAAAGCTAATGTTTTAGCAAAAACAGGTAGAGCAATAGAAGCTGCTGGTGATGTTAATGTTCTTTTATTAGATAAAACTGGAACAATTACATATGGTAATAGACAGGCTTGTGAATTCATACCTATTAGTAATGTAAAAATGGAAGATTTAGTCTATGCAACACATATAAGTTCATTACATGATGAAACAGCTGAAGGTAGAAGTATTGTGGTTCTAGCTGAAAAAGAATATAAAAGCAAAGTTGATATTAAATCAATTAAAGAAAAAATTGAATATATAGAATTTTCAGCAAAAACAAGAATGAGTGGAATTGATATAGGTAAATCTAAATCTATAAGAAAAGGATCTGGTGATGCAATTAAATTTTATGTTGAAAGCAATAAAGGTAAATTTCCTAAAGAATGTCAAGATATTGTCAACAAAGTTGCATCAACTGGTGGAACACCATTAGTAATATGTGAAAACAACAAAGTTCTTGGAGTAATTCACCTAAAAGATACAGTTAAAGAAGGTGTGGTAGAAAAATTTTCTGAATTAAGAAAAATGGGTATTAAAACAGTAATGATTACTGGAGATAATCCAATAACTGCATCATCAATTGCAGCAGAAGCAGGAGTAGATGATTTTGTTGCTGAAGCAACACCTGAAACTAAATTACAAATAATTAAGGATTATCAAAAGGAAGGTAATTTAGTAGCCATGACAGGAGATGGTACAAATGATGCTCCAGCATTAGCACAAGCAGATGTAGCTGTAGCAATGAATTCTGGTACACAAGCAGCAAAAGAAGCTGGAAACATGGTTGATCTTGATTCAAGTCCTACAAAATTAATTGAAATAGTTAAAGTTGGTAAACAATTACTAATGACAAGAGGTGCTTTGACAACATTTTCCATAGCCAATGATTTTGCAAAATATTTTGCAATAATTCCTATTTTATTTCTTAGTATTGCACCAGGATTAGCATCATTAAATTTTCTACACTTAACTTCTCCTGCAACCGCTTTGATGTCTGCAACTATTTATAATGCATTAGTAATAATTGCATTAATTCCACTTTCTTTAAAAGGTGTTAAATATAGGGAAAAATCACCTGGTAAAATACTAGCTTACAATTTATTGGTTTATGGTTTGGGAGGGGTTATAACTCCATTTGTGTTTATTAAAATAATAGATCTTATTTTAACTGCTTGTGGTATGAGGTAGATAAATTATGGAAAATAAAAAATTTGAACAAAACATAAATCCACATGATTATGTTGGTACAAGTAGATTTAAAAAATTTTTACATTTTATAAAAATACCATTGATATCAATTTGTTGTCTTGGTGTAATTACTGGAATTGTTTACCCTATAGTTGTTACAGGAGTTGGACAAGCAGTTTTTAATTATGAAGCTAATGGCTCTTTAATTAAGATTAAATTAAAAGATGGTACAGTTGTAACTTATGGAAGTAAATTGATTGGTCAAGATTTTTATACAAATAATAATGGCCAATATATGTTTGGTAGATTAGATTTTGGCCAAGAAGGTAAACCACAAACAGATGCAGAGAAAGCAAAAAAACATTTTGATGATTTGCTTACTAAATATAATTTAAAACCAACAACTCCTATACCTCAAGAATTATTAACTAATTCAGGTAGTGGTGTTGATCCTAACATATCTATAGAAGCAGCAAAATGACAAGCAGATTTAATTGTGGCAGCAAGAACAGAATTGAAAAAAACAAATCCTGATACCATTGTCCCAACAAAAGAAGAAATTTATTCTTATATTAACAAATATAGTGATAAACAATTTGTTGGTATTTTTGGGAATAATGTCACAAATGTTTTATTAGTTAATTTAGCAATTGATAAGAAAATATAAATTTATGGAAAAGAAAAATAAAGGTAAATTAAAAATATTTTTTGGTTACTCAGCTGGTGTTGGTAAAACTTATGCAATGTTAGAAGCAGCTCAATTACTAAAAAAACAACAAGTTGATGTAGTTGTTGGTTATTATGAAAAACATCAAAGACCAGAAACTGAAAAGCTTTTAAAAGGTCTTGAAATAATTCCAAATAAAAAAATTGAATACAAAAATAATTTATATGAAGAATTTGATATAGATAAAGCAATAGCTAGAAAGCCAGCTATTATTCTTGTTGATGAATTAGCACACACAAACATAAATGGTTCAAGAAACAATAAAAGATATTTAGATATATTAGAACTTTTAGATTTAGGTATTGATGTTTATACAACAATGAATGTACAACATCTTGAAAGTGTTAATGATATTGTTACTAATAAAACATTAAGTAATGTTAGAGAAACAGTACCAGATTACATTTTCGATAATGCAGATGAAGTTGAATTAGTAGACATAGATCCTAAAGATTTATTAGAAAGACTTAAATCTGGAAAAATTTATAATAAAGAAAGAATAACTACAGCTCTTGAGAATTTTTTTACTATAAAAAATCTTAATATTTTAAGAGAAATGTCCCTTCGTCAAAGTGCAGATAAAATTCTTAAATTTGAGAACAAAAATATTGAAAGCAATGAAGAAGTAGTGGTTTTAATTACACCATCACCATCATCTCAAAAAAATATTAGAGAAGCATCAAGAATGGCAGAATTAAAGCATACAACATTTACAGCCATTTATGTTGAAAAAGAAATATCAGACAAACCAAATGAGCAAATGAAAAATCATATGGATTTAGTTGAAAAACTTGGTGGAAAATTAATGATATTGTATGGAGATGATGTTTTAAGCATTGTAGTAAATTATATAAAACTGCATAAAATAAAAACTATTGTTTTAGGAGCAACTTGATCTAAATTTAGAAGTAGAGCATTTGAAACCAAACTAATGACTTTGCTTCCTGATAATGATTTTTATATTGTTCCATATAATCAAAAGAAAATAACAAAAAGAAAAATTTTTAATATTAAATTTGATTGATTATCAACACTAAAACTTGTTTTAGCTGTTGGAATATTAATGCCAATTTATTATTTTCTTAGTAATGATTATTACAATGTTTTATGTGTATTATTTTATTTTGTAAGTTTACTTATTGTAAGTTATAAATCAAATAATTGAATATATATTTTTATTGCAGCATTTAGTGGTTCTTTGGGATATATACTTTTAGGACAAAATATTGAATTAGTATGAGTTAAAGTAATGATATTTTTTGTAATGCTAATAATGGGACTATTTTATGGTTGGTTTGTTTATAAATATAGTAGACAAATAAATAAATCAAATAAAAATAATAAAGCATTGCTTGCTATGAATATATTAACTAACAATCTTTTAAGTTGTAAAAACATTGATGAAAAATCAAAAGTTATTGTTGATGTTTTTAATTCTTATTTTAATAGATCTATATACTTATTTTTTGGTTTAGAAAATAAAAAAAACATATTTAAATTAACAAATGACAAAGATAATATATTCCAAGATGAAAAAGAACAAGTAATTATGGAATGGGTTAGAAAAAATAATAAAAATGCAGGTAATGGTACACAAACTTTGATGTCATCATTAGCAAGATATGAACCAATCAAAAGTAAGAAAAATGAAACTTTGGTTTTAGGAATATCTTGTGAAAATAAGAGACTTTCTTACCATGAACTAGTTTTATTAAAAATGTTAATTCCAATATTAGAATTAAGTTTATAAATTTAAGATTATATTCATAAATCTCATACCTTTTGGATATGGGATTTTTATTTAATAAAAAAAATACAAATACACCAATGATGTTTTGTATTTCAAATAAATTTATTAAGTTGTTTATTTTATTATTCAGAATATTGATTTAATTGTTTGTCTTTTTCTCACTCTTCAATATATTCTTTTTTAACGTTTATACCTTTTTTACGTTTAATTATATCTGTGATAAACTCTGGTATAAATGTTCCACCTAAGAAAATTAACAAAGTCATAAATAACATTATTCTACCTATTAGTTCAGTGTCAAAATCATCTTTAACATTTACTAAAAGAATTAAATCTATTATAGGTCTTAAAACTTCTAAAGATAAAGATATAAATACCATTATTACAGCAATTCATGAGAATATAGGAAATAATCTATTTTCTAATGTTTTAACTTTTTTTGGATCATTATCTTTTCTACGTCTATTTATTATTCCACCAAGAATAGAAACAGCAATAAAACCAAAAACTCCAACTGTTGTTCAATTACTCATAAGATCAGCAAATGTTATTAATTTTGCTGTTGATATATAACCTGGACCATCATAACTACTTACTCATTTTCCATCTACAAAAGATGCATAACCATTTGGCAAGTATCCAAGCCCACCTATTGTACAAAATATTATTATTACAGGAATTGATATGATAATTGAATAAACTATACCAACCAAAGGAAATTTGTTTTTGCCAATATATTTTACATATTTTGAACTAAAAGGTAATTCATTCATTTTTATTAAATCTTCAGTAAATAATGGAGTTCACATTGCATAACCATTTATAATACCTAAAACACCAAAACCAATAAATAAATTTATTAATCCATAAATCCAAGAAACATTATGTTTTGCAAATCAATCTTTTAATTGAGAAAAAGTTCCACCTTCTGTACCAATAGACATAGATATAGAGATTAATAAATAAACCATTGTTACTAAAGAAAGACCTATAACTAAAGCTGTTGGTGTTTTTTTAGGTTCTTTCATTTCTGATTGAACACCAGCTGCTGTATAGAAACCATCAAAAGCAAAGAATATTGAACTTATAGCTGCAAACATTCCAAGATATGGCGATAATCCATAGAAAGAAGAATTAGTACCAGCATCTGGTTTTATTTGAACGTTAGTGTTAACAACATTGTTGTCTAAGCCTACTATTATAAAACCAATTAAAGCAGCAACTGCTAATGGTAAAAATTTAACAGACATTATTATTCAACTTTGAATTTTACCAGCTCTAGCTGAAAAACCCGAAAGTATGATAAACCATAAAGAAATAGCAATTGATATAACCATTCATATTGCTCAATCATTTGGTGTTCCAAAATTTAAATATCCACCAAAACCACTTACAGCATCTTGAACACTATTGATTACATATAAGGGCATAAAGAAATAAGTTAATGGAACATAAACATAAAACATAAAGTTTTTACATGCCTTATAGATTGTTCTACCATTAAAGGATTTACATCAACCTATAATACTTAAATCATCTTTTCTAGCACTAGTTATTTCAATTAAAGCAAGTGCAATAGCAACAATACCAAATGCAGCAATTATTCAAGATATAGTTGATAGAACAATACTGCCTCCAGATAATGATAGTACAGCACTAGATTTAAAAAAGATACCAGCACCGATAGTTGAACTTACAACCATAATAATGACTGACAAAAATCCTATTTGTTTTTTATTAACACTAGTGTTAGATTTAATAGTAGTACTTACAGTAATAGGTTCACTATTTTGCGTGTTATTTGTACTCATCTTTAAAATCCTAATTTTTATTATTTTTATTTTAAACCACAAATAGCACATATTAATATTTTTTAAACCTATGGTATTTTTTTATTTTTTTTAAAAATTAAAGAATAATTTTTTATTATTTTGTAAAGGAGTCTAAAAATGAATAAACTTATTGCAACATATTTTGGTTTAGAACAAGATAAATTAGATATAGAAAAAATTATAAATGATTCATTAAAATCAAATTATTTTACATATAAAAATAATCAGTTAAGTTTTCATTCACCATTTACCCAAAAAGAAGTTAATGTTGAATTAGAGTTTGTAAAAGTAACATATGATAGTGATTTTAAACTACTATTAACAAGCCAGATAATTGAAGCTGTTATGATACTAAATGAAGATAAAATAGAAAAAAAATTAAATAAGCAAGATTTATGACCTTTTTTTAATTCTTTCATTGAAGATGCAATAAAATATGGAAAAGAAAATAATCTTTCTTTTTTTGAATTTATTAGTTATTTATTTTATAAGACATTATTTGAAGAAAAATTTGACAAAAATAATAAATCGTTAGCAATTATATTTATTTCTTACTTATTAAATTTTTTAGGTTACTACATTAAATTTGATAAAAAATATTCACATGCAGGATTGAATTATTGAAGTAGTTTAATAGAATTAGAATTTGAAAATAAAGATATTACAAAAGATAGGATAATTAGATTTAAAAATATTTTAATTGATAATCTATACATAAATTATATGAATCCTTTATTTTTTGATGATGGAGAAAATAAAAATGAATTTAAATAAAAATATAAAAATAAAAATTGCATTCTCTAACAAAAAATGTGATTATATCTTTTTAGAGGACATATATATTAAAAAAATTAAAAGATTTAATAAAGAAATTTACAATATTTGTAAAGATCTTGATTTTGAATAAATCTTAATAGGAGGTAAAAAATATGTCAATAAGACAATACAACACTAAACTTTCATACAAACCAAACACACATGTTTCAATAGCAACAAATGGCCAGTTCTCTATAACTATGGACCCACTTCACCATCCAGAACAAGGTGTACAAGGAATGACACCAATAGAAGCTTTTATAAGTTCTATTTGTGGATGCGAACTAGCAGTTATAGCTGGTTATCAAAAAATAAAGAAAATGGATATAAAAGATGTAAAAATAGATGTTAAAGCAGAACGTGAAACAAACCCAACTGATGGATATTATGGGTTAACTTCTATGGAAATAAATTATTATTTTGATTCTACAAACACTGAACAAGAATTAGAAAACTTTATAAAATTTGTTCATGATGCTTGTCCACTTCATGCAACTATATCTAGAGCTGTTCCAATTAAATCTGTGATACACAAAATATAATTGGAAAACATTTTTTCAAATTAACAAAAAAACATATAATTTTAACACTAGACAAAATGTTATTTTGTTTGGTGTTTTTTTAACTAATGTTAAACAACAACGTTTTAAATATCTGTTTTTATTATGAACAAATAATTAAAAATTTTGACAAAATTTATAAATAGAACTATTTTTTATAAAAGTTTAAACCGGTTTTTTTCTTCTTAATTCGTTTAATAATTTTTGTTATATCTATAATTTTTATATGTATAAAAACCAATTAATTAAGATATTACAATTTTATAATTGCATCTTTTTTATTAAGAATTTTAATCATAAACAAAAATGAATTTTTTATTTTGTTTTTAAATATGTGCATTGAATATGATGCTTTAAAATAAACACTACCAAATATAAATTAAGTAAATTACTTATCAACTGTTTTAAAAAAACAAATACTAATGTTAAATAAAAAAATAATATTGTTCTATTTAATTTGATTTGTTTTATTTTATGATGTTGTGAATTTTAGTAATTTTTATTAAGTGTATTAAAAGAAATACAATTCAAAATTTTTATCAACATTATTTATAAAAATTATAAATAAGAAATTTATGTGATATATTTTATTTATATTTTTTATAAAGAGGAAATTATGATTAAAAACAAAAAAATTAAAATATTGTCTTTTTTAGGAATGGCTTGTTTGATAGTTACTCCTCTAATAATCTCAAGTTGTTCATATAAAAATGTAAGAAATAATTTTGTTACAACATATGACAATGTATTGGATGATGCTATTGCTTTAGGTATAAAACCTAATTATGCAACTCCTGGAAATTGAACAACATATACTTCTAAATATATAAGAGAATTGGCTGAAAAAGCTAATACTAAAATATTAGATTGAAGAATTTTTCCTAAAGGTGAAGGATCATTAAACCCAAGAGAAGTAACTAAACTTGGGATAGATTTATTAGGAGCAAATATCACTGATAGTGGTAAAGAAAGTGTAATAAAAAACTATGTTAATAATGTGGCATACACTGGGAGAGGAGATTCAAAAGAATATTCTTATGTTGGTGATGAAAAAGTAGTTTCAAGCAAAAACAAAACCAAAGTAGTTGATGAATTAGGTGGAATTGATTTTTATGATGACAGTGGAAAAAGGGTTTGAGTTAAAGGAAATAGTTTTGTAGAAGCTGGCACAGAAGGCTCTAGTCGTGTTAATAAAGATTTTCAAGACTATGGTTTCAATTATAAATTATTTGAGTGACAACAAAATCCTTTTGCAGCTTTAAGCAAATTTGCTAAATCATTAGATAATTTATCTGGTGGAAAAAATAATTTTTCTAAAAAATCAGAAGAAATAGAAAAAATGCAAAAAAATAGATTAACAGAATTAAACAATAATGATCTTATTAAATCAAATGTTAATAACAAAACTATTGCATTTATTTTAGGTAAAAAAGCAAGTTCAAATTCTAATGATGCTGCAACAAATATACAAATTTATAGTCCACATACTTATCCACAATTTTATTCAAGACAAAATGATAAAGGCTTGAAAATGAATTTTCCAGCACCAAAGGAAGCAACTTCGGTAACAAGTGGAATAATGTTTAATGATCCAGATATAATAGCTGGTGATAACAATGACATGAATACTTTTAAAAATGCTTCTGGTGGTCAAAAGCTTATAGAACAATTTCAAGGAAAATTTGATTATGTTGTATATATGGCATATGATGCTGGAGAATTCCAACACACAAAAGATGAAGTTGTTAAAAGTGATTTATCTAAACTTTTAAAAACAACAATGTCAAATGACCAAACAAACAAAGAAAAACACATATTCTATACATCATATAGTGATATGTATATGAGTACATGAGGACCAATAGGTCAAAGTTTGGGTATATCAAAATTTGTTGAATGAATTAATACTAATTTTGGTACTGAACCAAACAAAAAAATAGTTGAAAAAAAAGAAAATATTTTATTTGACAAAGTTAATAATAATGACTATTTGAGTAATTTAAAAGAATGAAAACAAGTTAAATAAAATGATTTTAAAAAACAAAAATATTTCTTTAAAATTTCATTTTAAAGAAACAAACAAAAACAATAAATTTGTAATTTTAAATTATTTAGTAAGTGTTTTTTTGTGAATACTAATTTTTGTTTTTTGTTCCCTAACTGACATGTGAAGTGCAACACTTCAATGTTACATTAAACTCTCGACTTTGAAATATAAGTTGAGAGTTTTTTGTTTTAAATATTTTCTTGATACATTTGGTAAGCTGTTTTATAACCAAACATTTTTCTTGGGATGTTGTTTACTTTTCATTCAAGAGTTTTTATTTTATCTTCACTTACTAAACTGAAGTCAGTTCCTTTTTTATATCATCTTCTAACTATCCCATTTATGTTCTCGTTGGACCCTCTTTGGAATGAAGAATAAGGTTGGCAATAATAAACTTTAAAGTTGAATTGTTTTGCAGTTATTCCCATCATTTGAAACTCTAACCCATTATCAACAGTGATGCTTTTTATTGGGAGTTTTTCATCTCGAATAATGGTATACATTTTAGCCATCATTGATCTAGCGTTTTTACCTTTTATTTTTCTAATAATTGCCAACCTTGTTTTTCTTTCTACTAATGTTAATAAGTGGTAATAACCACTTTGCCTTTTACTAACTATTAGATCAGCTTCTCAATGTCCAAATTCTTTTCTTTTGTTTATCTTTTCTGGTCTTAGACTATAAGGAATGCAGTATTTTCCATCAATTTTAGAAAATATACCTATTTTTCTTCTTTTTCCTTTAACATATTTTCTTCTTAAACAATCTCTTCTTTGTATCTTTCAAATCTTGCTATTGATTCATCTAAATACTTGCCTAGCACTTGGAACTTTAACTAATGGATAGTTTTCTTTTATTCAAAAAATTGTAGCTTCTACACCATGAGATTTAGGATTAAATTTTTGAATAAAAAGATCTGTAAGTTTTTGTACTTCAACATAAAAAACATATGACAATTTGATTTTCTTCTAATGTATTTTTTGTGAGCATTTGATGAATAATAAATTCCTGTTGAAGATGTGTTTCTTTTTAATTCTCTTGATATTGTTGATTTGTTTTTATTTAAGATTTTTGCAATCTTATTCATAGAATATTTTTCTTTATTTCAAAGAAAATAAATTAAGCATCTTTCTTCTTTTGTTAAATGTTTATAAGTTTTCATAAGCACTCCTAATATTCATTATCTTTTTATTAGTGAACACTTACAAACAAAACAAATGAAGTGCACACTCTTTTTCGAGTGTTGCACTTCACATGTCAGTCGAGCAACAAAAACAATAAATTTGTAATTTTAAATTATTTAGTAAGTGTTTTTTTGTAAATACTAATTTTTGTTTTTTGTTTCTTTTTTCAAACAAATAATTTTCTTTTACCAACAAAAAACTATTTAATACAATTAATTTCATGTGCTTTATGTGGTTTTATAATTCCATTTTCTGGTTCATCAATGCAGGGTGTTACAAGGAACGAACTTGCTGGCCCCACAACATTAGGGTTTTTACCATTAACAACCACAAGTTTGGTAATTTATCTTTTGATAGATAAAGCTTTTCCTAATGTCTTAAATATTTATGTTGAATATTTTATAAATCTTTTTCTTGCTATATTTTCTATAGGAATAATTTACCTAATAGCAAAAAAGAGCAAAAAGAAATTCTTTTTAATATTAATGGGTTTAATGTTTGGAGTACTTATTGGAGCAATTAATTCCTTATTAGTTTATCTACTGCCAAATTTCCAAATAAGTTATTCTCCATTTCTTGGAAATTTACAAATTAGAACTGATGAAATATATATTTATTCAAGCATGGCTTTTAATATTGTTGGTTTATTAATGATATTAATTGTTGGAAGAAAGATAACAATTATTCAAAACAATGATGATTTAGCAAGTTCATTAGGCATAAATGTAAAAAGAATATTTTTAATTTCATCTTTTGGAAGTATATTAATTTCTATTGGGTCAACACTATTGATTGGATCAATAGTTGGGATAGCAATTGTATTCCCAATAATAGTAAGAAAAATACTTAGAAAAAATAACTTTTACACTTGTAGTTTTCTTTCTTCTATTTGAACTAGTAGTTTATTAATTGTTAGTTGCATGCTAAATTATAGATTTGGTTATGGACTTAATTTCTTTTGCATGTTTATAATAGCTCCAATTTTTTTATATGTTGTATCGAGAAAGAAGTTTTAGTTATGAAGTCATATGAAAGATTTAATATGCTAAGAAATAAAATAACTTTTACAAATAAAAAAAGATTAAAAAACCCTTTGATATTAATTGTTTTATTTGTTTTGGTTTGCTTATTTGCAATAATGATTTTGTTTCTTGATGCTGAGTTTGGTTTTACAACATTAAATTTAGTATTTTGAAAACAAATTTTAGCTATTGTATGTGGTGCTTCTTGTTTGGGAATTGGAACATATTTATTACAAGAAATGACTAATAACAAACTTGCTGATACATCGATTCTTGGTATTGGTAATATTAATTTAATTGTTTCTATATTTCTAGTTATTTCTTTTAATGTTTCAAACTATGAGCAATCAAAGAATTTTCTAACAACAAATTCTTGAATTTTTACAATATTTTCTTTCTTGACTGTATTGTGTCTTTATTTATTATCATTTTCAAATAAAAAGTTTTCTTCATCAAAAATGATGTTTATAGGTATTGTTTTAAACTTTTTATTGATTGGTTTATATTATGGTTTAATAACTTTTGTTCCTTCAAATAAAAAAGACTATATTCAAGAATATCTTAATGGAACAATTAGCACTCCTAGTGATGTTCAATTTTTAATTGGTTATATTCTGTTATTTATAAGTATTTGTTGAATATTTATAATTAAAAAAAAGATATTTATTTTATATACAGATTATGTAATTGCAAAGACTATAGGAATAAAACCAAACAATTTAAATTTCCAAGTTATTTTTATAATTGGGATCTTAAGTGGTGTTGCATTTTTTATGTTAGGAAACATTGTTTTGCTTGGTCTTTTGGGAGCTTCTTGCTCATACCTAATTTTTAAAAGAAATTATAATTATTCAATTTTTGGATCAGCTTTAATTTGTATATTATTCATGTTTATTGCATTTTTCTTAAACAACAATATATTGTCAATTTTCTTTCCTAAATTATCAAATTTAGCAATATACTGATTTCCTATAATTGGTGTTATTTATTTTGTTTATTTATTAATTAAAAGATATAAGTAGTTTTTGTTAAAAAAAGATTTTAAATATAATGAAAAAAACATTGGGCCCCCAATGTTTTTTAATCATTTGATTCTGTTGCTCTTTTTATATAATCATTTATGTTTGAAATAATTTGTTTGTTTCTATCTACTAATCTGTTTCTTTGGTAAATATAAAATTTCTCTCCATCTATTTGGTCATTCAATTGTGAAATTTCATTAAACTCATCCAAATTGAAATCTCTATTTGCATGATAAGAATTATCCACTAATAATTTAGCATCCTCAAAAGATAGTTTATATTTGTTTTCAAACTCTTGAATTCTTATATCTCTTTCTCTTTCAAGTTCTTCTATCTTTTTCACTGATTCTATATTTTTTGTTATTGTTAAATCATTTGATCTTTCAAAGTATTTTATAGTATCTCTTGATGTGTTTAATTCAATTTGTTTTTTATTGTATAAGCTAACTCAATTTCTAACTTTCATGACTTATTTCCTAATTAACAAAATTAATAATATATAAATATATTAAATGAAACTCAATTGGTTGTCAAAATTCAAATTATATCATTTTGTGCCAAAATAAATTAGTTTTATTTTTTAAATCTAATAAAAATAATTTTTAACTTATTAATAAAATTAGATTGCTTAGATAAAACTTAATTGTTAAACAAAAACAAAAATATCACAAAATACATATTTTAACCTTAAAACACTAATAATTAACCTTATTTTTTATTAATAATTTTTTTATGTTTTCTATTGTGTGATATTATTTATTTTGACTATGTTTAAAACCATAGTCTGTAAAACATAAAAGAGAGGTATAAAAAAATGGGCTTATTTAGTTGATTCAAAAACAAAAAACAACATAAAGCAAATAACGAAGTTGCTAATGTTGAAAAACAAGATATTGAATCTACAAGTTCAGATACAGCTTCTGAAACTAAAACAGAAGAAGCTGTAAAAGTTGATGAGTCAGTAAAAGAACCAGTTGAAGAAAAAGAAACTGAAAAAACTACTACTAGTGCAAACAAAAAAACAACAACTAGTAAAACTTCTTCAACAAGCAAGAGCAGTACAACAAAAAAAGCTGCCCCAGCTAAAGCTAAAACATCAGCAAAAAAATAATTAAAGAAATAGGTATTACCTATTTTTTATTTTGTGTTTGAACATATCTGAATATTTTCTTTTCAAACATTATAGAATTTTATAGCGGTAACTAATATTTTGGAGGAACTATGGAATTTAAAAAAATAGTAACAAGTGAATCAGTTGGTGCTGGGCACCCAGATAAAATATGTGATCAAATTTCTGATGCAATTTTGGATGAATGTTTAAAACAAGATCCAAATGCTAGAGTGGCTTGTGAAGTTATGGCAGCTAACAGGTTAATTGTTATTGGAGGAGAAATCACAACAAATTGTTATGTTGATTTAACAAAAACAGCATGAGGTGTATTAATGCCTTTAGGGTACAGTGAAGAAGATTTTACAATAATATCTAATGTTAATAGTCAATCACCAGATATTAGTCAATCAGTTATTAAAAATGATGGTGATATAGGTGCTGGTGACCAAGGTATTGTTTTTGGATATGCCACAAATGAAACAAAAAATTTTATGCCCCTATCAATTAATATGGCTAATGATTTGGTTAAAACATTAGCTTTAGTAAGCAAAACTCAAGGTTATACATTTATAAAAAGTGATATGAAATCTCAAGTTAGTATTGATTTTACAGACAACAATAACCCTAAAATTGTAAATATGCTAATGAGTGTGCAACATTCAGAAGATTATAATGTTAATGATTTTGAAACAATAATTTCATTAGTAATGGATTCAATTGCTAAAAAATATAATATGAATTTAGATTTTCAAAAAATAATAAATCCATCAAAAAAATTTATTATCGGCGGTCCAATTGGAGATACTGGTCTAACTGGTAGAAAAATAATTGTTGATACATATGGTGGAATTGCTAAACATGGTGGTGGTGCTTTTAGTGGTAAGGATGGAACTAAAACTGATAGAAGTGGTGCATACTATGCTAGATATATAGCGAAAAACATTGTTGCTAGCGGATTATGTGATAAGTGTGAAATTCAATTAGCTTTTGCAATTGGGGTAAAAAAACCAATAGCTTTCTATATCGATACATTTAATACAAATAAAATAAGTGAAGAAAAAATTTATGAAATTGTTAAAAAGGTATTTAATAATTCAGTTAGTGAAATAATTGATCTATTTGAATTAAGAAAACCAATATACAAAAATCTTGCGACATATGGACATTTTGGAAGAGAAGAATTAAATGTAAAATGAGAAAAACTTGATAAAGTAGAAAAAATAAAAGAACTGATTAATACAATATAAGAATATATTTAAGTTATAAAAACTCTTTATAAATTAACATAAAGAGTTTTTTTAATTGATGTTTAAATTATTTTATTTATTATCAGTAAATAATAAAAAATATATTTAACATTTTTAAATTGTAATAATGTGTTTGATCAATTAAATTGTGTATAATGAAAATGTGTTATCAGGCGGTGCCAATTATTGGCTGAGAAATACGCTTATGACCTGATCTAGTTAGTACTAGCGGAGGCATGGACATACATATTTTTACTTAATTTGTATTTTCATTTGCCTTCTTAACACAAGAAGGTTTTTTTATTGTGGGTTTTGAAATGAAAAATAAGAAAAAATTAACATTGTTATTCTCTGTTTCTACTATGCTTATTCCTTTTGTTTTAAGTGGTTGTAGTAATGATAATAATACTTATACATTTTACTTGTCTTCATCTCATGATAATGGTGAGGGGATAGACAATGGTAAACAATTTGCAAAAAGAATAGAGCAAATAGTTAATCAACAAAATGCAAAGACTAATCTTCCAAAAATTAAAATTAATTATCATTTGGTAACAGACCCTCAAGTTAAAATTTCTAAATTAAAAAATGGTTCAGCAGATTTTGCTTTTATACCGATGGGAAAATCTATTGATAATCAATTAGTAAACTATTCTCAACCAAAAATTCAAACATTAACTGATGCTTTTGTTTTTGATAAAGAAGATGATAAATTTTATTCTGATGGTGGAACAAATGATCCCTTAAGAATAATTGCTGAAGAAATGCAAAAAGTTTCTTTTGATAAAAATCCTATATTTGAAAATTGAGGATTATCATTTGGGTGAAACAATATAAGACATGATGATTTTTATGCAAAAGATTCAAAAACAAGTAATTACATACTTACAGATCATTATAGAGGAATGATTGTCTTAAATGGGACTGATGAGGATATAAAAAAAGCAGAAAATGCTTGAGATACAAGAGATTGGGAAAGTTTTAGAAATTTAGGAATAATATATGGTGATCAAAGTTCTGATGGCAATTATAAACTACAAGAACTTTTGTTAAAAAAACATTTTAAAAAAGATAAAAATTGAACACTTAATTCTGATATTGAAAAATACCCAGATAAATATTTGAAAGACGATTTTGGAAATACTAAAATGGGTATTAGTTCAAATGTTATAAGTTTTACAGATGAAGCATCTTTTGCATGAACTCCATCTAACAAAACATCATATAAAACCCCTAATGGAAAAAAAATAAAAATACTTACAGTGACAGACCCTTTATATTATGATATTGGTTTCTTTAGTAAAAGAATAACTGGAGCTTTATTAGATAATTTCATATATGCTTTTAAATATTTAGAAATTAATAATTTAAATACATATGGAGCAAGCATTGGTTATAACGGATATAGAGAAATTAAAAATTACCAAACAGAAGTTTTAGATAAATATAACAAGACATTTAATGGTTAAGGATAAAAATGATTGAATTTAAAAATGTAACAATAAAAAATTTTAACCAAGATAATACAGTTTTAGAAAACATTAATTTATTAATTCCAAACAATTCCTTTGTTGCAATTATTGGTAATTCAGGTGTTGGAAAAACAACATTTCTTAATTCTATTGTAAAAAACTGTGAAATAGTTGATGGTGAAATTATTGTTGATAATAAAAAAATATCTTTGTTGAAGAGAAAACAACTTGTAGATTTTAGAAAATCAGTTGGATGAATTAGTCAAAAAAATACATTGATTGATGATTTAACTGTTTATGATAACCTAAGAATCAATTATAAAAACCAAAAAAATCCTTTTCTAAGATTTTTTAATTTTTTAAACAAAAAAGATAAAGAAAATTTAGTTGCAATTTTAGATAAATTAAATATAGCTGATAAATGTTATCAAAAAGTTAAATATCTAAGTGGTGGCCAACAAAGGAGGGTCGAGATAGCTAAATTACTTTTAAACAAATACAAAATTATAGTTGCTGATGAACCTTTATCTAACTTAGATACTAAAAGTTCTACAGATGTATTGAGTTTATTGAAGATGATTAAAGATGAAAATAATTCCACAATATTATTAACAATTCACGATGTTGATCAAATAGTAAATAATATTGGTGATGCTATTATTTTTAAAAATAAAAAACTTGTATTCAATGGTTCAATTAATAAAATTTCAAGAAAAGAGCTTGTTAATTATTATGGATAAAAAAATTAAATCTAATGTTTTTTATAGTTGAATATCACCAAATAAAAATTATAGAAAACTAAATCCGTGAATAAAGTGAACAATTAGTGCATTAATTTTAATTTTAATCATTTTAAGTTTTGTAAATGTTGGTTTCAAAATAGTCCCTAATGGAACAAATGTCTTTTTTGAAAATATTAAACAACTATTTAATTTTTCTGATAATTCTAAATATTTTCCAAATCAATCACTATGAAATGTTTCATTTAACTATTTATTGTTAACAATAAAACAAACTTTAATAGGAACTATAACTGGATTTGCATTAGCTTTAATTTCAAGTTATTTAAGTTTCAAAAATTTTACAAACAAATATACAAGTTATTTTATTAACTTAATTGTGAATGTTTTAAGGTTTGTACCAATATTATTTTTCATATATTATATTCAGTTATCTTTTTCTAAAGAACTAGGATTATTTATTGTTTTATTGTGATTTACATGATTGTGATCACATAAATATTTAATAGAAATCTATAGAAATATAGATTATTCTCTATATTTTCAAAAAATTGTTGAAGGAAACAACAAATTTATTTCTTTCTGAACAACTGTGTTTTACCAAGTTAATACTAGAATAATTAGTCTATTTCTATTTTCTTTTGAATCTAATGTAAGATGAAGCACAATATTAGGTTCTTTGGGACTTATAGGAATAGGACAACTTATCCAACAAGGGACTGAAGACTTTAGTACTATGGGAATACCAGTACTTATGATTTCATTGTTTTTAATTTTTTTAGAAATTTTTATCTATGTTTTTAAAAAAATACTAATTGAAGAAAAAATACCCTTTTTAAAAAATAATTGAAACCAAAACCAATATTTAAAATTTAGAAAATTTAAAAAAATATTTTCTGTTGTCATATTTGTTGTTTTAATATCATTTATTTTTTATTGTTTTACAACAACAGATTTTAATAGTTTAAAAACAGATAGTGGTTGAATTTTTTTAAATGCAATTTTTTCTCCAGATTGAAATATATTGAATTCAAGTTCATTAACTATCCCAATATGAAATCAAATTTTAAATCTTTTTAGTCAAGCAATTGTTGCAGTTACTATTTCATTATTGTTTTTGCTTATAACATTATTTTTAGGAAATAAATTTTTATTTAGAAAAACATATTTTGTTATACATATATTAAATTCAATTGTTAGAGCAGTTCCTGCAGTAGCGATTTTGTTTATTGTTGATTCTATATATTTTGACACATCTAGTGCATTAACAATAGCATTATCTGTCTCACTAGCAACATCATTATTTAAAGTAATTAATGAAAAAAGTGAAAAATTAAATGAATATAATATTCAAATAATGTTTCTAACAGGACATTCAAGATTGATGATTTTTAAAAATTATATTTTATACAAATTAAAAAATGATATTTTGACGGTTGGAACATTTGAATTTGAAAACACATTTAGAAATTTAATTATTTATGGTTCATATAGTGGCGCAAGTGAAATTAGTTCTCAATTAGATTATTTTTTTAAAAGATCTTTATATGACAAAATGGGAGCTTTTTTATGATTAATATTCATATTAATTATGTTATTAAATATTGTTTTATCTATATTTAGAATTTTCTATATTAATGATTTTAGAATTGGAAAGCAAAAATTTTTAAATTTAAAAAGCAAAATTAAAAGGAGTATAAAATGAAAAACGCTACACTTTCATTAAAAATTTTAAGAATTAATCATGATAAAGATATTGTTTTTAAAATGGTTGATGACGTTATAGATATTATTAAAAATTCTAATCTTAATTATTTGGTTGGACCAAGTGAAACAACAATAGATGGAAATATAGATGAATTGATGAATTTATTAAGTTCAATAATGAATTTTGTAAAAGAAAGTTCAGACCCAGTTTTTATTAGTTCGCAATTTTATTATCAAAAAAGAGGTATAACACCTCTAGAAGAAAAAATTAAAAATAAATAAGCAAAAAACTTTTATTATATTAATTTTTCTATTTATTGTTTTTGTTGCATTGAAAACAAAAACAAAAAGGAAAATTAATATTTTTTTAATTATTAGAACATATTATATTTTGATGAATTTTTTATTTTAATATTTTTATCAATTTTGTATTTTGATAGATCTTTATAGCATAATGCTAAGTTAAGTAGTTTTTCTAAATGACCAACTTCTTTGTTTATTCTATTTCATGTAGTTTCTACAATGTGACAATCTGGATTTGAAATATTTTTATAAAGGATTTCAGGTAATACTGATCTAGGAATTTTTTCTTTGAATTCATCTGTTATCTCAGGCAAATAAACCACTATAATTCCACAATTCTTTAATACACCATAGTTAATCATTGAAGCACGTAATTCCCAATCAATTATTTTTCTTGATGAAGTCTCTTTACCAATTAAAAATATAGATACATCGCTATCTTTTAAAATTTTTAATTTAACACTTTTGATTATTTCATCATCAGTATTATTGGTGTTTAAAAAATCAAAATCTTTTTCATTAGAAAAATTAGTTAAAAACAATTTTTTATTTTTTCCATAGTCTAATAATGTGTTTTTATATTTTTGATGTTCATTTGAATAACAACTAATGTATACTTTTTTCATAAATTAACCATTTAATTTAATACACAATTAATGGTATTAAATATAAATTTATAATGCAATTAAATATGATTATTTTATTTTTTAATGTTTAAATAAATAGTTTTTTAAAAAAAAGAAAAAACACTAAGAATTAGAGAATCTTAGTGTTTAAGAATAATTAATTTTTTTTATGGTTTTAACTATTTTTTTGTTTTTCTTCTTTTTTTGGCTTTTCTTTATCTTCTTGTTTGTTTTTTATTTCTTGGTTTTCTTCCTCGTCTGCTTGATTATTTGTATGAACAGAACCAAGAATAACAAATTTTTTATATAATTCTTCTATTGATAAATGATATTTTTCAAATTTAACAATTCTATTTGAGTCCATAACATCTTTAATGAATTCATTCATACTTTTTTTTGTTTCAGAACTTACTATATATGTATTAGCTTCAGAAGAGTGATAATCTTTAATTTCTACTTTTAATGTTTTTGCTCTACTATTTAATTTATTTGATAATTCATTTTCTGTAACTAATTTATATATTTCTTTATTTTTTGTTTCATCTTGATTTCTCTTACCAGTGAATACAATTTTTCCACCATCAAGAATCGTTAATGCATTAGCATAAATATCTAATTCAGAAAGTATGTGAGAAGAAATAAAAATAGATTTTCCCTTACTTTGTAAGTCCTTAAGAATTTCAAAGAAAGCAATTCTTGATTTAGGATCCAGATTTGCTGTTGGTTCATCCATTATCAACAAATCTGGATTATTAGATAAAGATTGTGCTAATAAAATCTTCTTTTTCTGACCACTTGAAAATTTATTAGGTGAAACATTTCTTAGATTTCACATATTAAATTCTTTTAGTATTCTTTCAGTAAATTCTTTAGCTTCTTTTGGAGTTAAACCATTAAGTTCTGCCATACTTTTTAAATATAAGTATGATGACATTTTTGATGGAAATCTTGCACTTTCAGGAATATATCCAAGTTTTAATCTAGAACTTTTTTCTCTATTGCTTATTCCAGAAATTTTTATTTCACCTTCAAATTCAGCATAGGCACCAACAATAGATTTTATTGTTGTTGTTTTACCTGCACCATTAGCACCTATAAATGCATGGAACTCACCAGCTAATACTTTAAATGAAATGTTATTAACAGCAGGTTTTGCTTTTTTGTTGTATTGTTTTCTAAGGTTATTTACTTCTAGAAAAACTTCATTTTTATTTTTAACTTCAATTAGATCTTTATTTTGATTAATAACATTATTTTGGATGTTATTTGTTAAATGTTCTTTTTCAAAATCTTTTAATAATTTTTTCTGTAAATCTGTATTCATTTTTAATCCTTAAATAAATTTAAGCAAAGTCCCTTTTGAAATATAACGCAGATGCTGATGCAAAAACAACTACTGAAACACTAATTCATAATGGAATTGTGTAATTTTTATTTAATAAAGATTTAGTAGATGTTTTAACAAAGTTTTTATAATAAACGCTATTTCCATAGCCACCTAATAAACTAATTTTATATGTGTTACCATTTCATTTAAATTTAGTTGTATATCCTCTTAGTGATAAAAAATCCTCTATTTTTATTTGTTCATTAGTTTCTTTTTTTTGTCTAATTATTTTACTAACTTCTTCAGGTTTTTTTCTTTCTATTTTTGATCCACCTAAACGAAGGATAGTTGTATATTCTTTATTAGTTTCAGTATCTTTTACTGTAAGATTTTTAACTTGTGATAGTTTCAATAATCCACCTAATTGAATTAAACAAAGTTCTCTTAACACAGCAACAATATCTGAGTTATTTAATGAATGACCTGGTTGTTTAAAATAATTATTTAAAAAATCTAAAGTTTCTTTATCTGTTGATACTTCATAATTTGAAACATATTGTGCATCACTTGAAGTATCTGCTTTACCATATTTATTTCAAGCATCATCTCATATCTTAATTAATTCATCAGTTGATTTAGACTGAATAAAATCATCTGGAACATTATATTTGTATACATTTTTTCATTCTTTATCAAATTGAATTGATGTTGAATTAGAAATCTGAGGAATTAAATCATATGATCCAACATTTATTGGTATTAAATCAATTTTAGTTGATGGTTTTGAAGGAGTTGTACCAGTTCCTGGTTTAATATCTTCAGCTGTTATATGAACTTTTGTTAATAATGGATTTGAAGCTAATTTATATGATTCATCAAATATTAGTTCAACTGGAGTACTACTAAAAGACATTTCCCCTATTACACTACTTACACTTGGAGATGAGTATGACAGTGTGTATAAACTTGATAATTGATATCCAAAATCAAAGAATGAAAATGTCTTATAAGGGCTAGCACTTGATGCACTATTCCAAGCTTTTGGAAGAGTTTCGCCTTGTGGTAAACCTGTTGAAAATAATGCATTAGTTTTTAATAATTTTTCAGTGTTTGTTTTATTATCTTTTGAAGAATCAAGCACTGTGATAGGTGTAATTGTATACCCTCTATCTTGTAATATTTGAACTGGAGACTTAATTGTAAATGATCCCAAAAAAGTAACTATCAATAATGCAAAAGAAACACCAACTGATATTACCATTGAAACAATTTTTTTAAAGTAAATTGATAAGATAGTAGTTATTGATCCAAAAAGTAAACCGTTAACAACTGTTCCAAGTAAAACACCTAAAACTAATGTTGTACTATCTTGTCTTGATGAACTTCTATTAATAAATGTGAAAGCTGTAATTATTGTTCCAACTATTGAAACTGAAACAACATATATTAAAAATATTAAAAGTTTTGTAAATACTATTTCTTTTCTACTAATTGGTTTACTGACTATAAGCAATTCGGTTCCATCATCTATTGGTGTTCTAAATATTTCTACAGCTATAACAGAAATAACAGCTGATACTAGTAACATTAGTAATGAAGTAGAATAAGAACTTCTAAATAAAGTTATAGGTGCCTTATCTGACATTACTGGAATTATAGATGTATATAGACATATAACTAAGGCATAAGCTATGATTGAACATATCACAAATGCTTTTTTACTAATTAATCTAAAAGAAAAAAGAAATAATGATTTGAATGAACTTTTTATTTGCCTATTTTTTTGATTATTCATGCTTGCACTTTCCTTTATATATTCATATTGTGACTATTTTCTTTTTTATATTCATCATCTAATTCATATTCAGATATTTTTGCATATGCATACGCAACACTAATTAATTTTTCCAAGTTAAAAAAATCCTTACTAATTTTTTCTCATGTAGTTTCTATTGCAAACACATCTGGTTTTTGAAGGTTTTTTTGTAATATTGTTGGAAGAACACTTCTTGGAATTTTAGTTCCATATTTTTCAACAATGTCTGGTAAATAAATTATTATTATTCCAGATTTTTTTAAAAATCCATTTTGTAGCATAGTTGCTCTTGCTTCTCAATCAACAATTTTTCTTTTTTTTGTTTCTTCTCCAATTAAGAAAATTGTTACTTCACTATCTTTTAAAATAAGTTGTTTAACCAATTCAATAAAATAGGGGTTTCCTTTCTGAATTTCATTGAAACTAGATTCATTTGAATCTATAAGTTTAAATAAAGTTTCATTTCTATTTCTATTAAAATTAACAATTGTATTTTTATAAAAACGATCATTGTTTTCATAGCAACTTATGTATACTTTTTTCATTTGACAACCTCTAATAAATCTTAAAATTGCTATTTTTTATTTTATATAAAATTTTGCAAAATTAACAATAATTAGGCAAGTGTGAAAAAGTTAAAATAAGTTAATATCTATATCATTTTGTTTTGTGATTTGATTTATTTAACAAGTTATAAAGATAATTGCTTAATTGATATTCAATGCTAAAACCATATTAATTAATAAACCTATTTTTATAGAATAAAAGCAATAATATCTTTTAAAAAATATTTTAAATTTTGTTATTTAACAGAACAAAAGCTTTATTTTCAAAATTGTCGAAATTAATCATAAATTTTTAAAGAATATGAAACTTAATATAATCATTTTTAAAACTAATTTAAAATTGAATGATTTAGATCATATATTAATATATGTAAATTACAAATTATAGTTATTTTATGGTTTAATTTAAATGTTATAAATAAAACTTTCTATATACATTAAAATGGGGAAAACTATGAAAAATAATTGCATATATTGAATAAAAGTTAAAACACCTTCTGTTTTAGATGAAATTTTTAATAGTAATTTAATATCTCAATATAAAAAACTTTCTTTAATAGACTATGGTACAGCAAATAGTTCTGTTTATAACTATCATTTTGACGATGATAGAAGTTTTTGAGTTGAAGCAAATGGTATTAGTGATGTTCTATCAATGTTATCAACTATTTCAGTAGAATTTTCTACCCCAATATTATCATTCCATAATGGCAATTTTGCTTTTTTCAATTCTTTAGGTAAAAAAATTGATCTTGATGAGGATGTAAAAACAGATTTCAAAAAAACTTGTAAGGTTATTGAAATGCAAACAGGATATTTCTTTGATCTTGAAGATGAGATGATTGACATCGAAAATGATTGTGAAAACGATGTTGAATTAGAAAATTATGAAGATGACGAAGAAGAAAATGATATAGATTATCAATTTAATTTCTCATCTAACAATAATTTAGAACAAGAAAATGATTTTGATTCTTTTGGCTTGAATAAAGACCAAGAATCAGGTTGCCCATGTGGTTCTTGTGGATGCCATTCAAATAATGAAGAAATTGAAAATGATCAAGAAACTATTGAAGATGAAAAAACAAAAGAACAAATAATTAAAGAATTATTTGAAATAGCATCACAAGAAGAATATGATAAAAACTCTAATGAAAATCAAGATATTAGTGAATCTGAATTAGATGATGTTTTCATGGATGCATTAAAAGAACAAATTCAAAACGTTGAAAATCAAGAAAAAGACAAATCTGAAATTAATGATATTTTAAAGTTTTTCAATGATGATGAAAGTTCTAAAAAAAGTAAGTCAAAAATTGAAATTGATGAAATAAGTTTAAATGAAAAATTTGAACCTGAAGTAATTTCTTTTGAGCTTGATGTTGATAATGATTTAGATGAAGAAGAATTTACATTTGAAGATTTTGATTCTGCAAATGAAGAAAATGAATTTGATAAACTTGTAAATCAAGCATCATATAAAGAAGATAAAAATAAGGAAGAAATTCAATTTGGTTGCAATCAACAAGATTGCCAATATTGTTATGGTTCTTGTTCTTGTTCACATGTTTTTGATAATTATGACGAAATAGATGATTTAGCTGCTGATGCTTTTAATTTTGATCAAAACAAAGATAAAGAATATTTTGAATCTCAAGTTGATGATTTTTCTATATATGAATATGAAGAACCTTGCTGCGAAGATAAACTAGAGTATTATACTGAAACAGCTGATATAAATGAACAAAGCAAATCTTATAACTTGGAGGAAGAAAAAATTATGGAAAAAGAATTAGATAAAGATATTGAAGGATTTAAAGAAATAGGATTTGATGATATTGAAAAAGCTTTGAAAGAATTTTTTGATATGAACAATTCATTAGAATATGTTTCAGATTCAACTAAAGACGATGTTGATAAAATTTTAAAAAGAATTGAAACTCTAAGAGAAAAAAACAATACTAATAATTTAAACTGTGAGTCTGAAGTAGATTTAAAACCAATTTATGAATCTTTAAAAAATGGTGAAGTTACATTAGATATCTATACTGAAGAAAGTCAAAAATTTATAATTGATAAACTTAATGGATTATTAGCTGATATTGAAAATAACAAAACTAATAGTAAATTAGAAAATACTAATGATGAAGATATCAATATTGAAACTATTGAATCTAATAATGATGAAAATGAATTAATAGATAATGGTGAAATAATTAAATTAGATGAAATTGTTGCAACTGATTTAAATTTAGAAACTAACCATTTTATAAGTGTTCAAGATTTTTATGAAAATATGGTTCCTTTTGATTTAGAAAATTTTGATTCAAAAGTAAATGATGATCAATTTAAAAATATTGATGATGTTCTTGATAGTAAATTTGGTGGATATAATCAAGAGGTTGTTGCTAATTTAAATGATACAAAATCTAATTTTGAAAATTTTGATGATGTAATAAATAGTAAATTTGGTGGGTATGAAACACCAGTTGCTTCATATGGTTTTGTTTCAAATGAATCTGATAGTGTAATTGATAGTGTATTAGATCAAAAATTTGGATTCTACTCTAGTAATCAAAATCAAGAAAATGAAATTAGTGGTTCAATAAATAATGAAATTAATTCTAATATTGATTCTGTTTTAGATGAAAAATTTGGTGGATATAATAATGCAAATTCAAAATCTGAAAATTGAAACACTTTTGATTATGACTTTTTAAATAACAATGAATTTAATTTTGAACAAGATTTAAGCAAGAATAATTCAGTAGAAGATTCATTAATTGATTTAGGTCCAATGGAAAATGAATTTGAATTTAATGAAGAAATTTCTTTACCGCCAAGAGTTGTAAGCGAAGATAATGTGGATTCATTTGATGATTCTATTAATGATTTAGAATTTGGACAACAAGAAAATGATTATGAAATAAATTTTGAAACAGAAAATTTATTTGATAAATTTAATGAAAGTATTGGAGAAGAACCATTAGTTGATCTATCTGCTTTTGATAAACCAGAAGAGATTACTTCAGATAATATTGAAAAAATAGGGGAAGCATTTGAATCAAGTGAGACTTTGTTTGATGATAATGAAAACCCAGAAAATATGTTTGATTTAGAAAAAGAAAACTTATATAGAAACATATATGACGATGTTGTTTCTAATGATAAAAATTTAAATGATGCTTTGAAATGAAATGAAGATTTCCAATTATCTGATAATGAAATAAGTTTTGAAACTAAACCTTTTGAAAAAGATTTTGATAATAAAAACAAAAAAGAAACTAAAAAATCTAACATTGATAACTTATTTAAATATGACCATTCAAGAATTGATCTTGGAAGAATCAAAGCAAATAGCGAAAGTCAAAGAGCTATAATTAGTGGTCTTTCTGAATTTTTGAAAAAAATTGAAGTTGAAAAATCTAAACTTCAACAAAAAAGAGAAGAAATTGAAAAGAAAAATGAATTAGCTAAACAAATCATAAGTCAAGGATATGCTAGAGAAAATAGTTTTGATTTTGAAAAAAGAAATTGAAGATAATTTAAGCTAATAGATTAGTATGTGTGTAATACACATACTTTTTTAATTCTTATCATATTAGTGGACAACAAGAATACTATAAAATTTATGCTATTGTTTTTGATGTAAATATAGTACAATTAAAAAGCATATATTTTTATGCACAAAGCATGTGGAAGGTATATTTTATATGTATGCCGCCAAACCACGTAGAGAACGTTTTATTATAAATATTTTATAAGGAGAGTTGCTTGTGGCTTTTAAAGATCCAAAGATTACAAGAATTGCCAAAATCGAGTTAATTGGTGGTCAAGCTAAACCAGGTCCTGCTTTAGCTTCTATTGGAATTAACATGGCAGAATTTACTAAACAATTTAATGACAAAACAAAAGATCAAAATGGGGAAGTTATTCCTTGTATTATTACAGCATATAAAGATAAATCATTTAAATTTGAAGTTAAGACAACTCCTACAGCTGTTTTATTAAAAAAAGCAGCAGGGATAAGTTCTGGTTCAAAGAATGCTAAAACTGAAACAGTTGCTACTATTTCAAAAGAAAAAGCTTTAGAAATAGCTAAATACAAAATGAAAGATTTAAATGCAAATGATGAAGAAGCAGCTTTAAGATTAGTTGCTGGAACAGCGAAACAAATGGGAATAAAAATTGAAGGTGTTAGTCCATATAAAAATAGTGGGAGCAAATCATAATGTCTAAAAAACAAAAGATTAATTTTGATAAAACTTCTTTCTATTCAATGGAAGAAGCTGTTAAATTAGTAAAAGCACATTCAAAAACAAAATTTGTTTCCTCAATCGATATAGCAGTTAAATTAAATTTAGAAACTTCAAAATCAGATCAACAATTAAGAGGTTCTATTTCTTTACCTAACTTTTTTGGTAAGAAAAAGAAAATATTAGTATTAGATGAAGGTTTAACTGATAAAGATGCATCAAAATTAGGTGTTGACTTTGCTGGTGATAAAGAAAAAATTGAAGAGATTTCAAAAGGTTGATTAGGATTTGATTTAATAATTACAACTCCTAAAATGATGCCTGCTTTAAGTAAATTAGGGAAAATACTAGGTACTAGAGGTTTAATGCCTAATCCAAAAATAGGTAATGTTACAACAGATTTACCTAAAACAATTGCTCAATTCAAAGCTGGTATTGATGAATATAGAACAGATCAATATGGTAATATCCATATGAAAGTTGGTAGAGTTGATGCTGATGATGCAAAGGTTGTTGAAAACATTAAATTCTTACTTGATTTCTTAGTATCTAAAAAACCTGCATCAGTTAAAGGAACTTACATTCAAAATGTTTCAATTTCTTCAACTATGGGTCTAGGGGTTAAGATTTTAATTGATAAATCACAACAAAACAAATCAAATAAAACTAAATCAAATAAAAAAGTAGAAGGTAAAAAATCTTCAGTTACTGAAAAACCAATTTATTACAAACCAATTTATAAAGTTGAAAGAAAAGTTAAGGAAAGTAAAAATCCAACAACTCCACCAAAAATTGTTCAAACAGCTGTTAAAACAAAACCAGTTGTTTCTAAAAAACCAGCTACTAAACCAGTAGCTAAAACTGATAGTAAAACTGCTGCAAAGCCAGTTGCAAAAGTAGTTAGTAAACCAACAGTAAAACCAACTACTAAACCTGTAACTAAAACTGCTAGCAAACCAGTAACAAAACCAGTTGCAAAAACTGCTAGTAAACCAGCTGCAAAACCGGTTGCAAAAACAGTTAATAAAGCAACAACTAAACCAGCTACTAAACCAGTGGCTAAAACTGCTAGCAAACCAGCTGCAAAACCAGTTGCAAAAACAACTACTAAACCAGTAACTAAAGCTACTAGCAAACCGGTAGCAAAACCAGTTGCTAAACCAGTAGTTAAATCAGCTAGCAAACCGGCAGCAAAACCAGTTGCAAAAGCAACTACTAAACCAGTAGCTAAACCAACAAACAAAACTGCTAGCAAACCAGCTGCAAAACCAGTGGCAAAACCAGCTACTAAAACTGTTTCTAAAACACCTGCAAAAAAACCAGCAACAAGTAAAGTTGCTAAAAAAACTAAATAGTTTATTTTGTGTGGTATGCTTTGTTAAAAGAATGGAAGTAGGAATTTCTTAATTTCATTCTTTTTTATTTTATAATTTATATAATTTTAAGAATTGGGATTTATTTATGGACAACAAAAATCATAACTCACAAAACGAAAAAGAAGTAGCAGTTGAATTTAATAACATAAATTTTAGTTATAATTTGGACCCCAATCTTTTAAATCTTAAAAACATTAATTTTAAAATTTTTGAAAATGAGTATGTATGTATTATAGGCCATAATGGAAGTGGAAAATCTACAATATCTAAAGTTTTAACGAATATTTTAAAACCTCTATCTGGTGAAATAAAAATATTTGGAACCCCTATAAATTACTACAATAATAAATTTTTAAGAGATAATGTAGGAATTATATTTCAAAACCCTGATAGTCAATTTATTGGTTTAACAACAGAAGATGATATAGCTTTTGGATTAGAAAATAAAAAAATTGATCCTTTAGAAATGCGTAACATAATTAATGAAGTCGCAAAAACAATAGATATCACCCATTTATTAGATAAGGATTCTGTATCATTATCAGGTGGGCAAAAACAAAGGGTTGCAATTGCATCTGTACTTGCAATGAATCCTAGAATTATGATATTTGATGAATCAACATCAATGCTTGACCCTAGAGGAAAAAAAGAATTAAAGCAAATAATGTTAGATTTAAAAAGAGACGCTAATAAAACAATCATATCAATTACTCATGATATGGATGAAGTTTTGAATGCTGACAAAGTTATTGTTCTTGAAAAAGGGGAAATAAAAATGATTGGTAAACCCAATGAAATTTTTGTGGATGAAGTTTCTTTAAAAAGAATGTCTTTAGATTTCCCTTTTTTAATTAAATTGTCAAAACAATTAAAAGATAAAAATGTATTATCAAAAATAACCATTAATTTAAAAGAGTTGGTGGATGAAGTATGCAAAAAATAGGTAAAGGAAAAAAAGATTTATATCACTATCATCTTAAAGATGATGAAATAATTGCTGTAAAAGATTTAACATGTGAATTTATTAATAGTGATAATAAGACAATTAAAGCTGTAGATAATTTTTCATATGTTTTTAAAAAGAATCAAATTCATTTCATAATAGGTAACTCTGGTAGTGGTAAATCAACATTAGTATCAGACTTTAATGGTTTATTGAAAAGTAGAAAAGGTTATATAAATGCAGATGGTTTTGAAATTCACGGCAAGCAAAGAAAAATAAAAAAACCAAAATTACTTAGAAGAATTGTTAGTATGGTTTTTCAATTTCCTGAATATCAATTATTTAAAGACACAATTGAAAAAGACATTTCTTTTGGACCAAAATCTTTAGGTATACCAAAGCACAAATCTTTTTTAATTAATAAAGAAAACATTAAAAACATTATTACAAATGATTTTGATAATCTTTGTAAAGAATTTGAAATAAAGTGTTATTGTGACCAATTTTTTAATTTTTATGATTTTAAATTTAAAAAGAAAAAAAGATTAAAAGTTAAAGTTTTGTTCTTTAAAAAAGATACAAAAAAAATATTGTTTAAAAAAACATATGACTATGATTATATTTCTGAAGATAAAGTATCATATGAAGATGCCAAAAAATATCTTACTAAACTAGGTTTAACTGAAGATTACTTATTAAGAAATCCATTTGGTCTTTCAGGTGGTCAAAAAAGACGTGTTGCTATAGCAGGTATTTTAGCTATTGAACCAAAAATATTAATTTTTGATGAACCAACAGCAGGTCTAGACCCTCAGGGTGAACAAGAAATGATGGATATAATACAAGAAGCAAAAAGAAGTGGGCAAACTGTAATAGTAATAACACATACAATGGACCATGTACTAGAAATTGCTGATAATGTTATTGTTATGGATAATGGTAATATATTATTACATGGGACACCTTATGAAGTATTTACTAATCCAATATTATTAGAAAAAACAAAAATGGAAATCCCTAAAGTTATTAATGTTATTAATGAACTATCATCAAAAAATAGTAAGTTCAAACAGTTATACGACTTACAACCAAGAACATGTGATGAATTAGCTGATGCTATAACTTCAATAGCTAATAAAAAAAGAATTACGAAAGGAAAATAAAATATGAACACAAATGGTTATATAGCTGGTAATTCTTTAATTCATAGAATGAATCCATCACTAAAATTTATTTGTTGTATTCTATTTATAGTGATGATATTCATTCCTTTTGGTTTCTTTTTTCAAATTGTTTTAAGCATTGTTGTTATTTCAATCTATTTCATAGCAAAATTACCAATAAAAAAATTGGTTAACATATTTAAATCTATATTAGTCATGATGGTTTTGTTAACACTTATTAATTGATTTAGTTATAAAGGCCCTGGTGTCATATTTAATTTTGAAGATAATGTTCATTTACTATTCCAACCTAAGTTTGCAAATACAACTATAATAGATGGTAAAACTTTTTTGCAAGGATATATGTGAGGTGGTCATTTTGTAACTGGATCATTACCAGCTGATATAGGAATTAACACTGTTATAAAAACTGATCAAACTTTAACTTTCACCAATGGTTTTGCAGTTATAAAACCTGAAATGTTAATGGAAAATAAATCATTTAATGATGTTGTAACGTTATTATCTAAACATTATAAAGTTGTATCTAGTGTTGAGAATAATAATTTATATTTGTATTTATATACAACTAATTGATATGGTTTTAGTTCATTTGCAATTACTTTAATGCTTTATGTTTCTATAAAGGTTTTGCTAATGATAGTTGTTGTTACAATATTAACATCAACAACATCATCAGTTGAACTAACTTATGCTTTGGAAGATATATTAAATCCTCTTAGAATATTTAGATTACCAATTACAATATGATCTACAACAATAGCTTTAGGAATTAGATTTATTCCTTCACTTCTTGATGAATCTAATAGAATTCTTAAAGCTCAAGCTTCAAGAGGTTTGGATTTTGTTAATGGTAACTATATTGATAAATTACAATCTCTTAGTTCTTTAATAGTTCCTTTATTTTCCATCGCTTTCAAAAAAGCTGATGAACTTGCAAATGCTATGGAAGCAAGAGGGTATGATCCAAATCAAACTAGAACAAGATATAGAGATTATAAAATTCACTTAGGTGATTGAATATTTTTTGCCTTTATGTGTATGCTATTAGGATTTTTTATTTCAATGATAGCACTTGGTAAAGTTGTTTATATTACACCTTTAGGTCTTTTAGATGCAATTATTATGTTTGGTAAAAATTAATATATGGAAAAAACTTATTGTGTAAAAGTTGCATATGATGGTTCTATGTTTTCAGGTTGAGCAAAACAAAATGATAATTCAATTAGAACAGTTCAAAGTTGTATTGAAAATGTTTTGTCTGAAATAACTAAAGAAAAAACTAATATTTATGGTTCAGGAAGAACTGATAAATATGTGCATGCTATTGATCAATGTTTTCACTTTAAAACAAAATATGAATTAGATAAAAAAATTCTTTTTAAGCAAATGTTAATCAAACAACCAGAAGATATTTTCTTTAAATCTATTAAAGAAGTTAATTCTTCTTTCCATTCTCGATTTTCAATTAAGAAAAAAACTTATTTGTATAAAGTTAATACTGGTAAATTTAATATTTTTGAAAGAAATTATGTTTTGCAATACAACAAACCAATTGATATTAAAAAATTAAAAAAAGCTAGCAAAAACTTTATTGGCGAAAAGAATTTTTTATCTTATAGTACTTCAGAATCAATCAACAGTATAAGAAAAATTGAAAACATTAGAATAGTTAAAGAAAATGATTATGTGTTATTTTATTTTACTGGTAATGGTTTTTTAAGAAGCATGATAAGAATGATAGTTGGGACATTATTAAACCATAATGAAAATAAAACAACTATTGATGATATTAATTATTATCTTGATAACCCAAAAAAAGGTTCAAGCCAAGCAAAGGCTGATGGTTGTGGTCTTTATCTTTATAAAACAGTTTATTAATTTTTTAAAACATATAAGTTTATAGCTTATATGTTTTTTATTTAAATAATGTATTTTATTTAAGAAAAAACGTTTTTTAAAGGCATTAAAAAAATGCGATAATCGCATTTAGTAAATCTAAAATATTAGTTGTTCTCTCATTCTTTATTTTTTATTCCAATAATTAATTCATCTATTCATTTCAAAGTATAATTTCATGAATTTAATCCATATTTAATAGTTTGTTGTCAATATCATTTATCTCTATTTTTAGCATTATTAGATTCACTATTTTTGATTACACTTGCTTGGTTTTCTAATGTTTTAATTTTGTTTGTAACAATTGTTTTTAATTTTTCTAAAAACAATATGTTTTTTTCATCTGACAAATAAAATCCAAAAAAAGTTCTAACTAAAAAAAGTAATTTAACATCTAAATATCTTTCAGCCTCTACATCTATTTCTTCTTGAAGTTTAAAAAATTCTTTTCTACCAAGATCTGTAACTTTGTATATTTCTTTTACTCTATTATTTAAAATAGTTGATTCAGAAGTTAAAAAACCCAAAGCCTTTAATTTTTTAAATTCAATATATACCTGAGACTGTTTTATATTGTAAAAATTTTTAATTGAATCAGTTAATAATTTATCAAATTCATATGCTGACATAGGTTTCATATCAATTAAACCTAAAATTATAAATCTAACCATATTGCCCCCAAAACAATATTAATATTATATATACTTTTTTGTTCTATCCAAAAAAGTTTGATTCCTACAAAAATATTATATAATATAAGTACTAAATATTTAGTACTTAATATTTAGTATTAAATATTTAGCATAGTGAAAGGAGCAATATGAAGATACATAGAGATAATCGAATAAATTTTAAAAATTTATTTATCGGATGAAAACCATTATTCGGGTTAATCAATGAATCTTTCTGAAGAGGAATATTTGGACCATTTTTTGCATTTGTATTTCCAATAATATTCATTGCTATACTTGGGAGTGTGTTAGGTTATTCTCAACTTTTAGGTGGTGCATTGGCTATAGCACCAATGTCTATTACTACTACATCAATGCCAACTTTGATGTTTGAGTTTAAAAAATCTTCATTACTTAAAAGGATAGGGAGTACACCTATTAAAGCATCATCATTTTTGTGAGTAGCAATTTTATATTATTTAATGATCATATTCGCATCAATAGTTTGATGTATAGTATTCTCAATGTTAATGTTTGGTATCCCTCATTGAACAAGTGGTGAGGTTGTAGCAGAAGGAATTCAAAATGTTAAACCCGCTTTAATATCAATGAATTTTAGACAAACATTAGAAAATGTTAATTGAATTGGTTTTATCTGAGGTCAATTAATGTTAACTATAGTTGGATTGGTGTTTGGTATGATGCTTGTAGCAATTTTTAAATCAACACCAGCAATTCAAGCAATTGGTACTACTGTTTTAATTACTTCTCAATTTTTAACAGCAATGGTTTTACCAATTGGTACAGTAAGAGAAATAGAACCACTTTGATATTTGGGTTATGCTTTATCTCCATTTAAAGCACCAACTAATATGATATTAGAATCATGAAATGGAAATGTTCATTTACCATCAATGGAACAAATTGTTCCACCAGCTGCATCAATGTTTCAACAAGTGCCTGGTCAAATGCCAATAAAAGACATCAATATCTTTGATCATACAACTCAAGGTAACCCTTTTGATATATATAAAGAATATTGATACTTTAATAGTAGTGGTAAAAACATTTTAATTTTAGGTAAGGCTGAAAAAATAATAACTTTAATCTTACCATTTGTATGAATGGCTATCTTTGGTTTTGTTTCATTAAAATTCTTTAAATGAACAAGTAGGTAACATATTATGGAAAACAATAGTTTAAGTCACATCTTATCAGAATTTAAAAAAACCGAAGATAAAAACTATAATGATAAATTTATTATAGATAATAGCTCAAATAAAAAATCTTTAATTGAAACAAAAGAATTAACTAAAAAATATAAAGAACTTACTGTTATTAATAAATTAAATATAAATTTTTACGATGGCGAAAATGTTGCAGTTCTTGGTGGTAATGGTGCTGGTAAAACAACACTTATGGAAATGATAGCAGGTTTAAATAAACCTACATCTGGTTCAATTGATTATAAATATGATTATAAAAATTCTTTTTTAGAAAAAATAGGAATTCAATTTCAAGATTCATCATTCCCAAGAGGAATAAAGGTTAAAAGAGTTGTAAAATTTGTTAATGATATTTATGAAACAAATATTAGTAAAAGTGAGCTTGATGCAATGCTTGAAATATTTGGTATTAACAAATTTTATAACAAAAATGCTTCATCACTTTCTGGTGGTCAAAACCAAAGATTGAACTGTTTGCTTTCAATCTTACATAAACCATCAATTATAATTCTTGATGAACTTTCTACAGGGCTAGATATAACAATAAGAAACAAAATAAAAACTTTTATTAAAATGTATGCAAAAGAAAACAAAATGAATATTCTTCTAGTTAGTCATAACTTGGATGAAATTGAGTATTTAGCTGATAGAATAGTTCTTTTAAAAAATGGTGAAATATTTGTTGATGCCTCTAAAGAACAAGTGATTGAAAAATTTGGTAGCTTGCAAAACATGATTGAACTTTACATTTAAAAATAATATTTAATATGCATGGTATTTATACCATGCTTTTTTTGTCAATTTTTTATGATTTATTAGATTATGCTTATTTAAAACTAATATCTATTATTTGTAATTTAAAACTATGTTGGTATTTATTAGATTTATAAACTTATATTTTTAAGTACGATATTAGTAATACAGATATAATCCTATTTTTTGATAAATTATCTTTATAGAAAAAAAGTTTAAAATATTTTTTGGATTAAGTTACCTAAAAGAAACACTTTATTAAATCAATGCTAGAAGCTTATTTTGTTGAGATGATTGAATATTAAATAAATCATAAAAATTCTTAAGAAGTTTTTAGCATTTATAAAAAATAATAAAAAAAGAAAGATCATTTCTATATCAATGAAAAAAATTTAAATTTAATTTTAAGATGTTACCTATTTATATTTAAAGCAAAGATTATAAAAAAATGAGATGAACATATTTATAAAAGTGGATTAAATACTTTTTTACATTAAAAGAAATCTTTATAAAAATATACAAGATAATATTTATTATTTATCCAGAATAATTGTTTGATAAAATTTGATTTTCTTATTTACCTTTTGTTTAATAATTCAATATGTTGGAAGTGTTTCACTTTTTATATGTTTAGCAATTGGGGTTATTTATTTTATTATTAATCTTACAAAAAAAGTATGCAATACAATATTGAAAAGTGATAGTTTGTTTTCATTTGTTCATATACTTTTTACTATTTTTGCGCTTTCGCTATCGTTAAATATAGTACTTATAATAAATAAATTTTTATTACATAAAAGATATATGAGTTAACAAAAATTAACTTGATGTTAAATATAATTTCAAATTTATTCCACATTATGAAATTATTATAGATTCAATCATTTCTAAAAGATATTCAAATTCATATAGAAATTATCAATTAAATTGATGTTATGTTGAATTTCCATTTTGTTAAATAAATCAGAATAATACAAACAACTTTTGAGTTGTTAATATTCATGGTATTAAATTTAATAGTTTTTCTAGCATACTCTCAAAATCTATTTGGTATGATTTCAACAACTTACTTTCCGTTTGCAATGGGTTATCAGTTATTATCCGGAATTGCTTTATTAGTTACAGTTTTAGCTTGTGTGGTAACTTTATGGTTTTATATTATAAACATGAAAAATATTATGGATTTATTAGAGTTATCAAAAAAAAGAAATTTTAAAATATATATTTATTTCATGGGTTATGACAAGTAGTAGATATTCTAAAGCTTAATTATATTAGACGTGTATAAGTCTTTAAAATTACACAAAATAACAACAATAATAGAGTGTTGAGTGCGTATGATTTTATCACTAATTTTTAATAGGTGTGCTAATTTATATTAGCTTGCATCTTTTTTTAAACCTGTATTTTAAAATTGTTAATTATTTTTTTTAATTATCTTTAACTACCTTTTTTCATTTTATGTTTATGAAACATTCTCCTTATTTGCTTTCATAGATTTTCTATCCATATTATTTATTATTAACATTGATTTTTATGTGAAAATTTATTTTTATACAAAATTATTTAATCTTATTAAGTTCACATATTTTATATGTATACATTTATTTATTTTGAAATTATTGCTTTTGCCTCACAATGGTTCATCATTTAATCCTTAATAAATAAATTTATTAAATGAACTGAATCGCTTGAAACTAAGACAAACCAAGACAGTCAAGTTTTTATTTTTATTTTTGAAAACTTATAGTATAATATTTAACGAGTTATTTTTTTTATCCCAGTGATATGATACACTTGGATAAGTTGTAAAGAAAAGGAGACAAATAATGCCTACTATATCACAGTTAATTAGACATGATAGAAAAGACAAAGTAAAAAAATCTAAATCTCCTGCATTAAATTATTCTTACAATTCTTTAACTAAACAAAGAAAAGCTAACCCATCTCCATTCAAAAGAGGGGTTTGTACAAGAGTTGGTACAATGACACCTAAAAAACCAAACTCTGCGTTAAGAAAGTATGCAAAGGTTAGATTAACAAATAACTACGAAGTCTTGGCTTACATCCCTGGTGAAGGACATAACCTTCAAGAACACAGTGTTGTGTTAATCAAAGGGGGAAGAGTTAGAGACTTACCTGGTGTTAGATACCATATTATTAGAGGTACACTTGATACTTCTGGTGTAGATAAAAGAAGACAAGAAAGATCTGGTTATGGTGCTAAGAAACCTAAAGATAATGGACAAGGTAATAAATAAGGAGTAAGTTACTATGAGAAAAAATAGAGCAGAAAAAAGAAATGTGTTACCAGATCCTGTATATAACTCAAAATTAGTTACTAAAGCTATCAATGCAGTAATGCTAGATGGTAAAAAAGGTCTAGCTCAAAACATTGTTTATGATTCATTTAAATTAATTGAAACAAAAACAAAAGAAGAAGGTATTGAAGTGTTTAAAAAAGCTTTAAACAACATTATGCCTTCATTAGAATTAAGAGTTAGAAGAATTGCTGGGGCAAATTTCCAAGTTCCAACTCCAGTAAGTAAAGAAAGAAGACAAACACTTGGTTTAAGATGATTAATTCTTTCTGCAAGAAATAGAAATGAAAAATCAATGGTTGAAAAATTAGCAAACGAAATCATTGATGCTTCAAAAGGAACAGGAGCTTCTTTCAAGAAAAAAGAAGATACTCACAAAATGGCTGAAGCAAACAAAGCGTTTGCACACTTGAGATTTTAGAAAGGATACAACATGGCAAGAAAATTTGAATTAAGCAAGTTTAGAAATTTCGGTATCATGGCTCACATCGATGCTGGAAAAACTACTACTTCAGAAAGAGTTTTATTCCATGCTGGTAGAACACACAAAATTGGTGAGGTTCATGATGGTGGTGCCACTATGGACTGAATGGAACAAGAAAAAGAACGTGGTATTACTATTACATCAGCTGCAACTTATGTTACATGAAAGGGATTTGAACTTAACTTAATTGATACTCCTGGACACGTTGACTTTACAGTTGAAGTTGAAAGATCTTTAAGAGTTTTAGATGGTGCTGTAACTGTTCTTGACGCTCAAAATGGTGTTGAACCTCAAACTGAAACTGTTTGAAGACAAGCAAGTAAATATAAAGTTCCAAGAATTGTTTTTGTTAATAAAATGGACAAAACTGGTGCTGACTTTGAAATGTGTGCTAGATCTTTAAAAGAAAGATTATCAGCAATTGCTGTTCCAATCCAATATCCAATAGGAGCTGAAAGTAACTTTACAGGTATTATTGACTTAGTGCAAATGAAAGCATTTATTTTTGATGGTAAACCTGAAGAAAACTTTAAAGAAGATGTTATTCCAGCTAACTTAATGGATAAAGCAAAAGAATGAAGAACAAAAATGATTGAAGAAATAGTTAACTTTGATGATAAAGTAATGGAAAAATATTTAAATGGCGAAGAGCTAACTATTGATGAAATTAAGTCATGTATTAGAAAAGGTGTTTTAACAGCTGAATTCCATCCAATTGTTTGTGGTACTGCATTTAAAAACAAAGGGGTTAAATTATTATTAGATGCTGTTGTAGATTATCTTCCATCTCCAATTGATGTTCCTCCAATTAAAGGTCTTCTTAATGGAGAAGAAGTTGAAAGACACAATCAAGATGATGAACCTTTTGCAGCTTTAGCATTTAAAGTTGCAACAGATCCATTCGTTGGTAAGTTAACTTTCATTAGAGTATATTCTGGTGTTCTTCAAAAAGGATCATATGTTTTAAATTCTACTAAAGACGAAAAAGAAAGAGTTTCTCGTCTTGTAAAAATGCACTCTAATAATAGAGATGAAATCGATGAAATAAGAGCTGGTGATATTTGTGCTGTTGTTGGTTTAAAAAATACAACAACTGGTGATACACTTTGTGTTGAAAACTCACCAATAATATTAGAATCAATGAACTTTGCAGAACCTGTTATTTCATTAGCTGTTGAACCTAAAACAAAAGCTGATCAAGAAAAAATGGGTATTGCTTTAAGTAAATTAGCTGAAGAAGATCCAACATTTAGAACTTATACTGATGAAGAAACAAATCAAACAATTATTGCGGGTATGGGTGAATTACACTTAGACATTATTGTTGATAGATTGAGAAGAGAATTCAAGGTTGAAGTTGCTGTTGGTGCTCCTCAAGTTTCTTATAGAGAAACATTTACTCAAGAAGCTGATTCTGAAGGTAAATATATTAAACAATCAGGTGGTCGTGGTCAATATGGACACGTATTAATTAAATTTGAACCAAACGAAGAAAAAGGTTTTGAATTTGTTGATAAAATAGTTGGTGGTAAGATTCCAAAAGAATATATTAAACCAATTAAAGCTGGTTTAGAAGAAGCTTTAAAATCAGGTCCTTTAAGTGGATACCCAATGATTGATATTAAAGCTACATTATATGATGGTTCTTATCATGATGTTGACTCATCTGAAATGGCTTATAAAATTGCTGCTTCAATGGCTTTAAAAGAAGCTGCTAAAAAAGCAGGTGCAGTTCTTTTAGAACCAATTATGGGGGTTGAAGTTATTGTCCCTGAGCAATATTTTGGGGACACTATGGGTGACATTTCTTCTAGACGTGGAAACATCGAAGGAACTGAACAAAGAAATAATGTTCAAGTAATTAAAGCTAAAGTTCCATTAAAAGAAATGTTTGGATATGCAACTGATTTAAGATCTTTCACTCAAGGTCGTGGTAATTATACAATGCAATTTAGTCACTATGCTAAAGCGCCAAAATCAATTACTGAAGAAGTTGTTTCATCAAGAACAAAAAAATAAAAATAAAAATATAACAATAATATATAATTAATTATGCTTTATATATGTTTTTAATTAATTTAATAAGGAGATTAAAATGGCAAAAGCAAAATTTGATAGAAGTAAAGAACACGTTAACATTGGTACAATTGGACACATTGACCATGGTAAAACTACATTAACTGCAGCTTTATGTACATACCTTGCTAAAAAAGGTGGAGCTAAAGCTATGAAATATGATGAAATTGATAAAGCTCCAGAAGAAAAAGCAAGAGGTATTACTATTAATACTGCTCACGTTGAATATGAAACTGCTAAAAGACACTACGCTCACGTAGATTGTCCTGGTCACGCTGACTACGTTAAAAACATGATTACTGGTGCTGCTCAAATGGATGGGGCTATTCTAGTAGTTGCTGCTACTGATGGACCAATGCCTCAAACAAGAGAACACATCTTATTAGCTAGACAAGTAGGGGTTCCTAAAATCGTTGTTTTCTTAAACAAATGTGATATGGTAGATGACGAAGAAATGATCGGTCTAGTTGAAATGGAAATTAGAGAATTATTAAAATCTTATGGTTTTGATGGTGACAATGCTCCAATCATCAAAGGTTCAGCTTTAAAAGGTCTTGAAGGTGATGCTAAATGAGAAGCTAAATTAGATGAATTAATGGACGCTGTAGATAGCTACATCCCAGCTCCTGAAAGAGATACTGATAAACCTTTCTTATTAGCTGTTGAAGACGTTATGACAATTACAGGTCGTGGTACTGTTGTAACTGGTAGAGTTGAAAGAGGTACTTTAAAATTAAACGATGAAGTAGAAATCGTTGGTATTAAAGATACTAGAAAAGCTGTAGTTACTGGTATGGAAATGTTTAGAAAACAATTAGATGAAGTTAGAGCTGGTGACAACGCTGGTTTATTATTAAGAGGTATTAACAGAGACGAAGTTGAAAGAGGACAAGTATTAGCTAAACCTGGTTCAATTAAACCTCATTCAGAATTCGAAGCTCAAATCTATGCTCTTAAAAAAGAAGAAGGTGGAAGACACACCCCATTTGTTAATGGATATAGACCACAATTCTACTTCAGAACTACTGACGTTACTGGTGCTATTGAATTACCAAAAGGTACAGAAATGATTATGCCTGGTGACAACTCAACTATTACTGTTAAATTAATTAGCCCAATCGCTATTGAAGATGGTTCTAAATTCTCTATTAGAGAAGGTGGAAGAACTGTTGGTGCTGGTACAGTTACAAAAATTATTAAATAATTTAATTAGCTTTATAAATTATAAAGATAACCTAAACATGGTTATCGCTCGACTGACATGTGAAGTGCAACACTCGAAAAAGAGTGTGCACTTCATTTGTTTTGTTTGTAAGTGTTCACTAATAAAAAGATAATGAATATTAGGAGTGCTTATGAAAACTTATAAACATTTAACAAAAGAAGAAAGATGCTTAATTTATTTTCTTTGAAATAAAGAAAAATATTCTATGAATAAGATTGCAAAAATCTTAAATAAAAACAAATCAACAATATCAAGAGAATTAAAAAGAAACACATCTTCAACAGGAATTTATTATTCATCAAATGCTCACAAAAAATACATTAGAAGAAAATCAAATTGTCATATGTTTTTTATGTTGAAGTACAAAAACTTCACAGATCTTTTTATTCAAAAATTTAATCCTAAATCTCATGGTGTAGAAGCTACAATTTTTTGAATAAAAGAAAACTATCCATTAGTTAAAGTTCCAAGTGCTAGGCAAGTATTTAGATGAATCAATAGCAAGATTTGAAAGATACAAAGAAGAGATTGTTTAAGAAGAAAATATGTTAAAGGAAAAAGAAGAAAAATAGGTATATTTTCTAAAATTGATGGAAAATACTGCATTCCTTATAGTCTAAGACCAGAAAAGATAAACAAAAGAAAAGAATTTGGACATTGAGAAGCTGATCTAATAGTTAGTAAAAGGCAAAGTGGTTATTACCACTTATTAACATTAGTAGAAAGAAAAACAAGGTTGGCAATTATTAGAAAAATAAAAGGTAAAAACGCTAGATCAATGATGGCTAAAATGTATACCATTATTCGAGATGAAAAACTCCCAATAAAAAGCATCACTGTTGATAATGGGTTAGAGTTTCAAATGATGGGAATAACTGCAAAACAATTCAACTTTAAAGTTTATTATTGCCAACCTTATTCTTCATTCCAAAGAGGGTCCAACGAGAACATAAATGGGATAGTTAGAAGATGATATAAAAAAGGAACTGACTTCAGTTTAGTAAGTGAAGATAAAATAAAAACTCTTGAATGAAAAGTAAACAACATCCCAAGAAAAATGTTTGGTTATAAAACAGCTTACCAAATGTATCAAGAAAATATTTAAAACAAAAAACTCTCAACTTATATTTCAAAGTCGAGAGTTTAATGTAACATTGAAGTGTTGCACTTCACATGTCAGTTAGGGGATAACCTAAACATGGTTATCTTTTTTTATTATTTATTAAACTATAGTTTTAAATTAAGATTTTTATTTTATTTATTGATTAAGTATTGAAAAAAATAATTAATATTTTTTAAGTTAAAAATTCATTCATTAATTTTAAAATAATATTTAGGATATTAATTTTTGTGGAGTATTTATGAAAATTATGGTAACTGGAGGAGCTGGATATATAGGCTCTCACACAGTTTATGAATTAATTGATAAAGGATATGATGTTGTTGTGGTTGATAATCTTTCCAAAGGTTTTGAATCAAACATACACCCAAAAGCTAAATTTTATAAAGTTGATTTAAGGGATAAAGAAAACTTAATTAAAGTTTTTGAAAAAGAAAAAGATATTAAAGCAATTATGCACTTTGCTGGTTCAATTGTTGTACCAGAATCTGTGCTAAAACCATTAGAGTATTTTGATAATAATTTACATTCTGTAGAAATATTATTATCTGTAATGAATTTGTATAATGTTAAGACATTTATTTTTTCTTCAACTGCTGCAGTTCATGGTGAACCAAAAAAAGTTCCCATTTTAGAAAGTGATGAAAAAGCACCAATTAACCCATATGGAGAAAGTAAGTTAGCAGCTGAAGCTTTAATTAGAGGTTGAGCTAATGCATACAATGGTAATTTTGTTATATTTAGATATTTTAATGTTGCAGGAACTCATCCTAGTGGAAATATTGGAATTAAGGGAAAGGTTTTAACACATCTTGTCCCAGTAGTTATTGATACTGCATTAGATCAATCAAAAACTATGAATATTTTCGGTGATGATTATGAAACAAAAGATGGATCTTGTATCAGGGATTTTATCCATGTTGTTGATTTAGCCCAAGCACATGTAATAGGACTTGAGTGATCAATGAAAAACAATAAATCTGATATTTTTAATTTAGGTTCTTCAACTGGTTTTAGTGTTTTAGAAGTTTTGCAAGAAGCAAAAAAAACCTTAAAGATAGATATTAAATCAAAAATTGTTGGCAGAAGAGATGGTGATCCAGCAATACTAACAGCTTCAACTGATAAAGTTAAAAAAGTATTGAATTGAGAAACAAAAATATCTTTGTCTGAAATAATTAGAAGTGAATATGAATTTAGGAGAAAATGAAATGGACAATCAAATAAAAAATAATTTAAAAAATTTATTTGAGCAAACCTATAACAAAAAACCTGAATTATATGTTTTATCACCATCTAGAATTAATATAATTGGAGAACACATAGATTATCTTGGTGGTAATGTATTTCCAGGAAACATAAATTTATATATCAAAGCGGCTTTTTGTAAATCTGATTCTATTCAAGTTTTTTCTACAAGTTTTAAAGAGGATAATATTAGAAAAGTTGATATTCAAGATAATTTTAAGTTTAATAAAGATTATTCATTTTTAAATTATGTTTTAGGCTGTTATCAAACACTGGTTAACCATAATTATAAAATTGCTGGTTTTTGTTTGGTTGTAGATTCAGAAATCCCAACTTCATCAGGGTTATCATCATCAGCATCATTTGGAATTATGGTTTTAAAAGAAATTACTAAACTTTATGGTTATGATGTGCCACCAGTAGAATTAGCAAAAATATTTAAAGAAGTTGAAAATAATTTCATGAATTTAAAAAATGGAATTATGGATCAATTTGTTATTGCTAATGGGAAGAAAAATAATTTCATGTTGCTTAATACCTCAACACTTGATTATAAAAATTATGAATTTGATTTAAAAAACTATAACTTTTTAGTTATCAATTCTAAAAAACCAAGAAATTTAATTGAATCAAAGTACAATGAAAGAGTTTATGAAACAACAAAAGCACTAGAACAAATTAATAAAAAATATGATTATAAAAACTTATGTTCAATCCCAATAACTGAAATTAATAATGTTTTAAATTTAATTGATGATGAAACGCTTAGAAAAAGAGCTAAATACGCAATCGAAGAACAAGAAAGAGTTAAACAATTTATAAATAATCTTATTTCAAATAATTTTCAAGAATGTGGAAAAATTTTAAATAATGCTCATCTTGCATTAAAAAACGATTATGAAGTTTCTTGTAAAGAATTAGATTTTGTAAATGAAGTTGGTAATTCCATTGATGGAGTATTAGGAATTAGAATGACAGGTGCAGGATTTGGTGGTTGCTTAATTGCTTTAATTGATAAAAAATCAAACGAAATTTTCAAAAAAACAATTATTGATAAATACAAAAATGAATTTGGTTATCCATGTGAAGTTTATGAAATAGAGGTTGTAAATGGTACTAGTTGCTTTAAATAAAATTACAAATCGTTTTTTAAATGAGAACATAATTTCTTTAGCTAAAGCTAAAGATATTTTTAATTTTATAAAACAAGAACTTAATATTGATTCAAATCAAAAATTTATTTTTGATAAAAATATAAAAACAAATTATAAAGAACACTTCTTTGATATTGATGTTATTAGACAACATTTAGCATCAACAAATCAGCTTTCAAATCAAGAAATAGAAAATAAAATAAACTATTTAATGTCTTTGTTTTTAACAGATCAAAAAAAATTAAATAAAATTTTGTCAGATAACAATCCCTTTGAATATTTAAAAAAAATTTCGCTTTTAAGCTATTACATCAAAAAAGATAAAAATGATAAAAACCTAATTTGGAACCATAAATCAAAATATGGGAATATGAGAATATCAATTAATAAAGCAAAACCTGAAAAAACAATTGATGAAATAAAAAAAGCTAGAGAAGCTGTTCAAATAAACAATAAAGATGAACCAAAGTGTCCTATATGTATAGAAAACATAGGTTATAAAGGAAATGCTTCAAAAGATTCAAGAGAGAATTTAAGAGTTTATTTTATAGATTTTCCAAATAATCAAAAGTGGTTTTTACAATATTCACCATATGCTTATTTAAATGATCACTTTGTCATTAATAATATCAATCATCAACCAATGAAAATAAGTTTTCAAACTGTTGATAACTTACTAGATTTTGTAGATAAAAATCCATTATATTTTTTAGGTTCAAATGCCGATTTACCAATTGTTGGTGGGTCATTATTAAGTCACGACCATTATCAGGGCGGAAAAGATAAATTACCATTAATGAATGCTAAAACTATTAGAAAAATAAAAGTGTCAAATGAGACGTATATTCATCAATTAAATTGACCTTTGAATGCAATAAAAATTGTGTCTAATAATAAAGAAGAAACAGCATGCATTGCAAAATATATAATAAACAATTGAAAACATTTTCAAAACAAAAAGCTAGTTAACAAAGATAATAATTCATCAACATTAATAGTTAACAAAATTAATGATAAATTTCATTTCTATATAATATTAAGAAACAATTCTGTTTCCCAAAATAGACCTTTTGGTAATTTTCATTTTCATCAAGACAAATTTAATATTAAACAAGAAAATATTGGATTAATGGAAGCAGCAGGTCTTGCAATATTGCCGGTAAGGTTGGAATCTGAACTTTTACAAATTGTGAACATTTTAAATACCAATAATATTGATGAAATTAAAAATCACAAATCTTTGTCAAAACATTATGAATGAGTAAATTCTTTGTTGAGTAAAAATAAAAAAATTGATGAAAAAAATATTTTTAAATATGCATCAGATGTTTTTGTAAACGGACTTGAAGATTGTAAGGTACTTTCTAAAAAGGAATTTGAATTATTTTTAAATAATTTATTTTTGAATCAAGATATTTCTTTAATCAATAAAAACAAATTGAAAATTGTAATTAATAAAATTGGCTTTTCATTTAAAGAAATATCGTTAAAAGAAAAGAACTATTTACTACAATATGAAAATAGTTTTTCATATTATTCTAATTCTATTTTATTAAACTCTTTTGTAGGACCAATAGCTGGTAGAGTAGAAAATAAATCATTGAATTTTAATGATCAAATTTATGACTTACCACTTGATGAAAAAAATAACTATCTTCATTCAAATGGATCAAATTTATCACATTTAGTATTTAATTTTTCAAACATTAAAAAAGATAAAATGTTTCTATCGTTTAATGCTTATAAAGATATATATGTAAAAGAACTAGATACTTTTTATAAAGTAAAAATCAACTTTAAACTGTTAAACCATACAAACAAAATGGTTATTACATACAACGTTTTGTCAAATAAAAAAAGTTATTTTGCTAACCCAACACAACACTTTTATTTTCAATTACCAAGTGATGAAAATATAAATGATTATTTAATAAATATTGATCATAATGATTCTTTTTATAATTTATCTAAAAATATGAACCCATTATTAATCAAAAATATTAAATTAAAAAATGAGTTTAATTCTATTTGGTCAATAAGTAATGAATTAAATGAAGAACAACACAAAATAGTTGGCGGCTATATTGACCATCCTTTTAAAAGCAATAAAGATAAAATAATTTTAAAAAACAATTATTCACAAATAATATTAAAATCTGAAATAAAAGATTTTGTTATTTACACCCACAATTTTGCTTCTTATGAAAAAGTTATTAGCACAACAAAAAAGCAAAATAATCTTGGTGTTTGTGTTGAATTCCAAAAAACTCCTATTTCAATTAATTTAAATAACTCTTCTGAAATAAAATATGAATTGGAAAAACCATACAAAAATAAAATTGAAATTGAAATTAATTAAAACATTGGTCCAACCAATGTTTTTTTAATATCTAATAATTTAAATATATAATTTCTGTTTATCTAACTTACTATTTTGTTTATAAAAACAAAATATTTATATAAAAAAACAAATAAACTATTTTAATTAGAATTTACAGCAAACTAAACTTATATATATAAATTTGTGGTTCATATAATATAATTTATATGTATTGGTTTAAATGTTGCCAATATCAAAAATTCTTATCGTAACGATTTCAATATCTTAAGGAGGAGATATCTCATATGAGAAAAACATTTAGTTTGAAAAAAACTTCAAGTGTTGATAAAAAGATATCGTTGTTCGCAATGGTATCTGTTGCACTTTTAGCAATTTTTAACTTTCAAAATGTTGTTGATAATTATGTGGGATTAGGTTTAAGCGCCGCGGTAGCATTTTTAATTGCTGTTGTGGTGTTTTTATTTCCCTTTGTATTTATCATTGCTGAATTTGCCTCGTTGCAAAAGGGTACAAAATCTGGATTAACTTCATGAATTCAGGTTTCTGTTGGTAGAAAGGTAGCATTCTTAACATCATTTATGTTTTGGTTTGCAAATTTAACATATTTCTTTTCTGCAGTACCATCAAGAATTAATTATTTGTCATTTGCTGTTACTGGTAGTGACTATACAAATGACCCAGTATATAACCAAGTTTTACCTTGGGTTGCAGTAGCCTTCTTTTTCTTGGTTACTTTTATATCTACATTAAATACAAAAAAACTTTCTAAAGTTACATCTTTAGGTGGTGGTCTAATGATTGGTATAACTGCATTCTTCTTTGTGGTTGCAATCATTGGATGAATTGTTGGATCTGTTAATTCAGGCGCTTTAAGACCAAGTATTTCAGGTACTGAAGGTAGTTCAACTGTTCCTGGAACTGAAGCACCAGGAATTGCAGCAGATGCTGACCTTAATCTTTGAGGTACAACTGGAGGTTTAGGGTTTGCTTGAATCTCTACATTTATTTGAGTTTTAATGGCAGCTGATGGTGGACAATCATTAGGTGTTTATGTTAATGAAGTTAGAGGTGGAAGAAAAACATTTATTAGAGCAATGCTTATATCAGTTTCACTAATAGGTTTTGCTTATGTTTTAGGTACACTATTAGTTTCAGTGTTCCCGCCAACAGGTGGATTAGCTTCTGGTTGAGCTGATTCATTTAGTAATTTATTTTACTTTATTCTTCACCCTATGGGTGTTGATAATGCAACTATTGCAAAAATTACATATATTTTAATTGGTTCAATATTCTTTATTTCTGCAATTGGTGGAATAATTGTTTGAACATCTGCACCAGTTAAAGTTATGTTTTCAGAAATTTCACCAGGAGTATTTGGACAAAGATTATCAAAAGAAAATAGACACGGTGTATGTTCATTTGGAACATGAATACAATTCATTATTGTAACTCCATTAATGTTATTCTTAATGCTTTCAAAAGGAGATTTAGCTTCTTCATTAGAATTAATTAAAGGAGCGGCTGGTTGAATAGGTTTATTACCTTGGTTAGTAATATTTGCATCTTATGTTAATTTAAGAATGAAAAAAGAATATGAAATACGTTCATTTAAAATGGGTAATAGGATATTTGGAATATCGCTCGGTATTGTTTTATCTATAATCACAATTGGAATATTATTCTTAACATTCTTTGATAGAGCGCCATTAAATGAACCATATGAAACTTGGCCTAGCGATTGATATTTAGGTTCAATATTAAAAGTTGTAATGATATTCTTGATTTTAGTGCCAGCATATCTTTGATATTATTTTAAATTTGAATATCAAATCAGAGATGCAAAAATTGCAAACAGAAATAACATTTCTCAAAATGCAATTATCAATAAATACAACTTCATTTCAAAGCTTAAATATAGATTTATTTATAATGAAAAGTATCAAGAATTTGAGTACAAGAAAAACGAAATACTAGATTTAGCTAAAGAAAAAATTACTAAAATTTATGAGCAAGAAGATAAACTTCAAGAAATGATAAATGTTGAATTAGACAAAACTAAATCTAAAGAATTAAAAATTTCTAAAAAAGAACTTAAGAAAGAAATTTCTAATATTAAAAAAGAATTAAAATCTGAATTAAGAAAAGCAACACGTGACTTTAACAATGAAATTTTAAGTTGTGCTAAAAATGACAAATTGGCATGAGACAAAGATTATGTTGAAATTAAAAAACATATTAATGAATTAAAGAAACAAGAAGAACTAAATAAAAAAGATAATGTTTTGATCCAACAAATTATTACAAAGAAAAAACAATTAAAAGAACAAATCAATAATCTTAAAATTGAATACAAAAATAAAAACATTAAAAAAGATGAGTTTAATAGTAAAAATAATGAACTATTAAAAGAGTTATATACTATAAGTATTGTTAAACCTTATAAGGATATAATGATTGAAGACTTAGAGTCATCAATTAAAAAAGACATTGATTTTGATGATGTTTGTCCAAAAAAATATTTTGAAGAAATGGACCAAAATGTTAAATTTGAAACTATTGCAGCTTATGATTATGGTTTTTATGCAAAAAAAGAACTATCATCAAAAATTATTATTTCTGATGATAAATTCTTATTAGTTCAAACACTATCTGGTTCTCTTGTTGCAAAACAATATGAATTAAAAAATATAAAATTATTATTAAAATCTAAAGACCAATCAATTACTATTACTAATAATGGAAAATGAATTGATCTAGATAAAATAGAACTAATCCATGTAGAAAATTCTCAAATTGAATCTTTTGTATTCTATATATAAAATAGTAAAGAATTAATAAGTTATTTCAATAAATAATGCAAGACAAGTTTTACTTTGAAAGTAATATAAATAGATTTTCTACAGCAGATAGTGAAATAAATTATCAACAAGTACCATTTGATATTGAATACAATTATAAATTAACAAACAAATCAAATCCTTTTTCTGATTGTGGTGCATGATTTGGTTATTATATATCTAATAAAAGAAATTTGTCTTTTACTGGGCCAATGGTTATTTCTCAAGAAATACCTATAAATATTGCTCATTCATTATCTAATATTTATTTTGTTATTAACAATAAAGTTATTAAAACTTTTACTGATTATAGAGTTGAAGAAAAGAATGGCTATTTGCAAATATATGCTTCAATCAAAAATAAAAAATATAAGATTGATATAACTAAAAAAATATATTTTATAAATCATGAAGATGCTTTAATTGAATTAGATTTAAAATCAAATAGCAAAGAAAAATTAGAAATAAAAGTATGTAATAAAATAGAACTTTATAAAAAAGTTAAATACAAATCTAGTAATGGTTTAAATGATGAAAATGATTGAGTTAATTATTATGACTCATACAAAATAGAAAATAAAAAACTTGTTATAAAATTTGATCCTTTAATAAATAAACAAGAAAAAGAAACATTTGAAATAAATCATTCAAATAAAATTATTTTATTAAATGAATCAGAAAAAGATAACATCAAAACAATTGATTATAGTTTTGAACAATTAAATTTAGAGCATAAAACAAATACAAAAATTAATTGATTTCATAGTTTTTATTTCAATAGAAAAAAGTTTAAGATTAATTTTGATGATAATGAAATTACTAGCAACTTTTTATTATTAAATAAAAGATGACAAGATTATAAAAAACCTTTTAAAAATTTAGATGAAAAAAGTAAATTAATAGCATACAAATCTATATACACATTAATTGGAAATTGACTGGCTCCAAATGGAAAATTTAAACATGACACTGTTGTTCCTTCGATAACTTATACTGATTTTATTGGAGCTTATGCTTGAGATGTTTTTAAAATAAGCTATGGTTTATCTTACTTTAACACTGAGCTTGCAAAAGCTTGTATTAACTCAATGTTTGATTATCAAATAAAGAAGAATGATTTATTAAGACCATGAGACTATGGAATGATACCTGATTGTATATTTTACAATTATTCATCTGATAGAGGTGGTTGTGGTTTTAATTGAAACGAAAGAAACACAAAACCCCCGCTTGCATCATGATCTGTTTTAAAAGTTTTTGAAAAAGATAAAGATATTGAGTGATTGAAAAAAATTTATCCCAAACTAATAGATTTTCAACAATGATGAATGCATAATAGAAAATCTCAATCTCAGCCATTTTTTCTTTCATATGGTGCAACACTAGACAAAAGAAATTCTGTTAATGATAAAAAAACTATTATTGAAGCAATATCATGAGAATCTGGTATGGATAATGCACCAAGATTTGATTGGGATAGAATGACAACATTTACAAACTATAAAGAAAATTTACCTATAGCTTATGTTTGTGACCAAAACTCAATATGTTTAAATAGTTTTTATTACTTAGAATTAATTTCATTATTAAAAATTGAAAAATATTTAAACTTGAATGATTTTACAAAAAAAGCTAATCTTTCTTTGCAATTAAAAAATAATATCAATCAATATATGTGATCTAACGAAGAGAACTTTTACTATGATATTAAGTTTGATAAACTTTTACCACTAACTGAATATGGTAAATCAGTAGAACAATTTTTACCATTGTATATAAAAATCACTCCTAACAATAATGCATCAAAGATAATTAAGTCATTAAATAAAACTAATTTTTTAACGCCGTTTCCATTTCCAACAGTTTCTTTTGATAATCAAAGATTTGATCCTGTTGATTATTGAAGAGGTCCTGTTTGAATCTCATTTTTATACTTTGCTTTAAAGGGTATTTATAACTATGACAAAACTAAGGCTTTAAAGATAAAAAACAGCATTATAAATACGCTTAGTTCAAAAGAACATTTGAATAAACCATTGAGAGAAAATTATCATCCTATAAATAAAAAAGGATTATCAACAACAAATTTCTCTTGAACTTCATCACTTTTAATATCTTTAATAAAAGAAATTAAATAAGGAGAATTTATGGAACATTATAAATATATGGATAAATATAAACTTGAGATTTATGAAAACCCTTTAATACAATCAAAAAATAGATTAAATCCAAGAGCTTATTTTAAAGAATATAGTAGTTTACAACAAGCATTGGAATACGATGTAAATTATAGGGGGAAAATAATAGACCTTAATGGAAAATGAAAATTCAAATTGTTTGATTCACCCAAGTTAATAAATTCTGATATTAAAAAAATAGATTATACAAATTTTAATGATATTATTGTGCCATTACCATGACAAATGGCAAACTATGGAAAAATGCATTATTCTGATGTTTGATGAACTTTTCCAATAATGCCACCAAAAGTTATTACAAATAATCCAACAGGTGTTTATTATAAAGAATTTATAATCCAAAACATTGATGACAATAATGATTACATATTAAGACTTCATAATGCAGATTCTTGTGTGCAAGTATATTTAAATGACAACGAAATAGGAATGACAAAAGGGTCTAGATATACTGCTGAATTCAAATTAAATGAGTACATCAAAAATGGTGAAAATAAATTATTGATTATTTGTTATCAATGATCAGATGGTTCTTATTTAGAGGATCAAGACCAATGATGATTTTCTGGATTATATAGAAATGTTGAAATTTTAATAGAACCAAAGAATTTTATTAATGATTTTTTTATTAAAACAAAAAGATTATCAGAAAATTATTATGATTTTTCTTTGGAAGTAAAATTAAAAGAAGAATCTAACTTAAATTTAAATATTGCTATATTTGATAAAAATAAAAACATTATTTTTTCAAATAAATTTAATAATTGCAGTGATAAAGTTTTTTTCAATCAAAGATTTAATAATATAAATGAGTGAAACGCAGAAACACCAAATCTATATACACTAGTTATTTATAATGATGAGAAAACTTGGTTTGTTCCTCATAAATTTGGTTTTAGGGAAATTTCTAAAAACAAAAGAGTTTTATTATTGAATGGAAAACCGATAATGTTTAAAGGTGTTAATTTCCATTCACATAATCCAAAAACAGGTAAGTTTGTTCCTTTAAGTCAAATAGAAAAAGATTTAAAGATAATGAAAAAACATAATATAAATTCAGTAAGAACTTCACATTATCCTCAAGTTGTAGAATTTTATTATCTTTGTGACTTGCTTGGTTTATATGTAATTGATGAAGCAGATTTGGAAGCACATGGTTTTGAATTAACTGGTGATTGATCTTGAACAAGTAATGATGAAAAATTTAAGTTATCTTATCTTGAAAGAGGTACAAGAATGGTACATCGTGACAAAAATCACACATGTATTCTAATGTGATCTCTTGGAAATGAGACTGGTTTTGGTCAAAATTTTATTGATATGGCTAACGCTATAAAAGAAATAGATGATACTAGATTTATTCATTATGAAGGTGACTTTGATTGTGAAGTGGTTGATGTACATTCAAATATGTATACAAGACTTGAAATAGGTAAACATGATGAAAAAAGAAGAACACTACAATCAGTTTTAGATGGTTATGTTGGCGATAGACAATATCCTAAATGAAAAGAACTTCCACATATAGAATGTGAATTTGCTCATGCAATGGGAAATGGTCCTGGTTCTTTATATGACTATTTTGAAATATTTTATTCAAACGAAGCTTTTGCAGGGGGATTTGTTTGAGAGTGATATGATCATGGAATTGAATCCAAAGATCAATACAATAATGTTTATTATAAATATGGTGGCGACTTTGGCGATGATCCAACAAATGGAACTTTTTGTATTGATGGATTAATGATGCCCGATGGAACAATTTCACCTGGATTAATTGAATATAAAGAAGTTATAGCTCCAGTTGTTTTAAAACTATCAGAAGATAATGCTAAATTTTTTGTTACCAATAGACATGATTTCACATTATTAAGTCAGTATGATAGTTGCATAAAAATAACTAACTCTAATGGAAGAGTCATTTATCAAGCGAATATTGATTTACATGATATCTTACCAAGAACTACAAAAGAATTTTCACTTCCAAAAATAAACAAATTAAAAAATACATATTATTTTTTAAGTTTGGAACTTAGATATAAAAAAGACACTATGTTTTCAAAACAAGGTGATATTGTATCAATTAAAAATGCTGAATTAAATTTTATTGAAGAAAATAAACCAATTATTAGTGATGATAGTTATATAAAAGTTAATGATAAAGAGTTTGAGTTAGAAATATTTACAAAAGATTTAAAAATTATATTTGATAAAACAAATTCAAACATTAGATCAATTTATAAAAATGATAATTTAATAGTTGAAAAAGGTCCACAATTAAACTTCTGAAGAGGTTTAACAGATAATGATAATGATCAATACAGACAAATATGAATGAAACAATTTTTTGTTCATTTATTTTCAGAAAGTGTAATGAATTATGAAATTGAACACACTGACAATGGTTTAATGATAAATGTTGAAACAATAAATGGAGCAGTAAATCAAGCTTGATATTTCACATCTCAATATAGATATTTAATTCATTATAATAATACAATTGAATTTGAAGTAAATGGTAAACCAAGTGGTTTAATAAATGTTAGTGAGGAAATGACACAAAAAGCTGGCTCTGGTTCATCCATAAAAATTGATCCAAATGATATAGTTCCAAAAATGTTGCCTAGAATTGGAATAAAAATGAAACTAAACAAATCATTTGATAGTTTTGAATATTTTGGAAAAGGCCCTGGTGAAAGTTATAGTGATTCTTGCCAAGCTAACCCATACAACTTATATAGTCAAACTATTGATCAATCATTTACTAATTATGTACATCCACAAGAAAATGGAAATAAACACAAATCTTTATGAGTTAAACCTAAGAGTGATTTTTTATCATTTAAAGTTTATGCTCCAACAAAAGAAAATAGATTTGATTTTTCTTTAACATATTATGATGATATGCACTTAACTTTAACAAAACACAGAAATGAATTAATTAAAGATGATTTTATTCACTTTAATATTGATTATAAACAAAATGGTTTGGGTTCAAATTCATGTGGTCCATTGCCAATGGATAAATATAAATGTACAGTTGAAGAATTTAAAATTAAATTCATTATGGACTTTAATTAAAAAATAAAAAACAATATCTTTATAAAAGACAATGAAGATGTTGTTTTTTATTTTAACCAAGATTTATAATTGGAAATACATTTTTACATTATTTTAAAATTTACAGAAAATATCAAACACTTTAAAAAGTTCAAATCAATTATAATTATATTAATGAAATTATTTTATTAATATAAATTAAATTAATGGACTAACAGTTTATAAGAATCAATTGTTTCAAGGAGAAACAAAAATAATTATGAAAGTAAAAAAAGCAATTATTCCTGCAGCAGGATTGGGAACAAGATTTTTGCCAATAACTAAATCTATCCCTAAAGAGATGTTCCCTATTATCAATAAACCATCAATACAATTTATTATTGATGAGTGTATTAATTCACAAATAGAAGAGGTAATTATTGTTTTATCATCTAATAAAAAATCAATTATTGATTTTTTTTGTAACAATAAATCAGATTTAAATGGGTTTAATTCCAAATTTTTATATAATGGTTTATCAATATCTTTTATAGAACAAAAAGAAGCACTTGGGCTTGGTCATGCAATTAAAATATGTGAAAAATTTATTAACAATGAACCATTTGCAGTTTTGTTACCTGATGATGTTATTTTTGTGAAAAAAGATCAACAACCAGCTATAAAACAACTAATTGATATTTTTTATAAAAAGCAAACAAATGTTATTGGAGTTCAAAATGTTGACTGAAAAGATGTTAACAAATATGGAATAATTGATGTAAGAAAAATAGACGAAAATATTATTGATGTTAGAAGTGTAATTGAAAAACCAAATATTGAAAACTCTCCATCACAATTAGCAATTGTTGGTAGGTATATTTTCATGCCAAACATTTTTTATTTTATTAATAAATCACAACCAAATCTAAATAATGAACTTGAGTTAACAAGCGCAATTCAAGACAGCATTAACTCTAATAAACTTTTTGCAAAGATAATTTTTGGAAACAGATATGATATTGGATCAAAAATAGGATTAATAAAATCACTTCTTGATGTTGGCTTAAATGATGAAGAAATTTCTAAAGAATTAAAAGAACACATAAATAAAATAAAAAATGATAAATAACATATGAATAATTATTTCAAATTTTCATTTTGCTAAATATTAAAAACTTAGAATTAATATTAATTTTTAATACTACAATTCACTGAAAAAATAAAAAAGATAACTTTTTTGCTGTTATCTTTTTTATTTTTCCTCTATAGATATCTATACAATATATAATTAATTTGTATATATAAGTTATTTTTTGTGTTGGTGAATTATGGAAAAAATAAAGTATAGAATCATGGATTATTTGAAAACACATGGTTGAATATATAAAAAACCAGAAGATAATTCCCAACGTGTTTTCAAAAAGAATGCAGACTCTGGAATGAGGCAAAAAATTCAAAAATTTGGTTCATTTATGGGTGGGATGATTATGCCTACAATTGGAGTTTTTATTGCTTGAGGTTTGTGAGCTTCAGCATTTATTTATAATAACCCTACAAGTCATGGTTGATTTGTGACTCCAGAACTTGGAAAACTTGTTCCCATAGGAATTAAATGATTATTACCTTTATTAATAGCGATTAATGCTGGAAAAATGATATATGGTATAAGGGGAGCCACCTTATCAGCGTTTTTAACAATTGTTATTATTGTTGGTACCACAACGATATGAGACCAATATGGTGCAGGTGAAACAGTTTATAAATATATACCAGAAAATTATCAATTTTATACAGGGCAAGAATTAATAACAGGCACTGATAGTAATCAATATTTTATTGTTTCAAGTGATGGTTATCGTGTTATGGGTACAACAACTTATAATGAAGTGATAGGTAGAAACGTTTTTAATGGATTTGCTGGTCGTGATCCAAATCAAATTATTGGTGCTATGGTTGTTGGTCCTATAGGTACAAAAATTTTCAAAACTATTGAAGAAAATTATATTGATACAGTAAAACCTGGTTTTGAAATGTTAATAAGAAATTTCTCATTAGCAATTATTGCAATATTAATGGGACTAATAATGTTTTATGTATGACCATGAATCATGTATGGTATTACTATTGTTATTACTTTAATTATTCAAAGCATGGGTCAAAATAAATATATTTATCCAATATTAACAATATTTACAGAACCATTAAGAACAATATTTTTAAACAATGCATTAAACTATGGAGTTATGGCACCTCTTGGTTTAAATGATATTTCACAACAACAAATTAATAATATTGCTAACCCACATTCAATTTATTATTTATATGCTGGAAATGCTGGTCCAGGACTTGGATTACTTTTATCTTTTGTTGTATGAAAAAAAGGTTCAGAACGTGCCAATGCTGCTGGTGCATCACTTGTAGAATTTGTTGGTGGTATCCATGAAGTTTATTATGTTTATGTTGTTCAAAAACCAATATACATAATAAGTACAATTCTAGGTGCTGCAGCTAGTATGACAGTATTTAGTTTTGCAGGTGGGGGTACATCCACAATTGTCTCACCTGGATCTATAATTTCTGTAGTTTCTACATCACCAACTGGTGAATTAATTGGAATAAATATTGCTGGTGTTATTACTGGAGTTATTGTTACATTTGCAGTTGCAACAATAATTCAATTAATTCAAAAAAAGAAAAACCTTAACAGTTCTATAAATGAACAAGAAATTACTTTTAGTGATGAAGGAATGACTTTTAATTCAAAAAATACATCAGTAGAAGTTGTTCAAACTAAAGAATTTAAATGAAGTGAAGTTAAAAAACTTATTGTTGCTTGTGATGCTGGCATGGGTAGTTCAGCAATGGCAGCTGGTATCATTAAAAAATGAGTAAAAAATAATAATGTTGATGTGAGCGTTTCAAATTGTGCTCTAAAAGATTTACCAAGTGATGCTGATGTTATTGTAACAACTAATGTATTTGAAAAGTTTGCTAAAGATAAAGTTCCAAACGCTTTTGTTTATTCAGTAGAAAAATTTTTGGACAAAGGTGCTTATGATAATCTATATAAAAACTTATTAGAAAAACCAATTGATAAAATTGAAATTCTAAATAACAATTCTCAACAAGTTAATTTACAAGTTAATAAAAAAGAACTAGATAATAAATCTTTAAAATGAGTAAATCACATTAACACTTTATTAAAAACTGAAGTATGAATATTGATATTGATAGTTTGTGGATCTGTAATGTTACTAGCTGACGCAATATTGTTTGATGCTAATACATTGCTTTATAAAACAACTATTACTTATAGTCCAAGTAATGGTAATGTACCACCAATGAATAATATGGGTTCTAATTCAATTACATCTGTTACAACAACAACGCAAATGGCAAACTTTGCAAATTATTTATTTTCACAAATTGCTGTAACAATATTTATTGTTGCAATGATAGGGTTTGGAATTTGATTAATTGCTAAATTGTTTAATAATCCATTAGTAAAACAAGGTGTGATAGATAAAAAAATAAACATAATGTTTATATCAATTATGATCTTATTAATTGTTTTATCATTTGGATTATCTCTTGCCCTATTATTATTGGGTATGTATTTAGATATGGCAACAACAACATACTTTTATATATTTATTAGTTTGACTATTGCCTCTTATTTATCTTTTGTGATTACAATTATTTTATATAAAAATAAAATTAATAAATTTGTAAATATATGAATGAATCAAGAAAATAACAACAATGCTATAGGAGATAACAATGAATAAAGAATTAAAAATAGGATTAATAGGACTTGGAAAAATGGGTGAAGGTTTATTGAAAAACCTTTATAGAAATAATTTCAAAGTAATTGGTTATGATTTAAATAAATCAAAATATGAAAGCTTAAGAAATGATGGCTATCAACTTGTTGATTCGATTGAAAAAATGATTGAATACAATAATAATTTTATTAATATTATTTTGGTTTCAGTTCCATGCGGAAAACCAACAAGTGATACTGTTGAAAGATTAATTAGTATTTTACCAATGGGTTCAATTATTGTTGATACAGGTAATTCATATTTTAAAGATAGTCTTATTTTGTATAAAAAAGCAAAAGAAAAAGGAATTTATTTTGTTGATTGTGGAACAAGTGGTGGTCCTAATGGTGCATTAAATGGAGCTTGTATGATGGTTGGTGGAGAAAGTGAAGCTATTGAAATTGTTGAACCAATTCTTGAAAAACTATGTGTATCTAAAGGATATTTACATACTGGAAAACCTGGAAGTGGGCATTTTTGTAAAATGGTTCATAATGGAATCGAATATGGAATTATGCAATCAATTGCTGAGGGATTTCAAGTTATGCACGATAGTCCATATAATTATGATCTACAAAAGGTTGCAAAACTATACAACAATGGTAGTGTCATAAGATCATGGCTTATGGAATTAATGATTGAAGTTTTTAACAACAAAGAAGAACTTGAATCTATATCTGGGGTTGTCAATGCAAGTGGAGAGGGATTGTGAACTGTTAAAACAGCATTAGAACAAGGAACGCCTGTTCCATCAATTGCTTCATCATTATTCGCTAGACAAACATCTTTAAAACAACCAGATCTTTATGCCAATAAATTACTTGCTTCTTTAAGAAATAAATTTGGTGGTCATGACACAGTTAAGAAAAAATAAAATAAATTTTTAACTTAAAGACAATAATTCATAAAAAAATAACCTTAATAAAACTTAGGTTATTTTTTTATTTTAACTATAAACAATTTATTTAAATTCTTATAGATCAGTAAAGAAAAGATTGTATCTAATTATAAATGTTTTTTTATGTTTAATATAAATTAAAAATTTATTATATTATTTGTTTTGACTATTGATTAAAACGAAATTAAAAACTTATTTTATTGTGAGAATACTTTTTTAATTTTAATAATTAATATAGTATTTTCTTATATTGATAACAATTATTAAATTATATATATTAAAATAAAAAATATAATGATGTATTTACTTGTGCATCAATGTCATTATTATTGTTAATTTATAAATTAGATTAACAAATTTATTTTTTAATTTTTGTTGTTTCTATTAACTTACAAATGTAAATTTTTGCTTATTATATATAAATAATTTTGTATATATTAGAAATTATTTGGTGTGTTATATTTAACTTATGAAAGCACTAAGGGGGTAATATGAAAAATGCTAAACCAATAGATTTATTGAAAATTAATGAATGAGATATTGAATTGCAAAATGATAAAAATCAAAAGGTAGCAACAAATGCTTTATATTTAAACAAAATAAATAGTGTAGCAGTTGTCGGTGATTCAAGAAAAAATAAAATATCTCAATTTTCAAATGATTATCAAATTCCAACAAGTGTAATAACTGATCAAAAACAATCTGGTAGATGTTGAATGTTTGCAACTTTAAATATGTTAAGACATAATTTTATGAAAATTAATGGTATTGATAATTTTGAATTCTCTCAATCATATTGTGTATTTTGAGAAAAGTTTGAAAGAGCAAATGCATTTTTAGAAAAAATTATATCAACATCACAACAAGAACTTGATTCAAGAGAGCTTGTTGATTTATTGGAAAATGGTTTTAGTGATGGTGGTTATTTTGAAATGTCTGTTAATGTTATAAAAAAATATGGAGTTGTTCCAAGTTATGTAATGCCAGACAATTTTAATGTTTCAAATTCATATGTTTTAAACAAATTAATTAATATAGTTTTAAAAAAGGGTGCTATTCAATTAAGAAAAACTTATGATGAAGAAGACATTAACAAAATTAAAACCGAAACACTTAGCAATGTATTTTATTTATTAACTTTAATTTATGGTGAACCGCCAAAAAAATTCAATTTAGAATTTTTTGGAAAAAATAACAAAAAAGCTAAAGTTTTAAATGTAATAAAAAATGTTACTCCTTTGGAAATGTATAAAAAAACAAAAGTTAATTTGGATGATTTTATAACTTTAATTCATGTTCCATTAAAACAATATAAATATAATCAAATGTATGAATTAGAACATTCAGCTCATATATATGAAAAAGGAAATATGCGTTTTTTAAATGTAGATAGACAAACATTAGATTTAGCAATAAATGCTATGATTGAATATAAACAACCTATTTGATTCGCATGTGATGTTGGTCATTATTTTGATTTAGAAAACGGAATATGAGACATCAATATGTTTGATTATGAAAGTTTGTTTGATGTTAATTTTAATCATGATATTTCAGATCTTTTAGAATATAAACATTTTTCTCCAAATCATGCAATGACATTAGTTGGTTGCCATAGTGATGAAAAAGAATATAAACAATTTGTAAAATCAAAACTTTCAAAAACTAAGAAGTATGACTTAAATTTATTAAAAGAATTATGAAGTGATAATAAAATAAAAGCTTTAAAAATTGAAAATAGTTGAGGTTCAAAATATGGATCAAAAGGACATTTTATAATCACTGAAGAATGAAGAAAAAAATATTTAACAGAAGTTGTTGTAAGTAAAGAACTTTTGAAAAAGTTCATCAAAGAGCATAAAGCTATTGATAATAAATCTTTTGCAAAATTCAAATTTAAAAATGCATCTACAAAAAATAAAAAAGAAGAAATAATTTATGAAGAATTATTTGGAAAAGGTTTAAAAACTAAACCTATAAAAGTTGAGCATTGATCAGTATTTTTTAATGAGGTTAATAAATAGTTATGAGAATTAAAAGTATAAATGAAAAATTAATAGATAAAATATCTTCTAACCATGAAAACAATAAACTTGTTAGAAATGCATTAGTTAAAAATTCTATTTATAGTGTTGCTTTATCACCAAATAATCAAATAAAAAATACATTTAATTTCTCAATAGATATAAATACTTTACCAGCTGTTGATCAAAAGATGTCAGGTAGATGTTGAATATATGCTGCTACAAACTTAATAAGAGAAAACATTGCAAAAAATTTACATTTAGATAATTTTGAATTGTCTCAAAGTTATTTGGCTTTTTGAGATAAATTTGAAAGATGCAACTTCTTTTTAGAATCAATAATTTCATTAATAGACAAACCAACAGATGATAGACATTTACAATTCATATTGCAAACAGGAATCCAAGATGGCGGACAATGAGACATGGTTGTAAATGTCATAGAAAAATATGGTATTGTTCCTAAAAGTGTTATGCCAGATAGTTATAATGCTGCAAACACAAACTCAATTAATAACATAATTAATTGAAAGCTTAGAGAATATGCTAAAAAAATCAGAACTTGCGGTTTGTCAAATGATGGATTACATAATCTTAAAGAAGATATGCTTAAAGAAATTTATAAAATATTAACTAGAGTATATGGCCCCATTCCAAAAACTTTTGATTTTGAATACACAATAAAAAAATATGAAAGTATTGATGATACTAACTATAATTTACCAATAAATCAAAAGTTAAATAAAGTTGTTGATAAAAACCTAACACCATTATCATTTTATGAAAAATATGTTGATGAAAAATTAAGTGATTTTGTAAGTATTATACATGCACCTCAATCATCTAAACCATTTAATCAATCATATACATTTGAATACTTAAACAATGTAATTGGTGGCAAACCAATTCTTCATTACAATTTAGATTTAAATTTATTTAAATATTTAGTTATCAATAGTTTGAATACTAATGTTCCTGTTTGATTTGGATCAGACGTTGGATGATATGGTAATATGCCTAATGGTTATTGAGATGACTCTTCTTTTGATCTTGATATATTCAATATTAATTTTGAAGTTAACAAGGGAGATATGTTAACTTATAGAATTAGTGCTATGACTCATGCTATGTTATTAACTGGTGTTGATTGTGATTTAAATAAACTAAATGATTTAAATGAATTCTTAAACAATAGTGAAAATGTTTCACTACATGAATTTAATTCTAAAGTTGTAAACCTTGATACTAGAAAATGAAAAATAGAAAATAGTTGAGGAGAACAAATAGGAAATAAAGGTTATTTTGTATGTAGTGATTCTTGATTTGATAAATTTGTTTATCAAGCAGTGATAAAAAAAGATCATTTAATAGAAATTTTTAATAAACTAAAAATGTCAGATGTTTTAGAAACAAAACCAATTATTTTAGAACCATGAGATCCTATAGGAACTCTTGCTAAATAAGGAGGTATTTTCTTATGCAAGGTATTGAACAAATAATTTGAGAAAAATATTTTGGGAAAGGAACTAAAAGCGGATATGATGCTTTTGGTGTTGAAATAAGATTTGATAGTTTTGGTTTAAAAGAAAAATATGGATGAAAATTAGATTATATTTGACCTTTAAAACCAAATAGACCAAACTATGAAAATGGATCTATTTCAATTGAAAATATCCAACCACTTTCATATAAATCATCAGCTAAAAAGGATTGTTTATTAACAGGTAAAATTAATGGAATTAATTTTGCAGTTGTAAAAAGTCATTTAGATAATGAAAATAAACCAATAGGAAAAATGAAAATAAAAAAAGAAGACGGTTTGTGATATTGAACTGTTTAAAGACATGCTAAGGCATGTCTTTTTTATTATGTTTTATATTATGTTTGTATAATTGTTATTAGCACTATTGGGGTTAAAAAATATGAAAATATTAATTACAGCTGGCTGTACAAAAGAAAAGATTGATGGGGTAAGATCTATAACAACAATCCCATCAATTGAATTGGGCCAAAAACTTGTTTCAAGCGCACTTAAGAAAAACCATGAGGTTATCTTTGTTGCTTCAAGTTTAATTACAGATAAAGAAATAGTTGAAAATAAAAATTTTAAACAATTACTTGTAACAGATTTTAAAAGCACATATGATTGTCTACAAAAACTTTTTACTTTAAATAAAATAGATGCAGTTATACAAACAATGGCAATCTCTGATTTTGTGGTTAGTGGTTTTATAAATAAAGATGATATATATGAAATCAAAAATAATAATGATTTTAAAAAATTAATAAAACAAAACCCAAATAAAATTTCATCAAATAATGACATTTTAATTAGTATGACTAAAACACCAAAAATTTTGTCTATGTTCAAAAAATGAAATCCTGAAACAAAAGTTGTTGGTTTTAAGTTGTTGGTTAATGCAACTGATAGTGAAATTAAAGCGGCAATAACAAAACAAAAAAATGATTCTAATGTTGATTATATTGTTTTTAATGATTTAAAAAATATAACAGATACAAAACATATTGCTCACCTTTACTTTAAAGATGATCTTGAAAACTATATATCAGTTTACAAAACAAAAAAAGAAATTGCTGATGGGTTGATAAAAACATTGGAAAGAAAGAATTAACATTATGAATAAAAATATTTTAATAGGAATTACAGGAAGTATATCTTGTTATAAAATATGTGATTTAGTTTGAGAACTTAAAGAAAAAGGTTTCAACTGTTTTGTTGCAATGTCTGAGACTTCTTTAAAATTTGTGAATAAGTTAACATTTGAAATTTTGACTGGTAATAAAGTATTAACAGATAAATCTTGATTTGAATCAAATAGTGTTGAACATATAAACATAATAAATAACATTGATTGTTTTTTGGTTGCTCCTGCAACAGCTAATACAATTTCAAAAATTAGTTGTGGGATATCTGATAATATAATATCTACATTAGCAATTTCTCTTAAAGAAAATACAAAAAAATTTTTTGCTCCATCTATGAACACTAATATGTACAATAATATTGTCATTCAAGAAAACATTAATAAATTAAAAAAAATTGGATATATTGAAATTCCACCTTGCAAAACTTTGTTAGCTTGTGGAGATTATGGTATTGGTGGATTAGCTAAACTTGAAGACATAATCGAATTTATAAATAAATTCAATTAGTAAATTTTATTGATTAATTCAATTAATAATATCTATATATAATATTTATTGTGAATATTGAGAGGTGTGATATGCCAAGAAAACATTTAATTGCTTCTGGAATTAACAAAAAACAACAATCCCAAGCTAAAGTGTGAAACAAATTAGCAAAAGAAATTAAAGCAGCTGCTAAAGTTGGTGGTCCAAATCCTGATGCAAATCCAAGATTGAAAGCTGCAATAGACAAAGCATTACAAAACAATTTGTCTAGAGAATCAATTCAAAAGAACATTAATGGTGCTGAAAAAGATAAGGATTCATTAACAGATTATTTATATGAAATTTATGGTCCTAAAGGTTTGGCAATAATTGTTCAAGGATTAACTGATAATCAAAATCGTTTGTTAAGTTCTTTAAAAGGGTATCTTTCAAAATTAAAAGCAGAAATTGGTAAACCAAATAGTGTTAAAAATAATTTCAATTATTGTGGACAAATAATAATTGATAAAAACATGCTTACTGAAGACTCATTAATGGAACAAACATTAGACTTACCAATCAATGAATTAATTGAAAATGATGATTGTTTTGAAATACTAACAAATGCAAAAGATTTTTATAATGTTAGGGATGAAATATCTAAAAGAAACATAAATATTATAGAATCTGAAATTAAATATATTCCTAATGACTATGTTAATTTAGACAATGAAAATTTTGAAAAATTAGAAAAGTTTTTATCTTCATGTGAAGAAGATGATGATATACAATGGGTTGTAACCAATTTTGGAGAAGTTGAATAATATGTCAAAAATTATTAGCAGTAAAAAAGATTTTTCTAAATGATATACATCAATATTAACAGAAGCTGACCTTGTGGATTATGGTTTGGTTAAAGGTACTATTGTATTTAAGCCATATGCTTGAAAAATATGAACTAATATTCAAAAAGAACTTGATAAAGAATTAAAAAAATTAGGTGTTGAAAATTGTTGTTTTCCTTTAATGATTCCATATAGTGAATTTAAAAAAGAAGCTAAACATGTTGAAGGTTTTGCACCAGAACTTTTCAGAATAACAAAAATTGGTGATAAAGAGCTATCAGATGATCTAGTGGTTAGACCAACTAGTGAAATTTCTTTTTGTAAATATTTTTCTTTAAACAGTAAAAGCTACAATGATTTACCAATAAAATTAAATCAATGATGTAATGTTTTCAGAGTTGAAAAAAACACAAGACCATTTTTAAGAACATCAGAATTTTTTTGACAAGAAACACATGCAATATTTGAAACAAAAAAAGAAGCACAACAATTTGCGATAGACTTTATTCACGTTTATGAAAAATTTTTAAAAGAAGCTTTATGCATTCCAGTAATAGTTGGTGAAAAAACAGAATATGAAAGATTTGCTGGAGCAAGTAATACTTATACAATAGAAGCTTTAATGAAAGATGGTCAAGCACTTCAATCTGGTACTTCACATTTCTTAGATCAAAATTTTTCAAAAAATTTTGATATTAAATATCAAACTAAAGATAATAGTTTTGACTATGTTTATCAAACATCACATGGAGTATCAACACGTTTGATTGGTGCTTTAATAATGACACATTCAGATGATAATGGTTTAGTATTGCCATCAAAAATTGCTCCATACCAAGTTGTAGTTATTACTGATGATGTAAACTATTTTAATAGTCAAATAAAACCAACATTAGATTCAATACAAGATCTTGATTATAAAGTTGACACATCAAATAAATCGTTAGGTATTAGAATTGCCAAGTATGAAGTGATGGGAGTTCCTTTGCAATTTATTATTGGTAGAAAAGAAATTGAAGACAAATCAGTTACTATATATAACAGAGTTACAAAAGAAAAGAAAAATATTAAATTAGAACAATTGGATAAAGAATTTATTACTTCATCCCTATCAGATTTAGATAAAACACTTTATAATAATGCTTTAAATTTTTTAAACAATTCTATTGTAGAAGTTGATAATATTGAAGAATTTAAAAAAGCTATTAATGATAAAAAAATGGTATTAGCATATTGAAGTGGTTCTCAAGAAGATGAAAAAAAATTAAAAGAATTAACTCAAGCAACAACAAGATGTATATGTTGATCTAAAAAATCATTAGAAAATAAAAAGTGCTTTTTCACAAACAAACCCGATGCTAAATTAGTATATTTTGCAAGATCATATTAATAAAAAACCAAAGACAAAATCTTTGGTTTTTCCCTAACTGACATGTGAAGTGCAACACTTCAATGTTACATTAAACTCTCGACTTTGAAATATAAGTTGAGAGTTTTTTTGTTTTAAATATTTTCTTGATACATTTGGTAAGCTGTTTTATAACCAAACATTTTTCTTGGGATGTTGTTTACTTTTCATTCAAGAGTTTTTATTTTATCTTCACTTACTAAACTGAAGTCAGTTCCTTTTTTATATCATCTTCTAACTATCCCATTTATGTTCTCGTTGGACCCTCTTTGGAATGAAGAATAAGGTTGGCAATAATAAACTTTAAAGTTGAATTGTTTTGCAGTTATTCCCATCATTTGAAACTCTAACCCATTATCAACAGTGATGCTTTTTATTGGGAGTTTTTCATCTCGAATAATGGTATACATTTTAGCCATCATTGATCTAGCGTTCTTCCCTTTTATTTTTCTAATAATTGCCAACCTTGTTTTTCTTTCCACTAATGTCAATAAGTGGTAATAACCACTTTGCCTTTTACTAACTATTAGATCAGCTTCTCAATGTCCAAATTCTTTTCTATTGTTTATCTTTTCTGGTCTTAGACTATAAGGAATGCAGTATTTTCCATCAATTTTAGAAAATATACCTATTTTTCTTCTTTTTCCTTTAACATATTTTCTTCTTAAACAATCTCTTCTTTGTATCTTTCAAATCTTGCTATTGATTCATCTAAATACTTGCCTAGCACTTGGAACTTTAACTAACGGATAGTTTTCTTTTATTCAAAAAATTGTAGCTTCTACACCATGAGATTTAGGATTAAATTTTTGAATAAAAAGATCTGTGAAGTTTTTGTACTTCAACATAAAAAACATATGACAATTTGATTTTCTTCTAATGTATTTTTTGTGAGCAGTTGATGAATAATAAATCCCTGTTGAAGATGTGTTTCTTTTTAATTCTCTTGATATTGTTGATTTGTTTTTATTTAAGATTTTTGCAATCTTATTCATAGAATATTTTTCTTTATTTCAAAGAAAATAAATTAAGCATCTTTCTTCTTTTGTTAAATGTTTATAAGTTTTCATAAGCACTCCTAATATTCATTATCTTTTTATTAGTGAACACTTACAAACAAAACAAATGAAGTGCACACTCTTTTTTGAGTGTTGCACTTCACATGTCAATCGAGCAAAAACCAAAGACAAAATCTTTGGTTTTTATTTTATTTTCAGCATATTATTAATATCCTATACCTAGCAAAAAGGTCAAAAAATTTTATTTTACTTTTAGTTAAATTTTTGTAGAAAAATTTTAATTTTATTGTATAATGCTTTTTTTACAAAATCGTAATTTTTATTATATAATTATATTCTATATGGACTGTTTTTGGTCTTATTAATATAATGTGGAGTCTGTGACATGAGTAAAAATCCAAAATTTGAAAATAAAATTATTTCTAACAAAGTATTAAGAAGAGATTATTCTAAAGTTGAAAACACTTTTGAAGCTCCGAATTTATTAGACTTACAAAGAAAATCTTTTAAAAGATTTATTGATATAGAATTAGAACAAACAATAAAAAGTATTTTTCCAATAAAATCAATTAATGGTAAATATATTCTAGAATATGGTGGAATGAAACTAGAAGAACCTAGAAAATCAGAAGCTGAAGCTAGAAATGAAGGAAAAACATATGATAGACCATTATATGTTAATTTATCAATTATTGATACAGAATCTGGTGAAGTTAAAAAAAGTACAAAAACTAAATTAAAAGGTGTTAACCATGATGGAATATTTTTTGCAAATATTCCAATAATGACAGATAAAGGAACTTTTATAGTTAACGGTATTGAAAAGTTTGTTATCTCACAAATAGTTAGATCTCCTGGACCATATATTTTAAATAAATCACAAATTAAACTTAGCAATTCAAGAAAAAGAATTCAAGAAGGTTATGTTTGTGAAGTTTTGCCTTCTAAGGGTACTTTATTTTTCATTTTTATACCTGACAACAAAGATGTTGTTCAAGTTATGTTTAGAGATGCAACAGGTGAATCAACTTGTGTTGTTTCAGTAACAACATTCTTTAAAGCTCTTGGATTAACAGGAAAAGAAATATTAAGAATATTTAATGATAATGAACTTATTATTAAATCAATTCAAAGTGAAAACTATAATGAAGATAAAATTTTTGACTATGATGATGTTAAGAGATTAATAGAAGAAACTAAATCAGGTATTACTAATCAACGTATAAGTATTGATAATAAACTTAGAACTTTAGTTAAAAATGTTTTAGAAATCCAAGATCAAATTGGAAATAAAAAAGCATCTAAAGAATTACAAGATAAATTAGATTTAGCAATAAATAGATTAATTTCTGAAAAAGCTGCTAAGGACTTAGTTCAAAGTTTATCAATTTCTACAAAAAGTATAGATTCAAAATCAAGAATTAATGACAGTGAAACTACTTCTTTCCAAACTGTTATATTTAACCATTTCTTTAACAATAGAAATTATGATCTATCAAAAGCTGGTAGATATAAAATGAACAGAAAACTTAGAGTTTCTGAAAGATTATATGGAAGAATTGTTGCTGAAGATATAAAAGATATAAATGGAAAAATTCTTGTTAAAAAAGATGAAATGATTCAAAAAGCTGAAATTGATAAGATCAAAGATTTATATCACAATAAAAAAATTCCAAGTTATGATGCTGAAATTGCAAGTCCAATTAAAGGACAAGAACATTTTGCAAAATATGAAAAAGTTAATATTTATGTTAACAATGATGAACAAAATACAGTTGTTCCAATTATTGGTACATTAAATGACTTTGATGAAGCAGTTTTAACTTTATCTGATTTATTGTCTATTACTTCATATGTTATAAACTTAAAATATGACATAGGTTTTTATGATGATATTGATCACTTAGGAAACAAACGTTTAAAACTTATTCATGAATTATTGAAAGCAAGAAGCCAAGCTGGTTTAGCAAGAATTGAAAAATTTATTAATGATAAATTAGCAATTGCTGATGGTGCTAATAAAGTTCAAGAAGAAAATGAAGAGGCAAGAAAAGCTGTTACAGTTAAATCAATAATCAATACAAAACCTTTTCAAATGACTTTTAAAGAATTCTTTAATTCTCACCAGTTAACACAATTTTTAGACCAACAAAATCCTCTTGCTGAATTAACAAATAAAAGAAGAATTTCTGCAATGGGTCCTGGTGGTATTTCAAGAGAAGACCCTAACCTTGATATCCGTGATGTTCATTATTCTCACTATGGAAAAATTTGTCCAATTGAAACTCCTGAAGGTATGAACATTGGTTTAATTATGTCACTTGCATCATATGCTGATGCTGACGAAAATGGTTTCCTTATAACTCCTTACCGTGTAGTTAAAAATGGTGTTATTACAGATGAAATTAAATGATTAACAGCTCTTAGAGAAGATGAATATGTAATTGCTTGTTCAAATTTACATGTTAAAGACAATAAGTTTACAGAGGATTCTGTTTTATGTAGATATAGATCATCTTGAGATTATTTTGATGTTAATAAAGTTGACTATATTGATATCGCACCAAAACAAGTTGTTTCAATTGCTGCATCATCAATTCCTTTCTTAGAAAATGACGATGCAAACCGTGCGTTAATGGGAGCTAACATGCAACGTCAAGCAACACCATTAATTAGACCTACAGCTCCAATTGTTGGTACAGGTAATGAATATAAAATTGCTCATGATTCAGGTATGGCAATTGTTTATGAAGAAGATGAAGTTGGTGAGGTTAAATATGTTGATGGTAAAAAAATTATCATCAAAAATAAAAAAGGTGAAAAACAATATGATTTATTGAAATTTAATAAATCAAACCAAAATACATGTAATAACCATATGCCAATTGTAAATGTTGGTGACAAAGTTAAAAAATATGAAACTATAGCTGATGGGCCTTCAATGAATAATGGTGAATTAGCTTTAGGACAAAATGCTTTAGTTGCATTCACAACATGAAGTGGATACAACTATGAGGATGCTATTATTCTTTCTAAAAGATTGTTTAATGAAGATGTATTTACATCAATTCATATAGTGGAATATTCTATTGAATGTTTAAAAACTAAAAATGGTGATGAAGAAATTACAAGAGATGTACCAAATGTTTCAGAAAGTTCAAAAAGATACCTTGATGATGAAGGTGTAATTATGGTTGGTGCTGAAGTTAAAGAAGGAGATGTTCTTGTTGGAAAAATTTCTCCAAAAGGACAAGTTGAACTATCTCCAGAAGAAAAATTACTTCAAGCTATTTTTGGTGATAAATCTAAAAACTATAAAGAAACTTCATTAAAAGTTCCACATGGTGGAGAAGGTACTGTAGCTTTAATTAAAAGATTTAAAGTACAAGATGATTATGAATTAAATGCTGATGTTATTGAACAAATTAAAGTTTATGTAGTTCAAAAAAGAAAAATCCAAATTGGTGATAAAATGGCTGGTCGTCATGGTAACAAAGGTATTATTTCTAAGATTGTACCAATTGAAGACATGCCGCATTTAGAAGATGGTACACCAATTGATATCATGTTAAACCCACTAGGGGTTCCATCAAGAATGAACATTGGTCAAATTCTTGAACTTCACCTAGGTTTAGCGATGAGAAAAATTAGTCTAAAAAAACAACTAGAAATGATTTTCAACAAAGAAAAACCAGAGGCATTTACACAATGATTTGGAATAGATGTTGATTTATCAAAAATATTAATTTCTAAATTCAAAGAAGTATTGAAAGAAAAAAATATAACTACTTTAGAACAAGCTGAAAATTCATTTACAGAATTTGATTACTCAATTGTTCTTTCACGTGCAGGTATTAGTAGAGACCAAGTTAATTACAAAGTTTCAACACCAGTATTTGAAGGTGTAAAAAGAGATGATTTAATAGAAGCTATGAATGAAGCTGGTATTAAACCACTTGATCCAAAAACTACTAATGGTAAAAATGGTAAGTTCAAATTAATCGATGGAAGAACTGGTGAATATTTTGATGGTGACATCTCAGTTGGTATCATGTACATGCTAAAACTTGATCACATGGTTGATGACAAAATTCACAGTAGAGCTGTTGGTCCATATAGTAAGATTACTCAACAACCTCTTGGTGGTAAATCTCAAAATGGTGGTCAAAGATTTGGTGAAATGGAAGTGTGAGCTCTTGAAGCATATGGTGCAGCTCATAACTTAAGAGAATTATTAACTATTAAATCTGATGATGTTAAAGGTAGAAATAATACTTATAACGCAATCATAAAAGGTAAAAAGATTCCAGAATCTGGATTACCAGAATCATTTAAATTGTTAACTAAACAACTACAAGGTTTAGGACTACAAGTTAATATCACTAAAGACAATGGTGCTTTAAAAGATATTAATGAATATATTTCAAACATTACAGAAGAAGCAATTAAACAAGATGTTAAAGACGACCAAAGTAACATTGGTGAAATTAACCCTGAATTTTAATTAAGGAGAATATTTAATATATGTCTAAAAGTTCTAGAATTACAAGTATTCAAATTGGTTTAGCATCACCTGAAAAAATTAGACAATGATCTAAAGGTGAAGTTACTAAATCTGAAACTATTAACTATAAATCTTTAAAGCCAGAAAAAGGTGGTTTATTTGATGAATCAATTTTTGGTCCAATGAAAGATTATGAATGTTCTTGTGGTAAATATAAGAAAATAAAATTCAGAGGAAAAGTCTGTGAAAAATGTGGTGTTGAAATAACTGAATCAATTGTTAGACGTGAACGTGTTGGTCATATTGAACTTGCAGCTCCTATTGCTCATATATGAATGACAAAAGAACTTCCATGTCCATCTAAAATTTCTTTAGTTTTAGATATTTCTTATAAAGAAGTTGAACAAGTAGTTTATTTTGTTAACTACATTGTTTTAGATGAAGGTGATTCAAAATTTGCTAAAAACTTTAAGTTTAAAGAAGTTATTGATTTATCAAGTCAAAAAGCTTCTAAAGAAACAAGAAGTAAATTAAGAAAAACATTAAGAGAAATATATCAAACAATTGACCCAGAAAGTTCAGTAGAAAATAAAATTAAACACAATATGGGTAAAACTTTCTATGATACTCTTGGTGAATCTAATATGCCATTCTCAATTGAGGAAGTATTCAACTATATTTCAAGATACACAGGTATGAAATTTGGTATTGGAGCTGAAGCAATTTTAGAATTACTTCAAAAAACTGATTTAGATTCTGAATATGATTCAATTAACAAAAGACTTAAATCTCAAGAAATAACTAATGATGCTAAAACAAAAAAATTAGTTAGAAGACTTGAAGCTATAAAATGATTAAAAGATTCAAATAATAAACCTGAATGAATGATTCTTAAAAACATCGTTGTTACTCCACCTGATACAAGACCAATTATTCAATTAGAAGGTGATAAGTTTACTACAAGTGATATCAACAGTTTTTATAGAAAAATTATTATTAGAAATGAACGTTTAAAAAGAGTTATTCAAAATAGAGCTCCTTCAATTATCTTAAATAATGAAAAGAGATTATTACAAGAATCAGTTGACGCTTTATTTGATAACTCATCAAGAAAAAAACCTCTACTTGGTAAAGATAAAAGACCACTTAAATCATTATCTGAACACTTGAAAGGAAAACAAGGTTTATTCAGACAAAACTTATTAGGTAAACGGGTAGACTATTCTGGTCGTTCTGTTATTGTTATAGGACCTGAATTAAAAATGTATCAAGTTGGTATTCCAGCTATTATGATTTTAAAATTATTCAAACCTTTTATTATTCATGAACTTATTAAGAAAACAGATGATAAAGGTCAACCAAAAGACCCTATAGTATCTAACATTAAATCAGCTGAAAAATTAATTTTAAATCAAGCAAATGAAATTTGACCAATAGTTGAAAAAGTAATTAAACAAAGACCAGTTTTATTAAACCGTGCACCAACACTTCACCGTTTAGGTATTCAAGCATTTGAACCTATTATGATCGAAGGTAAAGCTATTAGATTACATCCGCTAGTTACCACAGCATTTAATGCTGACTTTGACGGTGACCAAATGGCTGTTCATGTTCCTTTATCACCTGAAGCTGTTGCTGAAGCTAGATCAATTATATTAGCTTCTTGACATATTCTAGGTCCAAAAGATGGAAAACCAATTATTACTCCAACACAAGATATGGTTTTAGGCAACTATTATCTAACTATGGAAAAAAAGAAAATGGTTGGTGAGGGAATATTGTTTAGTAGTATTGATGAAGTTAAATCAATTTATGCTTTGAAAAAAGTTCATTGTCACTCAATTGTTGGTATTCCAACTAGTGTATTCCCTAAAAAGAAATTCCCGCACGATGGTATTTTAATAACAACTGTTGGAAAAATAATTTTAAACGAACTTCTTCCAGAAGATATGGTTTATTTAAATAATCCAAAAAATTTAGAAACAGTTGATCCAGCAGACGTAGTTAAGTTTGGGGAAGACTTTAGAAAAGTAATAAAAGACAAAACACCTTATGCTCCATTTAGCAAAAAAACTTTATCTGAAATTGTAAATAAACTTCACCAAAACTATGATTTACAAATAGTACCTAAGACAATGGATAAAATTAAAGACTTAGGTTTTGAATATTCAACAAAATCTGCAACAACAATTTCAGCTTTTGATGTTCCAACTTATACAGATAAGCAAAAATATTTTGATGTAGCTGATAAAAAAGTTGAAGAATATAAAAAACAATATCAAAAAGGTTTATTGACTGAAGGTGAAAGATATAAACGTGTTGTTGATACATGACAAAAAGTAACTGAAAATGTTTCAAACGATATTGCTGATTTAATTAAAAAACCTGAATATAAAGAAAACTCAATTGTAATTATGGCAGACTCTGGTGCAAGAGGTAACAACTCTAACTTTACACAGTTATCAGGTATGCGTGGATTGATGAGTAAGTCATATAACTATGACCAAAAACAAAAATCTAAAATTATAAAAGATACAATTGAAGTTCCAATTAAAAATTCATTTATTGAAGGTTTAACAATTAGTGAATACTTCAACAGTTCATATGGTGCTAGAAAAGGTATGACAGATACTGCCATGAAAACTTCAAAATCAGGTTACATGACTAGAAAATTAGTTGATGCGACTCAAGATGTTATTGTTAATGAAGAGGATTGTGGAACAAAACGTGGTATCATTCTTGAGGCAATTATTGATACTAAAACAGGTGCTGATATTGAAAAATTAGAAGATAGATTAATTAATAGATTCCCATTACATGATGTAACAAAACCAAATGGTAAAACAGTTATAGCTAAAGCTGGTGAATTAATCACTAAAGAAAAAGCTAAAGAAATTGTTGATGCAGGTATAACTCAAGTAGAAGTTAGAAGTGTTCTTCACTGTAAAGCAGAATATGGTATTTGTCAAAAATGTTTTGGTACTGACCTTACAACAAATAAATTAGTTGAAAAGTACACAGCAATTGGTGTAATTGCAGCTCAATCTATTGGTGAACCTGGTACACAATTAACAATGCGTACGTTCCATACTGGTGGGGTTTCAGGTGGAAGTAACATTGCCCAAGGTTTTGAAAGATTAAAACAATTATTTGATATCATTCTGCCAAAAGAATGAGAAAAAGCAATCATTTCTGAAATTAAAGGTAAAGTAACAGTTAATGATGATGACAAAGGTAGATATGTAATTGTTAAAAACAAAAAAGAATCAATCACATATGATATTGATATTGATAGCCAAATCAAAGTTAAAACAGGGGATGAAGTTGTTCCAGGTTCTAAACTAACTGAAGGTTCAATCAACATTAAAGATCTACTTAAAGTTGCTGGTATAGAAGTTGTAAGAAACTATATAGTTAAAGAAGTTCAAAAAGTTTATCGTATTCAAGGTATTGAAATTGCAGATAAATATGTAGAAGTTATTATCAGACAATTAACTAACAAAGTTCAAATTCAAGATGCTGGTGATTCTAAATTCTTCGTTGGTCAAATTGTTGATATCAATATCTTTAGAAAAGAAAACCAAAAACTTGTTTTAAATGATAAAAAAAGTCCAGCAACAGCTGTAAACTTAATCTTTGGATTAGATGAAGCACCAAGCAAAACTGGTTCATTCCTTGCAGCAGCTTCATTCCAAGATACAAAGAAAATTCTTACTGATGCTTCAGTTAAGAGTGAAATTGATAACCTTAATGGTTTAAAAGAAAATGTTATCTTTGGTAACCTTATTCCTTGTGGTACAGGTAAAAAAGATTCTAATGAAATCATCAAACTTGGTGATGAAATGTACAAATATGAATATTAATTCTTGTGTAGTGCTTTTGCACTACACTTTTTTATTTTCTTTAAATTTTTATAGACATAGATACAACAAAAACAAAACATCAACAAATTAATATAGTAAAAAATAGAGAACGTTTTTTTTTTTTTTTTTTGATATTTAATTCTTATTTATTAGATAAAACAAAAAAACTCAAAATCCACTATTTTTATAAAGTTGTATATATAACTATATAATAAAGTTGGATAAAAGAAAAAGGAAAATTGAACGGTATGAGTACAGCAAAAATAATTGAATTATTTTGACTTGCTTGTTTTTCTGAATTTATAGGAACATCAGTCTTAATAATTCTTGGGAACGGAGTTTGTGCTTCAACATCATTCAAAAAAATGTTTGCAAATCAATCTGGGAAATGAGTTGCAATAATTTTTGGATGAGGTTTTGGTGTTTTTGTTGCAGCTTTAATATCTAGCATGATGGGTGGCGTGGGGCATTTAAATCCTGCAGTTACGATCATGGATGCTATTAAAACATCATATTATGTTGGTACAAACAATATCACTACAGTTTTAAACAATTCTGTTTATTACTATGCAATGGTGGGTTATTCTATTACTTTGTCTGAATCAATTGCTTTAACATTTTTCATGTTCTTGATTTTTCAAGTTACAGGAGCAATGTTTGGACAAACAATATTAAATTTTATCAATATAAAGTTTATTAAAAATAAAGAGAATGATCTTTTAACTATAGGGGGTGCATATTGTACAACTCCAGTATATAGTAACAAACAAGATAAAAGTTTAATTCAAAACTTTTCATATGAATTAATTGGAACAATGATACTTGTTGGTTTTATTTTAGGTTTAGGAGGAACAAGTTTTAAAACACAAAATATTGGTGCTTTAAGCACTATTCCAGTAGCATTTGTTGTTATGTCTATTGGGTTGTCATTAGGTAGTGTTACAGGTTATGCAATTAACCCAGTTAGAGATTTTGGTCCAAGAGTTATTTATGGAATATATATGTCCATCTTTAGAAAAGAAGAATGAAATAAGTCTTTATACAACTGAAGTTATTCTTGAGTGCCAATTGTAGCACCATTAATTGCTGGGGCATTAGTTGGATTATTTGCGCTAATTCCATCAGCTATACAACCAATGTTGTTTCCAACAACAATTTAAAATAAAGGAGGTAATTAAAATGGATAAAAAAATATATGATGTTGTGATAATTGGAGGTGGAATCATTGGAAGCATAATAGCTTATGAATTATCACAATATAATTTGAAAATTAAATTATTAGAAAAAAATCCAGTATTTGCTGATGAAACATCTAGGGGAAATTCTGGACCAATACATGGTGGTTTTGATCCAGAACCACACAAAATTGAAGCTAAATTAAATGTTTTGGGTAATAAATTATGAAGAGAACATATATTTGAAAAAATTAAATTTCCAAGAGCTAAAATTGACTCTCTTATATTAGCTTTTAGCGACGAAGAAATGAAACATGTAAAAATGCTTTATGATAGAGGGCTTCAAAATGGGGTATTAGCGTCTGATATGGAAATACTAAATAGAGAAGAAGTGCTAAAAAAAGAACCAAATATAAACCCAAATGTTTATGGAGCATTATTGTGTACTTCGTCTTGGGCAATAGATACTGTAAAAGCATCATTAGCATTTTTGGCAGTTGCTAAAAATAATGGTGTTGAACTTGCTAAAAATAGTGAAGTTACATCAATAAATTATGGAGTGGATAATATCTTTGATATAGAAATAAATAATAATGATCATATATATAGCAAAAACATTATTAATGCAGCTGGTCATTATGCAGATAAAGTCGCTGAACTGGCAGGTTATGGGGATTTCAAACAAACAACAAGAAGAGGTGAATATAGAATTCTTGATAGAAGTTTAAAAGGAATTGTAAATTCTATTTGTTTTATGGTGCCAACAATTCATGGAAAAGGTGTCATTGTTTCACCAATGTTAGATGGGCACATATTGGTTGGTCCAACAGCAGAAGATGGAGTAAGTAAAGAAGACACAAGATTAGTAACAAGAGAAAAATATAACTATATTGGTGATATTGGTAAAAAAATTATTCCTAGTCTTGATATGAGCAAAACAATTATGACATTAGCTGGTTCAAGACCAATTGATATTGAAACAAATGATTTTGTGATTCGTTATGCTAATAAAAATAAAAATTTTATAAATGCCGCAGGAATGCAATCTCCAGCAATTGCAGCAGCCCCAGCTATTGCTATAGAAATCTCAAAATTGCTAAATAATAATGGTACTTTGTTAATTAAAAAACCAGATTTTAAAGAAGAATACGAATTATTTGATTAAGGGAAATATATGAAAAAAATTGAACAAAAATATATTATAGCTTTAGATGAAGGAACTACATCATGTAGGACAATTATTGTTGATAAAAAAGGAAACATAGTAAGTTCATCACAAAGTGAGTTTACCGAATTTTTTCCAAAATCAGGATGAGTTGAACATGATGCACTAGAAATTTGAAATACTCAAATTGGTACACTTCAAAGTGCTAAAGCAAAAGCAGGAATTAGAACCGATGAATTTGCTGCGCTTGGTATTACAAATCAACGTGAAACAATTGTTTTGTGAGATAAAACAACTGGTCTACCAGTTTATAATGCAATAGTTTGACAAGATAGAAGAACAAGTGATTATTGTGATGAATTAATTGCAAAAGGTTTGGGAGAGAAATTTCAAAAAAAGACCGGATTAATTATTAATCCATATTTCTCAGGAACAAAGATTAGATGAATTTTAAAAAACGTTGAAGAAGCGAAACAAAAATTGGAATCTAAAAAACTTTTAGCTGGAACAATTGACTGTTGATTAATTTGAAAATTAACCAATGGCGCTGTTCATGCTACAGATGTTACTAATGCTTCAAGAACATTATTATTTAATATACATACATTAGAATGAGATCAAGAATTATTAGATATATTAGAAATTCCAAGAGAAATATTGCCACAAGTTAAATCTTCTTCTGATTATTATGGAGATGTAGAACCAAAACTAATGTCACACAGAGCAACACATAAAGTTCCGATAACAGGAGTTGCAGGAGATCAACAATCAGCTTTATTTGGACAATTATGTATTGATGTTGGTATGGTTAAAAATACATATGGAACAGGATGTTTCACATTAATAAATACTGGTAATAAAATAATAGAATCTAAAAATAAATTATTAACAACGATTGCATGAAAAATAAAAAATGAAAAACCAATTTATGCTTTGGAAGGTTCTGTTTTTATTGCAGGTTCAGCTATTAAATGATTAAGAGATTCAATAAAAATAATATATAATGCTCAAGAATGTGATTTCTATTGTAATTTAGCAGCTAAAAATGATCAAGATGTTTGCATTGTTCCATCATTTACAGGTCTTGGTGCTCCATATTGAGATTCATATTCTAGAGGAGCAATATTTGGATTAGAAAGAGGAACACAAAGAGAACATATTGTAAAAGCAACAGTTGAATCAATTGCTTTTCAGTCAAATGATTTAATTAATTCAATGGAAAAAGATCTTGGAAAACAAATCACTGTTTTAAAAGTTGATGGAGGAGCATCTAATTCAGATTACTTAATGCAATTTCAATCTTCGATAAGCAACATAAAAGTTGAACGTCCTAAAAATATAGAAACAACAGCAATGGGAGCATGTTATTTTGCTGGATTATATGTTGGCTTTTGAAAAACTTTAGATGAAATTAAAAAAATCACAAAAGTTGATAAAACATTTGTTCCAAATCTTGATAAAAAAATCGTTGATAAAAAAACAAAAATTTGAAAAGAAGCAATTAAAAGAACAATGAACTGAACAAAAGCTATTGAATAATATTAATTTCACTTATACATAATTAAATTAACCACATCATTTATTTATAGATAGATAATTTATTATTTTTATTTATATTACGTATTGAATAGTTTAAATCTATTTAATACGTATTTTTAATTGTAATTAAAACTATAAATTTACCATTTCGTCTATGAGATTGCATTGCAATTTAAATGTATAATTAATAGTTTATTTTTTAAATATAATGTATAATATTTGTGTGTATTGTAAGAGGATTTGAAAATGGCTTTTCAAATTGTCTCTTGTTGAAATGTAATTATTATATCTATACATATAGATATTTTTTTTGTTTTTAATATATAATATTATTTGTGTTTATCTAGGAGATCACAATGCAAAAAACAACTTTTCTAAAAAAAGAACAAGTATTAAATAATAAGAAATGATACATTATTGATGCAACAGATCAAATATTGGGTAGGTTAGCTGTTGAAGTTGCAAACATACTTCGTGGTAAAAACAAACCAAGTTTTACTCCAAATGTTGATAGTGGTGATAATGTTATAATCATTAACTCTGATAAGGTTAAATTAAGTAGCGATAAAGCTGAAAAAGAAATATGATATTCTCACTCAGGATATATTGGTGGATTAAGAGCAAGACCTGGTAAAGTAATGCTTTCTAAATACTCTGATGAATTAGTTGTTGGGGCTGTAAAAGGTATGTTACCAAAAAACAGATTATCTAACCAATTAATAAAAAAATTACATGTTTATAAAAATGATAAACATCCACATGAAGCTCAAAAAGCTGAAACTTATACATTAAAACATAAAGTAGTAGGAAAATAAGGTAGGAAATAAAAATGGCAGTAGAATACAAAGGATTAGGAAGAAGAAAATCTTCTGTAGCTAAAGTTAAATTAATTCCAGGTACTGGAAAAATCTCAATTAATGGAAAAAAACCTGAAACTTATTTTCCAAACTCATTAGTTATTCAAGATATGGAACAACCTCTTGTTTTAACTGATACTAAAAAAAGTTATGATGTGTTTGTTAAAGTTGAAGGTGGTGGATTTACAGGTCAAGCTGGTGCTATTAGATTAGGAATAGCTAGAGCTTTATTAATTGCTAATCCAGATTTTAGAAAAACTTTAAAATCTCAAAAACTTCTTACAAGAGATTCAAGAGTTAAAGAAAGAAAAAAATATGGATTATATGGTGCAAGAAGAAGCCCACAATTTACAAAACGTTAATTTTGTATGTGCATTGTTATGCACATTTTTTATTTACATATAAAATATATTTGTCATAAATGTGTTAGTATATATATGTAGTTCCCAGCCCATTATTGAAAAATAATCCTGGGGGTTTTTTATTGTATTGAGAGAGAGTAAATATGAGAATTTTTAAAATAAAAAAATACAAATATAATGAAGATAGAATTGATTTAAATCATAATACATGAAGAATACGTAATGATTTAAACCCTAACTGACATGTGAAGTGCAACACTTCAATGTTACATTAAACTCTCGACTTTGAAATATAAGTTGAGAGTTTTTTGTTTTAAATATTTTCTTGATACATTTGGTAAGCTGTTTTATAACCAAACATTTTTCTTGGGATGTTGTTTACTTTTCATTCAAGAGTTTTTATTTTATCTTCACTTACTAAACTGAAGTCAGTTCCTTTTTTATATCATCTTCTAACTATCCCATTTATGTTCTCGTTGGACCCTCTTTGGAATGAAGAATAAGGTTGGCAATAATAAACTTTAAAGTTGAATTGTTTTGCAGTTATTCCCATCATTTGAAACTCTAACCCATTATCAACAGTGATGCTTTTTATTGGGAGTTTTTCATCTCGAATAATGGTATACATTTTAGCCATCATTGATCTAGCGTTTTTACCTTTTATTTTTCTAATAATTGCCAACCTTGTTTTTCTTTCTACTAATGTTAATAAGTGGTAATAACCACTTTGCCTTTTACTAACTATTAGATCAGCTTCTCAATGTCCAAATTCTTTTCTTTTGTTTATCTTTTCTGGTCTTAGACTATAAGGAATGCAGTATTTTCCATCAATTTTAGAAAATATACCTATTTTTCTTCTTTTTCCTTTAACATATTTTCTTCTTAAACAATCTCTTCTTTGTATCTTTCAAATCTTGCTATTGATTCATCTAAATACTTGCCTAGCACTTGGAACTTTAACTAATGGATAGTTTTCTTTTATTCAAAAAATTGTAGCTTCTACACCATGAGATTTAGGATTAAATTTTTGAATAAAAAGATCTGTGAAGTTTTTGTACTTCAACATAAAAAACATATGACAATTTGATTTTCTTCTAATGTATTTTTTGTGAGCATTTGATGAATAATAAATTCCTGTTGAAGATGTGTTTCTTTTTAATTCTCTTGATATTGTTGATTTGTTTTTATTTAAGATTTTTGCAATCTTATTCATAGAATATTTTTCTTTATTTCAAAGAAAATAAATTAAGCATCTTTCTTCTTTTGTTAAATGTTTATAAGTTTTCATAAGCACTCCTAATATTCATTATCTTTTTATTAGTGAACACTTACAAACAAAACAAATGAAGTGCACACTCTTTTTCGAGTGTTGCACTTCACATGTCAGTCGAGCTTTAAATCATAATACATGAAGAATACGTAATGATTTAAATTGATTACTTTCTAATCATTATAATTCCAATGAACTTTATTCTCTTTACTGACTTGATAACAATTTAAAAAATGTTTGCTTTCCATGAGTTTTAAAATTAGAAAGACAATTTAAATCAGCTTTTATATACTTTTATAAAGATAGATACCAAAGCGATGAAATTAAATTTGTATTGGATAAAGAAATATATTCTAAAAGAAGAGATAAACAGAAAAAAGAAGCAATCTCAAAAAGAGTTAATGACTTAGTAAAAGAAAACAACATTATTAAAATAGATCAGTTAATTTTTTCTTTAATGTTTGGTGAGTTTGTAAATTTTATAATTTATTTTGATAATTCTCTTTTACAAAAACTAGCAAACCATTTCAGAATGGAATTGAGTGTTTTTGTTAACTGTATAAAGTATTTAAATATTTTAAGAAATGCTATAGCTCATAACAAGACAATAATTAAAATAATCGATGAAAAAAATAATAAAAGATATTCATTAAAAAAAGATTTATTTAACTTTCCAATAAGCAAAATTGCAATAGATATTATTTCATCTAATGTTTCTGGTAGCATATTTACCATAAAACAATTTTTAATTAAATCTGATAGAAAAAAAGTTTCTTCTTTTATAAAAGAAATAAAAAAACAACTTAAGCTTTTTAAAAAAGAACTAAATGATAATGATGTGTATAATAGATTCATTAGAAAAATATTTTTAAATTATCTTGATGATATTTTGTATTATTAATTTTTAAATTATTTAATATCATAAAAAGAAATTATTTATGATAAACTAAGTAAATTTAATAATTTAATTATTTAGCAATTATTAATTTATAATATTAAAGTTATTATTTTTGGAGTTTTTATGAAAATATTAGAAAGTAAGAAAAACAAAGACACTTATGACTTTGTTGTTCAAGTAGACAAAAATGCATGAGAAGCAGAACAATTAAAAGCTTTAAATGCTTTATCTAAAAATGTAAAAATTGATGGATTTAGAAAAGGTAAAGTTCCAAAAACTGAAGCAATTAAAAGAATTAATCCTATGGATGTATTTGATAGAGCATTAAACAAAATTATAAGTCCAACAGCTGTTGCTTTAGTTGATTCAAAAGAATTCAAAAAAGTAGAAGATGATTTATTAGACATTTCTCCAAAAGTTGAAGTTTCAAAAGTGGAAAAAGATAATCTTGAACTTAAATTCACTTATACTTTATATCCAGATGTAAAAGTTGATGGATATAAAGACATTAAAGTAAAAGCAAAACTTGAAAAAGTTACAGATGAAATTTTAAAGAAAGAAATAGATGGATACCTTGAAAAAAATGCAATGACTGTTCCAAAAAATGGTCCAATTGCAAAAGGTGATATAGTAACTTTTGACTTTAAAGGATTTGTAGATAAAAAACCTTTCCAAGGTGGAGAAGCTAAAAATTATGAACTAAAAATTGGTTCTGGACAATTTATTCCTGGATTTGAAGATCAAATGATTGGTTTAAAAGAAAAAGATGAAAAAACTATATCTGTAAAATTCCCAAAAGATTACCATGAAAAATCATTGGCTAATAAAGATGCTGAATTTGAAATTACTATTCATTCTGTAAGTGAAATTGAAAAAGCTGAATTAAATGATGAATATATTAAATCTTTAAATATTAAAGATGTTGCAACTGTTGATTCATTTAAAAAATATTTAAAAGAAAATCTTGAAAAAACATATAAACAAAGATATGAATATGATGCAAAATTAGAAATCTTAAATGAAATTGGAAAATTAACAAAAGTTTCAAATTTGCCTAAAGAACTAATTGAACAAGAAAAAACAAAAATAACAAATGCATTACAACAACAAATTCAAATGTATGGAATGAGTATTGATCAATACATAAGCATGTTGGGAATGAGCAAAGAAGATTTTGATAAAAAACATGCTGAACAAGCAAAACTAAATTGTCATATCTCTTTTGGTATGTTAAAAATTGCTGAAATTGAAAAAATTGAACCAACTGAAAAAGAGATAGATGCTGAAATAGAAAAAGTTTCTAAGACTTATGGCATTACAAAAGAAGAATTAATGAAAAGAATTAACAATGATACAAGTTTTGTAGAATCAATGTTAACAGAAGATAAAGTTATTAATTTAATTCTTAAAAAAAATAAATAATAATAAAGAATGTTAAAATAACGCACAAGTTGTGTTATTTTTTCGTTTGTACTTAATTTCTTGAATCGTTAAATATATTTATATATAATTTTGAATTGAGAAGAGGACTTATGATTTTTTATTTTATTGGTGGTGCTTTTTTAACAACAATTTCTGGGGCAGCAACTATATTTGGTACAATAAATTCATTTACTGAATATCAAAATTTATCCAATGTTTATAATTTCCAAAATATTAATAGTTATTCTGGTGTAAAGGGTATATCTTTTGATGATTTTTTACATAACTACAATATTTCAAATGATAAGAAAGCAAAATTTAAAACATATACAGGTTTGGATTTATCTGAAGCTTTGGGTTATAAAGTTAAATTAAATAATGTTGTAACTGTTACAGATTTTACAAATTGATCAAATGAAATAAGAACTAAAATTCCAAATTATTCTTTAAATTTTCCCGATAGTAAAAAATTTTTAGATTCTGTTATCAACATCTCATATGTTAATGCAAACAAAACAGGGTTTATTGTTGGTGCCACTGTTTGTGGTATAGGTGTACTTGCATTAATAGGTTTAGTTGGATTCTATTTTTCTTCTAACCATAGATTGAGTTTTGATAAAGAGGTTGATAAAGAAGGATTATTTTTTAGAAAGACTAAGAAAAATAGTAATGAATATAGTTATAAAAATCATAGAAATACTAATTTTGATTATGATTTTACTAAAGCAAACAAAACGCCAACAAGACAACAACCATCATATGTTAATAAATTAGTTAATAATGAAAATAAATTTTCTAGTAATTTAGATAAATTTGAAGATGATGATAAATCTTTTACATTATTTGGTCAATCAACAAAAGTGAGCAAAAACAATAATTTTAATCAAAAAACCAAACCAATAGAATTACCAAAAACAAAACCAATAGATTTATCAAGAACAAGACCAATACAATTTTCAGAAAGTCAAAGACAAAACACTAATATAGAAAATAAAAATCCAAGAGTTGATGCAAGAAATTCAACAAACACAATAAAAATAGATTTTGATAAATACAAAAAAGAAAATCAAAACAAGAAATAAAAATCTTACTGATTTTCTTTTTTATATTAATTTAAATTTGTATAAAAATTATCACTTGACTTATTAATGTGCTAAAATTTGTTTATATTACGAATTACATTATTTGTGATTTGTTTTGTTATATCTGAATAGGGGGGAAAAAATGAAAAAACAGAACATGGCAAATTTATTAATCACTAGGGGGATTGTTATTTATCCAGATACTAGTGAACTTATTGACGTAGGAAGAGACATATCTATAAATGCAATTGAAGATCACATTAAAAATAAAACTAATATTATTGTGGTTTCTCAAAAAAACCCATCAATAGATAGTCCTAAAAAAAATGATATTTATAAAGTTGGTACTCTTTGCAAAATTTCAATTCAAGATAAATTGGAAGATGGATCATTAATTATAAGAGTTGATGGTTTGCAAAGAGTTTCACTAACTAAAATAAATGATAATAATCCAAAGATTGTATTATCTGAATTTAAACCCTTACCAACAACACAAAAATTATCACCAAACAATTATGAAACTGCTATTGAGTTGATTAAAGATGGTGAAAATAAACTATTAAGTTTAGAATTTGTAAATGATAATTTAATAAAAAAATGAATTCTTAATAATGATTCTTTAGTTCAAGGACTTTATTATTATTTATATTGTGTAAAATTAAGTCTTTCAGAAAAACAAGAATATCTAGAACAAACTGATGAAAATAGATTATTCCAAAAAATGATGTCTGCCATTATTGATGAAGATGAAGCTAGAAAAATTGATAATGTTATTTCTAAAAAAATTAATGCTAATCTTTCAAAACAACAAAAAGAATTTTACTTAAGAGAAAGAATTCGTGCTATGAAAGAAGAACTTGGTGATATCACAACAAGAGAAGATGATTCAGAATCTATTAGAGAAAAAGTTAAAAATAACCCATATCCTGAAAACATTAGAAAAAGAATTTTAAGTGAATTAAACAAAATGGAATCATCAAGTAATTCTAATGAATATTCTATTTCAAAATCTTATGTTGATTGATTATTAGATTTACCTTACTGACAAAAAACAAATGATGTTAAAGAACTTGATAAAGTTGAAGATGTTTTAAATAACAACCATTATGGATTGGAAAAAGTAAAAGAAAGAATAATTGAATATCTTGCTGTAAGAATGAAATCAGAGAAAGCAAAAGGTTCTATTATTTGTTTAGTTGGTCCACCAGGTGTTGGTAAAACATCATTAGCTCAATCTATTGCAGAATCACTTAATAAAAAATTTGTTAAGGTTTCATTAGGTGGTATGAAAGATGAATCTGAATTAAAAGGTCATAGAAAAACATATATTGGTGCAATGCCGGGAAGAATTATTAAAAGCATGCACAAAGCAGGAGTAAACAACCCTGTTTTCTTACTTGATGAAATTGATAAACTAGCAAGTGACCATAGAGGTGATCCAGCATCTGCATTACTTGATATTTTGGACCCAGAACAAAATAGTAAATTTAGTGACAACTACATTGAAGAAGATTATGACCTATCAAATGTGTTGTTTATTGCAACTGCAAATTATGAAGAAAACATTCCTGGTCCTTTAGCTGATAGATTAGAAATTATTAGATTAAGTTCATACACTGAAAATGAGAAAAAAGCTATTGCTAAAAATCATTTAATAAAAAAAGTTATTAATGAATCTGGTATCAAAAAAGATGAATTAAAGTTTAAAGATGAAGCAATTGATTACATTATAAAAAGATATACAAGAGAAGCTGGTGTAAGAGAACTTGAAAGATTGATAAGACAAATTACTAGAAAATTCATTGTTAAACAACAAAAAAATAAAATCAAAACCCAAGAGATTGGTGTTAATGAAGTAAAAGATTATCTTAAAAAAGAAATCTATGATTATACATCAAAAGACAAAGAATCAATTCCAGGAGTTGTTAATGGTATGGCATACACAACTGTTGGTGGTGATTTATTGCCAATTGAAGCTACATATTCAAAAGGTAAAGGAAAAATTGTTATCACTGGTAATTTAAAAGAAACAATGAAAGAGTCTGTTTCAGTTGCTTTAGGTTATGTAAAAGCTAATGCAAAGAAATTTGAATTAGATCCAGAATTGTTTGAAAAAATTGATTTACATATTCATGTTCCAAGTGGGGGAATTCCAAAAGATGGTCCAAGTGCTGGTATAGCTTTAACAACAGCAATTCTTTCATCGTTAAAGAACGTGAAAATTCCATCAAATGTTGCCATGACAGGAGAAATCACATTAAGAGGAAGAGTTTTAATTATTGGTGGAGTTAAAGAAAAAACTATCTCAGCATTCAGAGGTGGAGCAAATGATATCTTTATGCCTAAAGAAGACGAAAGATATTTGGATGATGTTCCAAAAGAAGTGTTATCAAAAATTAAAGTTACACTTGTTGATACATATGATGATGTATACAATAGATTGTTTAAATAATTTATTAAAATAAATTAACTTGCAACTAATTTAAAATAGTTGCAAGTTTTTGCTCGACTGACATGTGAAGTGCAACACTCGAAAAAGAGTGTGCACTTCATTTGTTTTGTTTGTAAGTGTTCACTAATAAAAAGATAATGAATATTAGGAGTGCTTATGAAAACTTATAAACATTTAACAAAAGAAGAAAGATGCTTAATTTATTTTCTTTGAAATAAAGAAAAATATTCTATGAATAAGATTGCAAAAATCTTAAATAAAAACAAATCAACAATATCAAGAGAGTTGAAGAGAAACACATCTTCAGCAGGAATTTATTATTCATCATCTGCTCACAAAAAATACATTAGAAGAAAATCAAATTGTCATATGTTTTTTATGTTGAAGTACAAAAACTTCACAGATCTTTTTATTCAAAAATTTAATCCTAAATCTCATGGTGTAGAAGCTACAATTTTTTGAATAAAAGAAAACTATCCATTAGTTAAAGTTCCAAGTGCTAGGCAAGTATTTAGATGAATCAATAGCAAGATTTGAAAGATACAAAGAAGAGATTGTTTAAGAAGAAAATATGTTAAAGAAAAAAGAAGAAAAATAGGTATATTTTCTAAAATTTATGGAAAATACTGCATTCCTTATAGTCTAAGACCAGAAAAGATAAACAATAGAAAAGAATTTGGACATTGAGAAGCTGATCTAATAGTTAGTAAAAGGCAAAGTGGTTATTACCACTTATTAACATTAGTAGAAAGAAAAACAAGGTTGGCAATTATTAGAAAAATAAAAGGGAAAAACGCTAGATCAATGATGGCTAAAATGTATACCATTATTCGAGATGAAAAACTCCCAATAAAAAGCATCACTGTTGATAATGGGTTAGAGTTTCAAATGATGGGAATAACTGCAAAACAATTCAACTTTAAAGTTTATTATTGCCAACCTTATTCTTCATTCCAAAGAGGGTCCAACGAGAACATAAATGGGATAGTTAGAAGATGATATAAAAAAGGAACTGACTTCAGTTTAGTAAGTGAAGATAAAATAAAAACTCTTGAATGAAAAGTAAACAACATCCCAAGAAAAATGTTTGGTTATAAAACAGCTTACCAAATGTATCAAGAAAATATTTAAAACAAAAAACTCTCAACTTATATTTCAAAGTCGAGAGTTTAATGTAATATTGAAGTGTTGCACTTCACATGTCAGTTAGGGAAATTAACTTGCAACTAATTTAAAATAGTTGCAAGTTTTTTATATAATTTAATATCAAATAAAAGTTTTAATCAATTTAATAATTAATGTTTAAAAATAAAAATTATTTATTTTGAATTAATTAGAACTTATAAAAAATTAATTAAATAGTTTATTTATAATTAATATGTTTGTTTAGGAGTGTTTATGAGTTTTAGCAAGCCAAGAGGCACACAAGATATATATTTTGAAGATAGTTTATATTTTAATAAAGTTGTTGATGTTTTAAAACAGGTGTCAAAGATTTTTAATTATTCTGAAATATTAACTCCAATTTTTGAATCTAAAGATCTTTTTGTTAGAAATATTGGCGCAACAACCGATATTGTCACAAAAGAATTTTATGATTTCAAAGATAAAGGGGATAGAGATTTAGTTTTGAGACCTGAAAATACTGTTGGTGTTATAAGAGCTGTTGTTGAAAACAAATTAGCTTTGAGCAACCCTTTACCATTAAATTTTTTCTATATTGGTCCAATGTTTAGATACGAACGTCCTCAAAATGGAAGATATAGACAATTTTACCAATTTGGTATTGAAAAAATTGGCATAAAAAATGTTTATGACCAAATAGAAGCTATTTTACTTTCTAATACAATATTAAAAACCTTAAACATTAAACAATATAAATTAAAAATAAATTTTATTGGCGATATAGAAACAAGAGAAAAATGAATTAATGAATTGAAAAAATATTTTTCTAAATTTAAAGATAATCTAACTCAAGATTCAATTAATAGAATTGATAAAAATCCATTAAGAATATTGGATGATAAAATAGATGGTGAAAAACAATTTGTAAAAGATGCTCCTAAAATTGATAAATACCTTACAAATAAAGAAAAAGAAGAAGTAAATGAAATTATAAGATTATTAAAATCATTAGATATAGAATTTGAATTTGATAGAACAATGGTAAGAGGTTTAGATTATTATTGTGGATTAGTTTTTGAATTTATAAGTACATCCAATATTTTGATTGGACAATCTACTTTAATAGGTGGTGGAAAATATTCAAAACTTGTTGAAGAAATAGGTGGTCCAAATCTTGATTGTGTAGGTTTTGGTCTTGGTATTGATAGAATTATAATTGCATATAAAAACGAAAATCAAGAAAAACTTACAACAAAAATAGATTTATATATTGCTTCGATAGGTGATGATCAAAAAGTAAAAGATGTTTGCTTTATATTAAACAATTTAGCCAGACTAAATGGTTTAGTTAGTTCTTGCAATAATGATCTTTCAAAACTTGATAAACACTTTAAATATGCTGAAAAATTATCACCAAGATTTATTGCTATATTGGGTAAAAAAGAACTTGAAAAAAATATAGTTATTCTAAAAGATCAAACATCAAAAAAAGAAGAAACAATAAATTTATTAGAATTTGTAGAAAAAATAAAAAACAAATAGGAGGTAAAAATGTTTAATTATATTTTTTGTAATGATATTTCCAATAAATATTTAAATAAAATAGTTTCAATAAATGGATGAGTTAAAAAAAATAGAAAGCTTGGTAATTTAATTTTTATAGATTTATATGATAGAAGTGGTATTGTTCAGATTGTTGTTGATGAAAAAAATAAGTTTTTTTCTCAATGCCAAAACATAACTAAAGAATCTGTCATTAATGTAGTTGGAAAGGTTGTAAAAAGATCTAATCCAAATAAAGATTTACCAACAGGAAATTATGAAATTTTACTTGAAGAACTTAAAGTTTTTTCAAAAGCTAAAACTCCACCATTTTTAATTCAAGAAGAAACTGATGGATTAGAAGACATAAGATTAAAATATAGATATTTGGATTTAAGAAGACCAAATGTTCAAAAAAATATTATTTTAAGAAGTAAGATAATAAATTCATTTAGATCTTTTTTTGTAGATAATGATTTTGTTGAAATTGAAACCCCATATTTATCTAAGCAAACCCCAGAAGGTGCTCGTGATTATTTAGTACCAACAAGAAATCAAACTTTTTATGCTTTGCCTCAATCACCACAAATATATAAACAGTTACTTATGGTTTCTGGTATGATGAGATACTTTCAAGTGGCAAGATGTTTTAGAGACGAAGATTTAAGAGCTGACAGACAACCTGAATTTACACAATTGGATATTGAAATGTCTTTTGTTAATCAAGACAACATTATTGATATTTTAGAAAATGCTTTTAAATTTGTTTTTAAAAAAGCATTAGATGTTGATGTTAAAATTCCTTTCCAAAGAATGGATTATAAATATGCAATGGAAAATTATGGTTCTGATAAACCAGACTTAAGATTTGACTATAAAATATTAGATTTTAATAAATATTTCAATAAAACAAGTTTCATGATTTTTAAAAATATATTATCTAATAAAGGTTTTGTTAAAGGTATTTTAATTGATACAAAAGAGTTAAGTAAAAGTGAAATAAAAACTTTAGAAAAAATAGCATTAGATAATGGTGCTAAAGGTCTTGCTTGATTAACTATAAAAAACAAAGAAGTTTCAAATGGATCAATAGCTAAGGTTATTGAGAAAGATATAATTGACGAAATTATAAAAGATTTTAAGTTTAACAATGGAACAATAGTTTTTGTCGCAGATAATTTTGATACATCATTAAAATCACTTGGTGCTATTAGAAAAGAACTTCCTAAAGTGGCTGATATTAAATTGGATAAAGAATTTGCTTTTGCTTGAATATTAAATTGACCTCTTTATGAATATAGTGCAGAAGAAGATAGATTTGTATCAGCTCACCACCCTTTTACATCACCATCAATCGATACATTAGAAAATTTTGATATAGACAAAGAAAATGCCAAAGCACAAGCTTATGATATTGTTTTAAATGGTTATGAAATTGGTGGAGGATCAATTAGAATTTATGATAGAAAAATTCAGGAAAGGGTTTTTAAATCATTAGGATTATCGACTGAAGAAATAAATGATAAATTTGGTTTTTTATTAAATGCTTTTGAATACGGTGTTCCACCACACGGAGGTATTGCTTTAGGTATAGATAGACTTGTAATGATAATGACAAATTCTGATAGCATTAGAGATGTAATAGCGTTTCCTAAAAATTCAAAAGGAATTGATACTATGATGAACACACCAAGTGATGTTGATAGCAAATCGCTTAGTGAACTTGGTATTTTATTAAAAAAATAAAACTTATCACACAACAACTTAATAGTAAATAATATACTTTTATATCTAGTTAAATATTTAAAGGCAATTAAAATGTTTTGCCTAAGAGTGTTAAAACTAGATATTTTTATTTGTAGTTTAATTATTTAAAATCAATTATTGAAATACTAAAAACTATATTAAAATTTGTTTTATAATTTTATTGTTTTAAGTTATGGAAAATAAATTTAGTAGTGCAAATATTCAACAAACAATTAAAACACCAAATTTTTTAATTTTGTGTTTTTGTTTTTTTGTTGTGGTATTGCCAAACATTTTTATTTGAGTTTTTTTAGGTGAATTTAATCAATCTAAATTGAATTGAGTTATTCCATATAATGGAAAAAATTTACCATTATTTAATCCATTAATTATTGCTGTATTATTTGGGGTTTTGTTTTTTAGTTTATTAATGTATTTAGTAATTTTCTTATTTAAAAAAATAAATTATGATGCTTTACCTTTTATTCTTATGGTTAATGCAATGTGTTTTTGTGCAATACTATCTGGTATGATTCCATACAATCAGTCAAATCATGTTTTTATCATTGTTGCTAGATTTTTACTAACTATTGTAATAACACTAATAGTGTTTTTTGTTTCAAACAAATTCACAAATATTTTGTTACTTAAATCTAATCATTCATTTGTTTTGTTTAACGAATATAAAAAAGAACTTATAGAGGAAGCAATTGAAAGAAAAAAATTTAAAAAAATAGTAGGTAATAAAAAAGAAAAAGATTATATAGAAATTGAAAATGAGGAGTAGTATGCAATTTGTAGATAAATGCATTATTGAATTTAAAGCTGGTGATGGTGGTAATGGTATAGTAAGTTGAAGAAAAGAAGCACACTACCCAGAAGGTGGTCCTTGAGGTGGTGATGGTGGTGATGGTGGTGACATAATTATTGTTGGTGATCACAATCAGAACTCGTTGTTTCACTTAAGATACAACAAAAAAATAACAGCAAAAAATGGTGAAAATGGAGGAAGTAAACTTTGCCATGGGGCCAACGGCGAAAACGTTTATGTCAAAGTCCCAATAGGAACAGTTATAAAAAATGAAGAAACTAATGAAGTTATAGTTGATATATTACAAGAAAAACAAACATATGTTCTTTGTAAAGGCGGAAAGGGCGGACACGGAAATGCTTTTTTCAAATCAAGTTATAATAAAGCTCCAAAACTTTTTGAAAACGGTGACAAAGGTGAATATATTAAAGCTAAATTAGAATTAAAATATATTGCTGATGTTGGTATGGTTGGATTTCCAAATGCTGGAAAATCAACATTTATTAGTAAAATATCAAATGCTAAACCTAAAGTTGCTAATTATAGATTTACCACATTAACTCCTGTTTTGGGAGTTGTTAAAAAAGATAGTGCAGAACTTGTTTTTGCTGACATCCCAGGAATTATTGAAGGTGCGAGTGAGGGTGTAGGTTTGGGGTTTGAATTTTTGAAGCATATAGAAAGATGTCATTTTTTAATTCATTTAATATCGATGGATGAAATTGATAATGATGATGCTTATAAGTCTTTTGAAATTATAAATAATGAATTGCAAAAATATAAAAAAGAATTACTTAACAAAAGAATATATATAGTTGCTAATAAAATAGACTCTAGTAATAGTAAAAAAAATATTGAAAAAATGAAGAAAAAATTGGGTAACAATGTTTATTTTATTTCAGCTATCAATAACAAAGGCATTGATGATGTTGTAAGTGACATTTTTGAAGAGTATAAAAAATATCAAGAAGCATGAAAAAAAGAACTTCAAGATGAAATTGATTCATATAAACTTGTTAAAGTTATAAAAGAACCAAATGATGTGATTTCAATAACACAAATTGATGTTGGAGTCTGAAATGTCGAGTCAAAAAGAATTCAATATTGATTTGATAAAATACCACAAACTACTGAAGACAACTTAATTAGATTTAACCAAAAAATAAAAATTGAAGAAATTCAAAATCAATTAATAGAAAAAGGAGCTAAAATAGGAGACACTTTTATAATATGTGGTGTTGAGTATGTTATCGACTAATATGAAAAATTATGAAAAAAAAATAGAAATCATAGTTGATTTTATTAAAAAGTATTTGCTAGAGGCAAAAGCAAAAGGAATTGTTTTTGGAATTTCTGGTGGAATAGATTCTGCTCTTATTGGAGCCATAGCAAGCAAATATTTTAAAAATAATCATCTTGCATTAACAATGAATATAAATAATTCCTTAAAAGATATTGAAGATGGAAAATTAGTTATTAATCATTTTGATTTAAACCATGTAGATGTTAATCTAGATAATGTCTATAAAGAATTTTGTAAAGTTGTTCCTAACATTGAAAAGGGATTAGGGAATTTAAAAGCAAGAATTAGAATGAATGTTTTATATAGTTATGCTGTTAAATATGATTATTTAGTTGTAGGAACATCTAATGCTGATGAATTTATAACAGGATATTTTACAAAGTATGGAGATAGTGGGTCTGATATTATGCCGCTTGTAAATCTAACCAAGAAATCAATATATGAGTGTGCTAAATTATTAAATGTTCCAAACCAAATAATTTTAAAAAAACCTACAGCTGGTCTATTTGAAAACCAAAGTGATGAAGAGGATTTAAAAGTCTCATATAATGTTATTGATTCATATCTTGAGGGTGAAAAAATAGATCATAAAGACAAAGAAAGAATTGAATATTTAAAATCAATTTCTGAACACAAAAGAAAATTTCCCCCATCCCCACTACCAAAAGACAAATTACTTTAATTATTAATGACTACTATAAAAGATATTAAAACTTTTATAACTAGTCATTTTTTGTTTATAGTATAATTTTTTTGTACCTTAAAATAACAATTTATATGGAGTTTTAAATGTTAAATAAAATTAAAAAAACTAAAATAATTGCGACGCTAGGTCCATCTGTAACTGGAAAAATATTTACTGAAAAAGAATATAAAGATCCAAAAAATAAAAAAGAAATTGAAAATGCCAAATTAACACTGAAAAGTATTTATGAAGCAGGTGTTAATGCTGTGAGGTTTAATTTTTCGCATGGTACATATGAAGAGCAATTAATTAAGTTAAGATTAGCAAGAGAAGTTGCAGAAGAAATGAACCTAAATATTGGTTTCATTTTAGATACAAAAGGACCTGAAATTAGGGTTCATAAAATGACTAAAGGTCAAGCTGAAATAAAAAAAGATTCAGAAGTAACAATTCATACAACAAAAAAAGTTGAAGGTACTTCTAAAGAGTTTTCTGTATATGATTCTTCAGGGACATATAATATGGCTAATGATGTTAAAGAGGGAGACACAATTTTTGTTGATGATGGTAAATTAAAATTAATAGCAACAAAAGTTGATGTAAATAAAGGCATCATTGTAACAACAGCTAAAAATACACATGCTATAAAGGATAACAAAAGAATTAATTTGCCAAATGCAAATTATTCTATTCCATTCATGTCTGAGAAAGATGCTAATGATATAAAATTTGCTATTGAAAACAATTTTGATTTTATTGCAGCATCATTTGTAAATAGTGCATCAAATGTTAATGAAGTTAGAAAATTACTAGATGAAAATGGTGGTAGCCACATAAAGATTATTTCAAAAATAGAAACTATGAATGCAATTAACTTAATTGATGAAATTATTGATGCATCAGATTCTATTATGGTAGCAAGAGGTGATTTAGGATTAGAAATTCCGTACTATGATGTTCCATATTATGAAAAATACATAATTAAAGCATGTAGACATAAAGGTAAAACAGTAATTGTTGCAACTCAAATGCTTGATTCATTAGAAACAAAAATGCAAGCAACAAGAGCTGAAGTAACTGATGTTTTCTTTGCAGTAGAACGTGGAGCTGATTCTACTATGTTATCTGGAGAAACTGCTAATGGTTTATATCCTGTAAATGCGGTAGAAGTTATGGCAACAATTGATAAATCTTCTGAAAATTTATTTGATTATGAACGTGCTTATAAGGTTTACTTTAAACACACACCTTTTATAAAAACAAAAGCTGGTAAAATTGCTACAAAAGTTGCAAAATATGTAACTCCAACTAGAGAAATTGCAAACGGAGTATTTGAATATGGTGCAATCATTTATATTGGTAATGATAAAAACACAATTGAAGCTTTATCAAATATTAGACCAGCTGCTCCAATTTATGTTTATACAAATGAACAATCATTTAAAAGATCTTTTTCAATAAACTATGGTGTTTTTGTAAATTATGTAGAAAACTACAATGAAATATTAATGAATCACACAAGCTTAATTGGTGAAATTAAAAAAGGATTACCAGAAGAAAGCAACAAAGTTATAGTTGTTATTAATAATAAAATTATTAGACAATAAAAAACACTTAACAAAATTTATTACTTTATTCCACAATCATCTGATTGTGGTTTTTTATTCATGACTTTAAATGATTACTTCTTTATTATTACAAACTAAATAGTTTAATAATTTAAATTCAATACCAAATATTTATATTCTAATTCGTTTTGCAATTAACTATGCTATTTGTAATTTATGGTTTTTTGAATTGTAAAATTATATATGACTTATAATGTTTATAAGTGAGTATAAAGGAAGTCAAAATAAAACAAAATATCAAACTAGTTTATTAAGAATCTAATTTTATAACCTGATAAATAAGATTACAGTAATGGTTTGTTAAAGCTCCTATTTTTAATTTGGTTGTATTTTATTGAAACAATCTTTTATTCTTACTAACAAAAGGAGAATTTATGAATGAAGCTCAAAAAGATAATGATTTAATTGAGGACGTTGATCAAAATAATAACATTGGAAGTTATTTTAAAGAAAAACAACAATGTATGTCTCCATTAGGAAAAATTAACATAGCAAAAAAAGATGTAGATATACTTAATAATTCCAATGAGTGATTAAACTATAGTAAAGCAGTTTTTAACAACAAAAGAAATTATAAAAAATATAAAACAATTGTAGTTTCAACAATTATTCAATTTATATTATCAGTAATAGGTATTGTTTCAGTAATTGTAAATATACCTTTTGCTATTAATAAAGAGTTTAATAATGTTGCTTTCTTTAGCGTTGGCGCATCTTGTTTAGTGATTCTATTCTTTATTTTTTTAGGAATTTTTCATGACTATAGAGGATGATATCTAGGTCAATCATCATTGGTGGAATCAAGCAAAAAGATAATGCCAGTATTTTATTTTTTTGGTGAATATTTAAAAAGTAAATTTGAAGCTATTAATAATATAAAACCTTCCCAAGAAAGAATAGAACAAATTAAACAAAATTACAATTCTATTTATTATAAACTTCATGAAAAACAAGAAAGTGATTTTGAAAATAATAATAAAAAAATAAGCAACAAAATTAATGAAACAAATTATGTTTCTAAATATGATAAAGTAATGAAACTATTAAATGTCTTCAATTGAACTTATGACTTTTTATCAATTTTAATTGTCGTTTCTATGTTTTTAACTATACTTAGCATGTTAAAAATTATTTAAGAAGTATAAGATAAATAATGTTTTATTAAGATGTGAAGCGCAATGCTTCAATCATGCTTAAACTCTTAACTTTGAAATATAAGTTGAGAGTTTTTTATTTTGAATATTTTTCTAATACAATTTGATAATTTATTTCATAACCAAATATTTTTAACATGTTATTTTTTTCATTATATGTTTTTTATTTATCTTCACTCACTAAACTAAAGTCAGTTCTTTTTTATATCATTTCCTAATTAATCCATTTATCTTTTTGTTAGTTTAACTTTGAAATGATTAATAAGGGATTGGCAATAGCAAAATTTAAAGTTGATTTGTTTTGTTGTTATAAATATCATTTTTTCACTTCTAATAATAAAGAACATTCTAATTATTGTTGATCTATAATTTTACTTTTTGTGTTTTTATTAATTGCCAATATTGTTTTTTATCAATGTTAGTTAATTAAATATTGAAAATTAATAAATAATATAAATTGTCACGATTTATAATGTTTATAAAAAGGGGAGAAAAAAATGAAAAAAACAAAAGTAATAATTTTAAGTGGGTTGTTTGCTACAACAATTGGAATAGCAACTCCATAATAAATAGTTATTCATCTTATAATGTTATTAAAGAAATTAATGGTTCTGAATCTGTTGAAAAAGGTGTAGATAAAATAATAAATGTTCCTGTATCAAAAGAAGAGCAAATGGAAATGTTTAAAAACGTTTCTGTGGATGATGTTATGGAACAATTTACTAATGAAAGAAGTCTAATGTATGCTACAGTTAATTCTATAAATGATTCAAATTTTGAAAACAAAAATGTATATGATGAAATTAATAAAAACAAGGAACATTTTAAAAATATAGTAGAGGGAATAATAAGTGGAGAAATTTCTATTGAAGAAATAAACAATAATTTGGAAAATTACAAGCAGCATAATGAATCAAATTATGATGCCATTATTAAAGATATTAATTCATCAGTAAATGTAGAGCGTTACAATGATAATTTTGAAACTCCTAATTTTAAAATTAACAACTACTCATATACTAACCAAGACAAAATTAATGACGTAGTTTTAGTTGATGACAATGGAGTAGAATACACTATAACCTATGATCAATTAGCATTATTTACTAAGATAGAAAAATTTTTATCTAGATTAGAAATGTACAGAGATAAAACTTATGGTGTAGCAATAGCTTCATCAGTTTTAACTGCCGCTTCTTGAGCTATAGCTGCATTTTACTGATCTGCATGATGAATGTTTGGTACAAATATACCTTTTGCTGTTGCAGCGACTGTACAAGCTGGTCTATCTACTTGGACATCTGTAGAATATTTTAAAGAATATTATAAGGCAGTAGACGATGTTAAAAATTTTAAAAGTATAATTGATGATAGTGAATTCAAGGATTTGAAAATAGTAAGCTCTAAACTTATTGAAATTTCAAAAAGTAAGTTAAGCGATTCTGCTATAAGTTTTTCAAAGTTTTTATTAAGTTTTACAAATATTTCTAGGCTAGTGCTAAAATTAGTTAATATAGGGCTTCAAAAATTGTTTAATATAATAGTTGATTCATTTAATAATATAATTAAGAAATTCAACTCCATATCATTTAAGATGATTTTAAAACAAATGAACTCTAGAGTTGCTAAATTTGCAAGTGAAACTATTGTGAAAAAAACAGCTATGAAAGCAGTTTCTTGAGCATCTCCGGCGTCTCATGTACTAACAGCATTAGATATTGTTTTAAATATTTGTAGTTTCGGAGCTGATATTGGAATATTTAATCCGAGTGAGATTGAAAAATGATAAATTTTTTTAAAGAAAAAAATATTGCCAGACAACTAAAAATAGAGGAAATGATTAATAGAGCTAAAAAAGAATATGAATCCGATAAGAAAATGCTAAATGGCCCTATAGATTTTAATGATTATAAAAACTGATCTAAAAAAAATAAATTCATAAATATTTTCTTTTATAATTTTGATTTTGAAAGGTTTGAAAATATTTTAAATTCACCCTTTGATCCAAAGGGTTTCTTTATTGAATTCCTAAAGTTTTCCCATAGGTTTTATAGAGAACCCAAAAACATTATCATTTTTATTCTTAGTTGTTTGTTTTATATAATATTTACTGTATTTTTTTGAGCATCATCTATTGCTTTTTTATATTACTTTTTGTATGTTCTTGATCATTTTACAAACATAAGGGAAAAAGAATTAACTTTTGTTTATACTGTAGTAACAATATTTTATTATTTAATGTTTTTTTTATATATATGAAAGTTAAAACTAAGATTAAAATCCATACCTGAGAAAAAATATAAAGCAATACCCTATTTATCAAGAACTTGAAGAGGAAATTGTTTGAGTAATATAACATTTTGACTTTTCATAAATTTTTTTAAAAAAAATAAATACATTTTTATTTTGTATAAATTAAATGATATTAAGTATAGTTATTTATACGAACGTATTTATCTTTTTTATGAGAGCCTTTGCTGACGATTATTTTTAGAATTTACTGAATTTAAAGATAAAAAATGAGTTGAAAATATGAAAGAAACAAAGTTAATAAATGAAATGAAATTAATGAACCTAAAAGATTTAAAGAAACTTAAAAAATTAATAAATACAAATAAAGTAAAATGAAAGTCTCAGTCAATTTCTATGGTCTTTTTGTATTGGTTTACCAAAGAAAATTTCTCATTTTTTTTAACATTATTATCAACTATAATAATTTCAGTAACTGCTGGGGTATTATATTTTTCTTAGAATTGTTTAATTTATATTTTTAATATGATTTATAGGATTTATAAAAATCCTGTTTTTTTAATACTAAATAAAACCAATATAGTATTAACAATCTTTATTTTTTAAAATAAATGCATTTTATATTAGTTATTATTTAATATAATAATTATCGTGAAAAAGATTATTTATATTTGTTCAACTAACCAAAATAAGATTAATGAAATAAATTCATTTTTTGAAAATCATAAATTGGATTTTCAAATTTTTAAGTCTCCAGTTGATATTTCTGGAATAGTTGAGAATGGTGACTCTTTTTATGAAAATGCAAAAATTAAAGCTTTATTTCTAGCTGAAAAAATTAATTATTCAGAATATGTATTAGCAGATGATTCTGGTTTGTGTGTTATGTCATTAAATAATTTTCCAGGAATTAATTCTGCAAGATTTTCTGTTGATGGTAGGTTTGATTATGAAATTAAAAATGATTATTTATTAAACGCAGTTAGAAATAAAGATAATGCTGCTAAATTTATTTGCAGTTTAGTTTTAGTTGATAAAAATGGAAGAATTCATAATTTTGAAAGCCATTGTAATGGAAGACTTAGAAGAAATATTTCGCCTTCAAAAAACGGATTTGGTTTTGATCCAATATTTTTTAGTGATGAAGTGAATAAATTTTTTAGTGATTTAAGTATAGAAGAGAAAAATAAATATTCACATAGAGGGAAAGCGCTGAAATTACTGGTGGATTATTTTAAAGATAAAAATTCTATTTACTAAAAATTAAACTATTTAATTTAGTTATTTTTTTGATAATATTAATTTAGTTAATAATAGTTGATCGCTGCATATCACTATATGTAGAGGAAAGTCCATGCTAGCATTATCTGAGATGATAATAATGTTTGTGCAGGTATATAAAAAATAAAACCTGGTACATACTTTAAGTATGTAACGACATTTTATAAACCTAAGTCTTTTGATAAGGTTTGTGAATCTAAAGTGCCACAGAGACGAGTTGTAATGAAAGTTACAATGTGAAACGCGGTAAACTCCTCAAGCTAGAAACCTAAATTTTGGTAAGGGAACTTTTTAATAAGAAATGAATTATTAAAAGGATGTTGAAAAACATAGATAAATGATCAACGCTCCTATGAGTACAGAACATGGCTTATTTTATTAACTCGATGCCCATTATTGGGCTTTTTTATTTTATAAAAATAAAAATAATGCAAAAATCATAGTTAACACATTTTTAATGATCTGCATTTAAGATATAATATAATTCTAATTGTTAAGGGTTTATTGAATACTAGTAAAAAAATTGGTTCCTGATGGTTCCCATTAAATGAACGGAAAAAAGAAGAAATAGTATTTTAGTATTCTTTATCAAAAAATAGTGGTTTCCACTATTTTTTTGTTTCTTTTTAAGAATAGGAGTACAATTTTGATTAGGAGTTATTTTTATGGTTAACGAACTAAATATAGTAAAGTCTTCAACATATAAAATATTGTCATCTTATTGAGATACATCTATTGCTATGTGTTGTTTTATTTGCAAGTTTTGTATTAGCTTTTTCTATATTAATTTCGTCTTTTGTCTTAAAAAAATATTATTCTGATGTTACAAGTAAATCTCCTTTTATAAAACCTATATCTTTGGTAATGTGTTTATTAACAGCAATAGTTGTTGCATGATTAGTACAAACTTTTACAAGGAGAGGTACAGTTGATGAGGGAAGCATATCATATTTTGTCTTGTCTATAGCATCCTTTTTTGGAAGATTTGTTTATGAAAGTGTTTACAATAATGAGGTTTTGTTTAAGGGGCTTTTTTATCTTATAGGAACAAATATTTTAGGTAATTTATTGGGGTTTGGTTTAGGTGTTTTAATATTACATTTATTTGATAAAAACAATAAATCTGAACCAATGACTAGTTTTAAATTAACTTTTTATTATGAACCTATAAAAACAAAAGTTTCTGTTATAAAAGATTTGGTAGTGTGATTTATATTTGGAGCTACAGCTCCTTTTATTGGTTATCTTGCTGTTTATGAAAGTAAATTTATAACTCCATTTACAGCAATTTTAATGGTTATGTTTGTTGTATTTCTTACTTTATTTTGCACTCAAAGATTTGGTTTCTATAATGGAAATTTAGTTTATTCATCTTGTTCGCATTTGTCAAACATTTTGTTTTTTAAACATGAAAAAAGAAAAACAATAATAATTAATGTGTTGTTATCATATCCAATTACAATTATTTTTCCTTGTATTTGAGGAGCTATATATGCTGTAACATAAAATTATAATTTTTTACTAAATTTTATATTTATTATTATGTTGCTTTTTTTGTCGATTTGTTAGATAATTATATTGTGACATTTTTATTTTCGAGTGTTATAAGCAATAAAGATAATTAAAATAATCTTGCTTTTATTTAAATATGATGGAACTTGTGTTAAGTTTTAGGTAAGGTTTATAATTTGAATGTATCCTAATTACAGCATAAAAGCCCTTATATTGTGGTCGAGTAAAAGGGTTGTGCCATATACACAATGCAACAGATTATTAAGACAAAAGTTTATCATTTAGCTGATTAGCATAAGAGAGTTTTATGAGTCTGTAAGTTTATTAAGACAAAACTATAAAAATGACATGGTGAGTGGTAGTTAACCTAAATGGTTAACTTTTTTTATTTTTGTGTATTATTTAATCAAGGATATAAGATAATATGACTTTGTTTACAGAACCTTTTGTTAGAGATATAAAAAATGTTAACAAATACAATGAATATGTTCAAAAAGTAAAAGATAAATTTAATCTTAAAACAATTGAAAAAAAATATTTTAATCCAAAAAAATTTATCCAAATAAGAGAATTTGATTTTTATTTAGCTTATTCATTTAGTTTAATAAAACAATGAATTAATCAAAACGAAATATACACTGATAAATACATAAGAACTTTAGAAAAAATAATAAAAAAATTACATTTAAATAAACATTTAAATTCTTTGGAAAAAGAGTATATTATTCACTTTAGATCTATTATGTTTGCTAAAAAAAGAAATTTAAAAAAACTTATAGTAGATTTTCCGCTAGAAAGAGATATTGATATTGAAAAAAAATTTTTCATCTTTAAAAAAATTCATGTCCTAAATGAAGAAAATGCTTATTATAACTTTGATAATTGTAGTTTTTTAAAATTATCAAACAATAATAAAAAAGAAAATATTGTAAATAATACTTCTATTTACTTAACTGATAGAAGAATGGTAATTCATGATAATTTAAACTTCTTTTCTTTTAGATATGATGAAATAGACTCTTATAAAATTGGTATTTTATATTTTGAATTTAATTATAAAAATAATAAATATTTTGTAAAAACTGAAAATAAATATGAATTCTTTATTTCATATGAAAGGGCTAATAAATTGTATAATTAATAACATGAAATACAATAATGACTACATAAAAAACAAATTAATTAATGCGCCAAAAAAACCAGGATGTTATTTATGAAAAGATAAAAATGGTGTAGTTATATATGTTGGAAAAGCAAAAAATTTATCTAATAGAACTAAACAATATTTCAATAATAGAGTTGATATAAAAACTTCAAAGTTAGTTAAAGAAATATGTGACGTTGACTTTGTTGTTGTTAATAATGAAAATGAATCTTTGTTATTAGAAAATAATTTAATTGCAAAATACAAACCTAAATACAACATATTGCTTAGAGAATCTAATAGTTTTCCATATATAGTTGTAACCAAAGAAGAACATCCTAGAATACTGTATAGTCATGACAATAAAAAGAAAATAAAAGGTACATATTATGGTCCCTTTGCTACTCCTACTATGAAAAAGTATGAGTTATATAATTTTATAAATAGAATGTTTCCATTAAGGAAATGTAAAACACTTCCTAAAACTAAATGTATTTACTATGATATAGGGTTATGCCTTGGCCCATGTATAAATAAAATAACTAAAGAAGATTATGAACCACACTTAAAAAAAATTAATGATTTTTTTAGTGGAAAATATAAAGATATAGATAAAAGTTTGGAAGAAAAAGAAAAATATTTTGCATCAAAACTTATGTTTGAAGAATCTCAAAAATATCTTGATTTAAGAAAGAATTTAAAAGCTTTTTCTGAAAAACAAGATATAGTTTTTTCTAAAAATAATAATGAGGACATCATAGGTTTTTCAATAAAAGAAAATATAATATCTTTAGTTATTTTTAAATATGTCAATGGAAATTTGTTAAGTAAATATGATATTACAACTGTTTTTTATGAAGAAGTAGAAGAAATAGTTGAAACACTAGTTTTTGATTATTACAAAAATATAGTTATAGAAAAACCTAAAAATGTATATATTTCTATTTCTAATATGTCATTAAAAAAACTTTCTGATTCTTTAAATATAAACTTTATAAATCCCATTCAAGGATCTAAAAAAGAAATGCTTTTGACAGCAGTTGAAAATGCACAGTTGCTTATTAAAAATAAATTTTTAAAAGTTGTTTCTGATTATGAACGTGAGTGAAATTCTTTGTCTGAACTTGAAGATTTAATTGGTATAGATGATTCTTATTTAATAGAAGTTTTTGATAACTCTAACTTTTTTAATGATGATAAAGTTTCTGCAATGATTGTTTATGAAAACGGTGCTAAAAATAAAAAATTATATCGTAAATACATTATCAAAAATAAAGAAGCATCATCAGATTATGAGTATATGAAAGAAGTTATTTATCGAAGATATAGTAGTGTGTTACAAAAAAAAGAATCACTTCCAAATTTAATTATTGTAGATGGAGGACACATTCAAGTAAAAGCAGCTCTTGAATCATTAAGTAAACTTAATTTAGATAAAGTAGTTCCAGTAATTGGACTTGCAAAAAATGATAAACATAAAACTGACAAAATTGTCAAATGAGATTTTACAGAAATACCTTTGGATAAAAAAAGTAATTTATATTTCTTTCTTCTAAATATGCAAGATGAAGTTCATAGATTCGCCATAAGTTTTCATAGGGATAGAAGAAGCAAATCATTATTTACAAATTCTCTTTATTCAGTAAAAAAATTAGGCAAAAAAAGAATTGATAAATTAATTTCTAAATATCAAACCTTAGATAATATTTTGAATGCTGACATCGAAGAATTGTCTCAAATTGTACCAAGAGATCTTGCGATAGAAATAAAAAAATTAAAAGATAAATAGTTCTAGTTTATTAATAAAAACTTTAATTTATTTAAACACAAACTGTAAAAGAGTTTGTGTTTTTATTTTTAAGTTTTTTAAATTTTTAAAAAAGTTATTTATTCTTGTTAATGATATTTATTTTGTTTTAATTCGTTAATTAATATCAAAATAAAATATAAAAAAAATTAAGTCTTTTAATAAATTAAAAGAAAAAATATAATAACTAAATAAATAGTAATTTTACTTTTTCAAAACAATTTTTTATAATATAATAACTATTTATGGTTATTTTTTTACAAATTATAATTAAATATTGTAAAATATATAAGATATATTGATTTCTAACCGATGATTAGGAGGGTCAGAAATGTTAAAGGATTTATTTAAAGACCGTAAAGTTGTGATATTTGATATCAAAACCACTGAAGAGGGAATGGATTCTGAAATTCTTTATTTTGCTGCTAGGGTTTATGTTAATAATGAAATGGAATCTAAACACAATTTTTTCATCGCTACAGATAAAAAATTAAATGGAAGAATTATTAGAAAATATAGAATAACTAATAAAAAAATTGAAAGTGAAGGGATTGACAAAATGTCAGCTCTTGAGAATATAGCTTTTATTTTCCAAGATGCAATTTTATTTACTTTTAATGGCGACAACTTTGCATATCCATTACTAGAAAAAATTTATAACCAACATGGTTACAATTTAGAATTATCAGAAATAGATGCATTAAAATTGGCTAAACAAATCATTGGTTTTGATGACGACATATCTTTAGAGGAACTAGCAACTAAATTAGGTGTGAAATACGACGAAGAAAGATTGTTAGGCGCTCCTTACACAACTATGGTTTTAGAAAAAATTTGATTCAGACTAAAATCATTTATTATATAATAAAGTCTTTTATTTTTATATAATCTATCAAATTGATAGATTTTTTTTATTTTTATAAGGGGTTTTATGAAAATACTTATAGTTTCAGATACACATGGTAATATTTCTAATTTAACTAAAGTTATTAATAACAATAAATATGATTATGTCATTCATGCTGGTGACTTTTGTGTTGGTTATTCAGAAATTAAAAAATATGTTGATTATGTTGTTGCTGGCAACAATGATTTTGAGGGTGAAAAAGAATTATTTTTTGAAATTGATGGAATAAAATTTGTTTTGCTTCATGGAGAATATTTTGATAGTTTTTTTGACTATAGTAATAGATATAAAAAAATGGTTGACCACTATAGTGACAAAAATGTTGATGTCATAATAAGTGGTCACACTCATATTGAATATTGTGAATTAATTTCTAATGTTTTATGCATTAATCCAGGATCACTTTATTTACCTAGAAATCATAGTAGAACTAAAACATATGCTGAGTTAATAATAGAAAATAAAAAAATAATTGATTGTGTGATTAAAGAATTGGATTAAATAACATTAAAAAAGCATCACTACCATCATGATAATAATTTTTCCTCGTTTTGTATTTAACAAAACCATTTTTTAAATAAAAAAAATATGCATTATTATTTTGATTAACTTCAATAAAAATCTTTAATTTTGAATATTTTAATTTTATTTGATTTATCAAATATGTACCAAATCCTTTATTTCTGTGTTCTTTTTTTGTTGCTATTTTATATATTTCTATTTCACTTTCTGTAATAAATAAAATTGCATAACCAACAAACTCATTTTTTTGATAAAGACAAACTAAATTATAATTTTCATTATTTTTAAAATAACAAAGTTCTTCATATGAATAAGAATTCAAATTAAAATAATCGTTTTCCATTTCTGAAATTAATTTCAATTCTTTATCATTTACATCAATTGATCACTTACACAGCAGGTTTAACATAATTTGGAATTATCCTATCAACATTTATAAAATTATCTTTATTAAATTCTCATTTAAAAATAGGGTTTTGTATATCCTTAATAAAATTTACTAAAAGTTTTTCAGAATATAAAGATAATTTTAATTTGTCTTTTGAAATAAGATTAACTATATGTTTTTTATTTTTGTTTGTTGAATCAAAATTAATATTCACGTAATAAAAATTAGATTTAGCATCCAAAATATTTATTGTTTTTTTAGGTGCTGAATTTCATAAGCAAGTATTTAACTGTTTTAATACAACAGTTGGAAAAAATTGTTTCCAAGTATTTGCAAAAATGGACACAAGTTTAATTGAAGTAAAAGAACCAGGACCATTAATTATTAACAATTCACTAATCATATTTTTTGTAATCATATTTTTTTGCAAAAATTGATCTACTGAATCAACTAATATGTCTGTTAAATTTTTGTTTTGCATAATAAAAAATGTACTAACAATTTTATTATTAATATCTATTAACAAAAGTTCTAAATAATTTAAACTGCCATCTATTAATAATTTCATATTTATTTTCCATACTTTCTTATATATTCAGTGAATTCTTTTGGCATATCTATTTTAACTTCTATATGTTTTTTTGTTATAGGATGTATAAAGTTTATTTGATCAGCAACAAGATATTGTCCATAACTTGTTGTTTTTTTATTACTTCCATAAACAGGATCATTAACAATGTTGTGTTTAATGTATTTAGCATGAACTCTTATTTGGTGAGTTTTTCCTGTTTTTAATTCACATCTAACCAAAGATATATTTTTAAAATCTTCTAATTTATAAAAAATTGTTATTGCATCTTCAGCGTCATAATCTGTTGACACTTCTCTTTTATTTGTGTTTTTTATTCTTTTTAGTGGGGCTTGAACTTCAATTTTTTTCGAATCTAAATGTCCATTAATTAAAGCTAAGTAATATCTATGTATTGAATTGGTAACAAACATTTCTTTAAGTAATGATTCTGTATTTTTATTTTTTGCAACAATAATTAGACCAGAAGTATCTTTGTCTAGTCTGTGTACAATACCATTTCTTAAATCATTAAACTCATTTTTAATTTTATTTTTTTCAAAATAAAATTTGATTGCATTAGCTAATGTATTATCTTCACCATATGATGTTGGATGAACTATTATCCCACTAGATTTGTTAACAATCATTAAATATTCATCTTCAAAAACAACATCTATTTTATAATCCCAAGATTTTAATTCATCTTTTATTTTGTATTCTTTTTTGTTGTTTGAAAGTTCAATAAACTTTTCTTTATCTACTATAACATTGCTTTGCTCTGAAACTTGAAAGTTGTTTTTTGTTATTTGTTTTCCATTAACAAAAACACAACCACTATTAATTAGTGATTGAGATTCTTTTCTTGATATATTATTTGTTTGACTTAAATATAAATCTAGTCTCATAATTAAATTTATCTTCTTTCTTCTATTATCTTTTCTTTATTGTTTTCATATGTTTTATTTTCGCTATTTTCTTTATCATAGTGTAAATAATCTATAATTGTTTGAACAATTAATTTAATTAATACAATTATTACACCCGCAAGAACATAAACATCAGGCATATTAAAAATTGCTGAACCACTTATGAAACTAAAAGAAAAATAATCAACAACAGCATTAATGGTTTGTTCTGTTGGTACTATATTATGTGTATATACATCAACAATTGATCTATCTATTACATTAGACATTCCGCCAGTTATAATCATAGAAAAACCAACATCAAATCAAGCAGATTTAGTAAATACCAAAAAAAACATTGAAATTATAATTGGCAAAATTTGAATAAAATAAACAAAAGAAACAGATGCATTTTCAAAAGCGCTGAATGCTACACCATTATTTCCGACTACTTTTATATCAATAAATCCAGGAATGAAACTACCATAAGCAGATGTTTTTTGAAGAATTGCATCTCTTATTAAAAATGATGATAAAAAAACTAAAAAACTTATTCCTAAAAAAATTGCAAGTTTTCTTATTCATATTTTTGTTTTGTAAATAGATATTAACTGTTTTACTATCTTATCTCTATATTTATTTATAGTTAGTTTAAATTTTAGATTAGTTTTTTTATTCATTATTTTTTACCTTTTCAAAGTATTTATCAAGATGTTTTATTATTTCTGTTGTAACCCAAGTTGGTGTTGAGCACCCAGAAGTTATTGCTACATGTTTTTTTGAATTAAATCATTTGTTATTTATTGATTTTAAATCAGATACTAGATACGATTCAACCCCCATTGACTTTGCAATTGTTACAAGTTTTTTTGAATTATTAGAATTAATATCACCAACAACCAATAATAGATCAATTGTTTTATCCATGTTAATAACAGCTTGCTGTCTATCAAGTGTGGCATTACATATATCATTTTTAAATTCTATATTGGTAAATTTATTTTTTAGTTCTTTAACTATGTCATAAAAATCAAGAATTGATATTGTTGTTTGGTTTGTAACAAAAATTTCATCATTTTTATTAAAAGGAATATTTTTTATATCATCTGGAGTTTCTAATAAAAATATGTTTTGGTTTAATGATAATATTGCAACTGTTTCTGGATGTTTATTAACACCTATAAAAAGAATTTTTTTACCTTCATTAATTTTTTCAATAATTATGTTGTGTGTTTTTGTAACATAAGAGCAGGTAGTATCATAAACTATAAACCCCTTTTGTTTTGCTAACTCTATTATTGATTTGTCTGTTCCATGAGCTGAAAAGATTACTATTGGGTTATCTGAATCATCAATTTGATCTATAATTTTTTTTCTGTCTGTATTTCTATCTCCTAAAGTTATTATGCCCATTTTTGAAAGATCATTAATCATATGTTCATTGTGTACAAGTCATCCTATTAAATACTTTTTTTTGTTTGGGAATTGGTGTGAAATTTTTTTACATACAACTCAAGCGTCAACAACACCTTGACATAAACCCCTTGGTGTAATTTTTGTAAATTTCATTTCAACTCCTTATTTGTAAACTTATTATTAATCAATATTAGTTATTAGATTATATTATTATGATGTTTAAATAATTTAATATATTTTTCTCAATCTCTTAAAATTTAATTTTTAATAATATTAGTAATATATTAAATAATATATAATCAACTTATTAAGTTAAAAAAGGGGGATGGAACATGAGAGATATAAAAAAAGAAATTCTTGAGTTTGAAAATGTTTTATTAAAAGAGGGCGATACATTAAAAGATTTTTCTTTGAGTGATTTTACTCTTAATGATTTATCTTTAAGTGATTTTGAAGGCAAGATTAAATTGTTTTCCACTTTCCCGTCAATTGATACAGGTGTTTGTGACTTACAAACAAAAGAATTAATGAAAATGGTTTCTAAATTAGATAATGTTGTATTAATAAATGTAAGTATGGATTTGCCTTTTGCATTTAAAAGATGATGCAATAATGAAAGCTATGAAAACGTTTTTTTATTATCAGATTATAAAACTCATAATTTTGCAAAAAATTGTGGGTTACACATTAAGTATTTTAATTTAATATATAGAGCATTTTTTATTGTTGATAAAGATAATAAAGTTACTTATTTGCAAAGATCTAAAAAGATTGGTGAATCATTAGATTTTGAAGAAATCAAAAAAGAAATAAAAAAAATTGGTGGATAAAATGATTTTAACAACTATAGCAAATTTAAAACAATATAAAGGAATAAATAGTTTATTGGATTACTTAATTAATTTATTGACAAGTGTTGGGTTTTCAGAATTTAACAGACCTGAAACTCAAATTGGTCAAAATAAAGATATTTATGTTAAAAGAACTACATCTGTTGGACAAGACATAGAGAATCTTACTTTTAAAAGTTTTAATAAGACTATTACTTTATATGTTGTTTTGGAAGGGAATGAAACAATTGGTTTTTATCCATATAACAACGATGTACCATATTCTAATAAAACAGAATTGATAGAAACTAATTCTTGTGAGTATACAGGTGTTGCAGATTATGCTAAATACTTTTTGTTATCAAAAAATGATATTGCTATTTTTATGGAAGATGAAATTCATCTAACTGATTTAAAATATGATGATAATGAAGTCACAAAACTTACCTTTAAAATAAGTTATTAGATTTCAATTTATGGAAAATAAAAAGAGGGTAAAACCCTCTTTTTAGCCCCCATAAATTGAACGGAATAAAGAAATAAAACAAAAATAAATTGGGAGCACTATTATTATATTTATATAATTCAAAATGTAAAGTAATTTAAAATTATTGTTTTTACTTATATAAAATAGTTTTTTATGAGGAGTAATTGTGAGTAATTTAAAAGTACAAAAAATTGCTAATGCAATTTATGAAAACAAAAATATAGTTTTCTTTGGTGGTGCTGGTGTTTCCACAGCAAGTGGTATACCAGATTTTAGAAGTAGTAATGGTTTATTTGACAAAAAATTCAAAGGAATAAGTCCTGAAACAATTGTTAGTCATGATTTTCTTTTACATGAAACTGAGCTATTTTATGAATTTTATTTTAATAATTTAGTTTACCCAAATGCAAAACCTAATTTTACTCATAAGTTTATAGCTTGATTAGAAAAATATAAAAATGTAATTGTTGTAACCCAAAACATTGATGATCTTCACCAACATGGTGGTTCATCAAATGTTATTCAAATACATGGTACAACTTCTTCTTATCATTGTATGAAATGTTTTAAAAAATATAGTTTAAAAGATATATTAAAATTCAAACCAAGCGTTCCTTTATGTTCATGCACTGGAATAATTAGACCTGATGTTACTTTGTATCAAGAAGCATTAGATGAAAAGACAGTAGGTAAAGCAATAAATGCTATATCAAATGCAGATGTTTTGATAATTTGTGGAAGTTCTTTGGTTGTATACCCAGCGTCTTTTTATATTAATTACTTTGAAGGTGAAAAACTTATTATTGTTAATAAACAGCAAACAAGTTATGATAAATATTCAGATATAGTGATTAATGATGATATGAATAAAGTGTTTAAAGAAATAAAGAAGATATTGGAAGATAAAATAAATGAAAAATAATAAATTACTTTATTCAACATATCATCTAAGTTTATATCAAACAGAAAAAGGGTTTGTATATGCTCAAAGAAGATCTATAAATAGTGTTGCTTGCTTGGTGTTTAAAATTATTAATGATAAATATTACTTTTTAATAAGATATCAACCAATGCCTGAAATTTTAGAAAAAAAATTATGATCTGATTTATATCCTTGTCCAATAACTGGTTCTATTGAAGAAAATGAAAAACCAATAAAAACAGCAATTAGAGAAGTTTTTGAAGAAGGTGGAATTATAGTAAATGAAAACAATGTTATCGAATCATCTATTTGTATTTCAACCACACAAATGAATGAAAAAGTATATAATTTTTTAATTGACGCAACAAATTGCAAACAACAAAAACCAAGTGGCGATGGAACTATTTTCGAATCTGTAAGTACTAATAAATGAATAGACAAAAACAATTTATTGAAAATTATTTTTGAAAACAAAGATAAAACACATTTAATCTCATTAGAGTCTTGTTATTTATTGTTTTTAAAATATAAAAATAATTTATAACTTTAATAATAGTGGAGAAATTATGAAAATAGATATAGGAAAAATTTTAGAATTACAAAAAGAATTGGATGACAATATTCATAAAAAACACAATATAAATGAAAATGAAGTTTTTGAAAAAAGAAGATTGGCTTTGATTGTTGAAATATGCGAAATGATTAATGTTAATAGATGTTTTAAATTTTGAAGTTTAAAAAAAGATTATGATAAACAAGTTCTTGGTGATGAATTTGTAGATTGCCTTCATTTTATTTTATCTATAAGTTTGCACTTTGGTTTAGATGAAACAGAATATGAAATTAAAGATGTAACTTATGATGATAATCAATTAACATTAAAGGTTTTAGATTTAATTAATCTCGCAAATAAAATTAAAAATAGAAATGACTGTAAAGAATTTATAGTTCATTTATTTGAATTAGCTCACACATTTGGATTTACTGCTCAAGATATAATTGATTTTTACATTAAAAAAAATGAAATCAATTTTAAAAGGCAACAGGAAAATTATTAATGAATACATATTCATCAAGTATATTAATAGATAACAATGAATTTAAAGTGAATGTTAAATTTTCCACAAAGTATAAAAGATTGGCAATGTCTTTTAATGAAAAACTTGAATTAGTTATAAGATCACCAATTATTGTTAATGCTAATGATATTAGCAACTTTATTGCAAGTAACACAAATTGAATTTTAAATAGTTATAATAGTAAAAAAAATAATTCAATGATTAATTTGCAAGACAATTATATATATTTATTAGGAAAAAAATATCAAATAAACTGAATTGAGATAACTGGTAATTTTAAATATTCAATTGATTCAGACTGTTTAAATTTATATGTCAGAAAAAATTTTTCAAAAAAGAATACCATTATAAAGTTTTTGACAAAAAATTATTCTGATTTTATTTTCAAAAAACTTAATTATTGATCAACAATCATGGGTTTATCATTTAATGACTTTAAATTTAAATGAGCTGAAACTAGTTTTGGCAAATGCTTTTATAATAAAAAAATAATTAATATTTCTCCAAGAATTTGTTTATATCCAGAAAACATAATTGATTATTTATTGATTCACGAATTATCACATTTGATTCATCCAAATCATTCAAAGGAATTTTGAAATAATGTGGAAAAATATTATAAAGAATACAAAATGGCTAGAAAATATTTAAAAATACATTATTAAAATTTGTTGTTAGATAAAATCTTTTATTAAATTTTAAAGATGAGTCTAATAACATTTTTTTAAATAATTTATTATTCATTAATCAAAAAACTAATTTATATATAAAATTTAATATGTACAAAAATAGGATAATTATGGAAAATTACAATAAATTAATAGATGAATTTAAGTTAATTATAAGTAACATTAACAATGAAAAAGAGTTAATTGATACAAAAAATATTTTTAATAAAAATCATATTTCTAAACTTTATGATCAACTAAAAAGTGCTCCAATTGAACTTAAAAAAGAAATTGGACAAAAAATAAATGATGTTAAATCAAAAATAGATAACTTATTTGAAGAAAAACTAGAATTCATTAGAAATGCATCACTAAATGACATTAAGTCAAAATATGATGTAATGCTTCCAAGTGATTATATGAAATCAGGTAGCTTTAATCCAATTGAATTAGTTGCAAATGATATTTTAAGATTTTTTAAAGATTTATCTTTTGATATAGTAACAGATAATGAAGTTACATCTGTTGATTATAATTTTGACAAATTAAATTTTAAAGATGATCATCCAGCAAGAAGTTTATCTGATACTTTTTTTATCAATGAAAAACTTTTATTAAGAGTTCATTGTACTAGTGTTACATCTATGTATTTAGAAAAAAACAAATCTGAACAAGAAATCAAAGTTGTTTCTTATGGTAATGTTTATAGAAAAGATGATGATGATGCAACTCATTCGCATCAATTTAATCAAATTGATTTAGTTTGAGTTAAAAAAGGTTTATCTATTTCAAATTTAAAATGGCTAATTAATGAATTAATGAAATACTTATTTAATAAAGATACAAAAACCAGATATAGATTATCTTATTTTCCTTTCACAGAACCTTCAATGGAAGTTGATATTTCTTGCTTTATGTGTAATGGTGATGGATGTAATGTGTGTAAAAAAACAGGGTGAATTGAAATTCTTGGATCAGGATTGCTTCATCCAAATGTTTTAAAAGCTGCAAAAGTTAATCCTGAATTAAATGCTATAGCTGCAGGTCTTGGATTAGATAGAATTGCAATGATTAAATATGGAATTTCAGATATACGTGATATTTATATGAACGATTTTAATTTAATTAAACAATTTAGGGGGAAAAGATAATGTTATTATCTAAAAAATTATTGAATTCCTTTTTTCCTGTTTTAAAAGGTGTAAATGATGATGAACTTGAATACATGTTAAATGCAATTGGTGTAGAAGTTGAAAGTGTAACTAAATTTGACCCAATTGAAAATTTAGTAGTTGGAAAAATTGTTAAAATTGAAAAACACCCCAAATCAGAAAAACTTAATGTGTGCACTGTTTTAGTTAACAATAAAGAAACAATAATAGTTACTGGTGCAAATAACGTTAAGGAAAATAAAAAAGTTATTGTTGCTTTAAAAGGCGCAACAATGATAAATGGAATGAAAATAGCATCTAGAGAAATTCTTGGTATTGAATCTAATGGAATGATGTGTGGTTATAATGAATTAACAACTAGAGATGAATATTTAAGTGATGAAGACAAAAATGGAATTATTATTTTAGATGACAATGCAAAATTAAATGATACTGATGTTTTTAAGTACATTGGTCTTGATGATGTCATATATGATTTATCACTACCATCTAACAGAAATGAATTGAATGGTATTTTAGCTTTAGGTTATGATCTAATGTTGATTTTCTACCCTAAAAACAAATTAGATTTTTCATTTGATTTTTCAAAATATAAAAAAAATAGTATGACTATTGGTAAACTTGATAACTGTGATTTTTTTGGAACTATAGAACTTGATGATGTCGAAGTAAAAGAATCTTCATGAGTTGTTAAAAGTTATTTAATGAATAGTGGTATTAAACCAATTAATTGATTAGTAGATATAAGTAATTTAGCAATGATTATTGGAGGCAATCCAACACATTGTTATGATAAAAACACTCTTGGCAAAACAATCTTTGTTGAAAATTTTTCTAAAAAGAAAAATATTGTTGCTTTAGATGACAACAAATATGAGTTAAACAAAAATGATTTGGTTGTTATGTCTGATGAAAAAATAATTGGAGTAGGTGGAATAATTGGTTTAAAAGACACTTGTGTTAATAATTCAACAAAAAAAGCTCTTTTTGAAGTGGCTAATTTTAATAATGTTTCAATTAAAAAAACATCAATGAACATGGGTTTAAAAACAGATGCTTCTACACTTTTTAGTAAACAAATTCCTTTGTGAATAACAATCAAAACTTTTGAATTATTAATTGATTTATTATCGAAAAGTAAAACAAAATTTGTTGGTATAAAATTTTCAAAATTGAATATTCAACCAAATAAGATTAAGTTTGAACTAGAAAAAATTAATGAAATATTAAATGCTAAATATACAATAGCTAGTTTGAAAAAAATCTTATTAGATATGAAGTTTTCTATAAAAGATAATTATATTTTGCCACCACCATACAGAATAGATATTGAAAATATTAATGATGTTGCAGAAGAAATTTTAAAGAAAATAAATGTTAATAAACTTGAGAATACACCAATTGATAATACTGGTGTGAGAATAATTAACAATTATGAATACGATAACCTTATGTTAATTAAGAATTACTTTATTGATAAAGGTTTTAGTTTAATAAAAACTTACAATTTAACTTCTATTGATTTCAACAACAAATTTAATTTATTTAATTCAAAAAAACATGTAAAAGTTATAAATCCAATTTCAAAAGATAGAGAATATCTAAGAAGTTCTCTAATTGGACAACATATAGATGTTTATGAATATAATGCTAATCATCAAAATGAACTAATCCCTATTTTTGAAATTCAAAATCTAAATTATGATGATAAAGTTCATACACATTTGTGTTTGGTAAATTATGGTAATTATAGAGTAAATAATATTAACAAATCATTTATTGTTAATGACATTTTCTTGTTTAAATCATTATTACTTGATATGTTTAAAATCTTTAATTATGAAATTTGTTTTGATACAGATTTAGGGGAATTAAAAACTCTTTATTTAAAAAATAATTCTATAAGAGTTTTAAATAGTGAAAAAAAACCTATTGGTATAATAGGACAAGTTAATCCATTGCTTATTAAAAATAAAAAAATTGGTAAAGAAGATGTTTATTTTTGTGAAATAAGATTAGATGATTTTTATAAGAAAAAAATAGATTTAAATCTTAGAGTAAGTAAAGATAATGTGATCAATAAAATTATTCGTGTTTTATCATTTGTTGTTGAAGATAACAAAGCAATTGAATTGGTTGAAAAATTAAACCAATGTAAATTGATTAAAAATTGAAAATTAAAAGATGTGTTCAAAATGGAAGAAAATAAAAATTCATATACGATTGAATTTGAAATATTAAATGAAAACAAAAATAAATCACTTTCAATTGATGAAATAAATGTTTTATTTAATGCTGTAATTTCTCATTTTGAATCAAATAATTTGATAATTAAAAAAATATAAGAATTATAATATAATATAAAAATTTAATTTAATAGGAATTTATATGAAGAACTGAATAGTATTTGGACTTTCTAATGGATTGCATTATGCAGAAGAAATTTCAAAAATGGCAAAAATACAATTGGGGCAAATGCAAATATCAAGATTTGCAGATGGAGAAATTTTAATAAAAAGTAAAGAAACTGTTAGAAATTGTGATTGTTTATTAATTCAATCAACATCAAATCCAGTTAATGATAATTTGATGGAATTGTTAATAGGAATCGATGCTTTAAAAAGAGCATCAGCTAATTCTATTACTGTTATAATACCTTATTTTGGCTATTCCAGACAGGATAGAAAAGCTAAGGGTAGAGAACCGATTTCTTGTAAACTTGTTGCAAGTTTTTTAGAAAAAGCTGGTGCTACAAAAGTTATTTTAATGGATATTCATTCTGAACAAACGCAAGGTTTTTTTGATATCCCTGTAGATACTTTAAGAGCAACAACTATTTTATTAAATAAATACTTAGAAAATACAAAAAATAATGATTTTACTATTGTAGCTTCAGATTATGGTGCTGTTAAAAAAGCTAGAGATATTTCAGAACACATAAATGTACCATTGGCAATCATTGATAAAAGAAGACCTAAACCAAATGTTGTTGAAGTTAGTAATGTCTTAGGTGATGTTGAAAACCAAAATTGTGTTTTAATAGATGACATGATTGATACGGGAGGTACAATCTTATCATCTGCTGCTATTTTAAAAGATAAAAAAGCTAAAAGTGTTGCTGTGCTTGCAACACATGGTGTTTTTTCAAATAATGCTATAGAAAAATTCATTGACGCTATTGAGACTGGTGTGATTACTGATTTATATATAACAGACACTATTGTTGAAAATTTAAAAATTAATCATCCAAAAATTCATATTATTTCATTGTCTACATTCTTTGCTGAAATTATATCAGCTCAAATGCATAGTAAATCAGTTTCAAAAATATACGATAAATACTGAGATATGGTTTCAAAAAGATGTCCACAAACATCAAACCAAAAATAAAAGAAGTTGTCATTGTAGAAGGCAAAACTGATTCTGCAAAATTAAAGTCAATATTTGATGTTTCAACCATTGAAACTAATGGTCTTGCATTAACAAAAAACAAAATAGAAGAAATTAAAAAAATTGCCAATGATGTAGGTGTTATTTTATTTTTAGATCCCGATGGACCAGGTGAAAAAATAAGAAAAATATTAATTCAACAAATACCAGTATCTTATAATTGCTTTATTAGTAAAAAAGATATTCTTAACAAGAAAAAGAAAATAGGGATAGCAGAAGCTTCTGTTGAAAGCATTATTGAAGCTTTTAAAAATATTAAAAAATTTGATAATGACATTAATACTATTTCATGATCTGATTATATAATTTTAGATTTAGACAACAAAGAAAAAAGACTTAAAATATGTCAATATTTAAAAATTTCTTATTGTAACCACAAGCAATTATTTAAAAAACTTAATATGTTGGGTATAACACTAAAAGAAATTAATGAAATTAAACAAACCTTAAATATTGTTTAGATAATTTATAACTTGTGATGACATAGTAAAGTATAGTTGATTGATAAATATAGTTCTTTTTTTATATAGTTCTTTATTTTTTTTAAACTTGAATTTTATTGTTAAATTTTTGTCTAAATTTTTACCATTAAGGATTTGATAAAGTTCATTTATATTTTCATTTATTTTTGAATTTAATTTATTTATTAACAAATTAACACTTATTATATTAAATGACATAGGAATAATGAAAAGCAAAACAGTTGGAACTATAACAAATATTCATAATATTTTTTGAGATAAATAAACACAAACAATAAGATATATTATTAAGATAATTAAGAATATGACAAACAAGTAAATTGATCATTTTCTTTGCTTGTAAAAATTTGTTAAATCGTCATATGATTTTAATTTTTCTATTATTGAATTTTGTTCTTTGGATGTTGGTTGATTCATTATTCAAATATCTCCATTTAAAGTGAAAAAGCACAAAAATATTAATTAATACATTTTGTTTTAATTATGATTATATTTTATATTTTTGTGTTTTAATTGTTTATTGATATGCAATATTAATTTTTTAGGGGTGTTTTATGAGAGATTATAAGAGAACATTGAGCATGCCTGTTACAAATTTTGAAATGAAAGCAAATTTAAATGTAAAAGAGCCATGTATTCAAAAACAATGAAGAGAAGATTATTTAGAAAAGAAAATATTAGATAAAAACAAATCTAATAAACCTTTTATATTGCATGATGGACCACCATATGCAAATGGTGATTTACATTTAGGACACTCTCTAAATAAAATCATAAAAGATTTTATTTTAAGATATAAATCTATGAAAGGATTTTACACAAAATTCATTCCAGGATGAGATACTCATGGTTTACCAATTGAGCAAGAAATTAGTAAAAAAATGGGTTCTGATTACTCTAAAATGAGCATTAGTGAAAAAAGAAGTAAGTGTAAAAATTTTGCTATAGAAAATATGTACAAGCAAAGTGAGCAATTTGCAAGACTTGGAATTATGTCTGCAATGAAAGAAACTTACTTAACTTGTGATAGAGACTATGAAATAAGACAATTAAAAGTTTTCTTAAAAATGGTTCAAAAAAAATTAATATTCCAAGACCTTAAACCTGTTTATTGAAGTTGATCAAGTCAAACAGCTTTAGCTGATGCTGAAATTATTTATAAGGATGTTGAATCTGATAGTATATATGTTGCTATTGAAATTCAAGAAAAAAATGATTTTGTTAGTAAAGGTGATAATTTAGTAATATGAACTACAACACCTTGAACTCTTCCATCAAATTTAGCAATTGCTGCACATCCTAAAATAAACTATGCAAGAGTAAAAGTGAATGACAAAATTTATATTGTAAGTTCTTCTTTATTACCAAAAATAAGTGAAAAATTGGGATGATCAAATTATGAAATATTAAGTGAATTTAATGGAAAAAAAATTGAAAAAATTCACTATAAACACCCATTATATGACAAAAAAAATATAGTAATTAATGCTAATTATGTTTCAGAAAAAGATGGTACTGGACTAGTTCATAATGCACCTGGATTTGGTCACGATGATTATTTAGCTTGTAAAAAATATAATATTAAAATTTTTTGTCCAATTGATAACTATGGTAAATTTACTGAAGAAGTAAAAGATAAAGAACTTGTAGGTAAATTCTACATTGATACTAATCCAATAATTATTGAAAGATTAAAAAAATCTGAAAAATTACTTTTAAGTGAAAAAATAGTTCATGCTGCAGCACATGATTGAAGAACTAAAAAACCAGTAATATATCGTGCTACAAAACAATGATTTGTAAATATTTCTAAAATTAATAGTGACATAATTAAATCTTTAAATAAAGTAAAATCTATTGATCCATCTATTATTTCAAAAATGAAAGAAATGATTAATAATCGTCAAGAATGATGTATTAGTAGACAAAGAATTTGAGGTGTTCCAATTCCTATAATTTATGACAAGGATGAACAACCAATTTTAGAAACTAAACTTTTAAACAATATAATTGACATACTAAATGATGAAGGTGTTAATGCTTGATTTAGAGAAGATGCAAAATATTTCTTACCTGAAGAATATAACAAATCTAAAAAATACATTAAAGAAAATGACACTATGGATGTTTGATTTGACTCAGGTACAAGTTTTACAGTATTACAAGCTCTTAAATTAGCATATCCTGCAGATTTATATTTTGAAGGTAAAGACCAATTTAGAGGTTGATTTAATTCATCTTTAATAACAAGTGTTGCTGTTAATAAAATAGCACCTTATAAAACATTACTTACTCATGGTTTTGTTTTAGACCAAAACGGTAATAAAATGTCAAAATCAGCTGGTAATGGAATTGATCCAATGGAAGTATGTAAAGAATTTGGCGCTGATGTTTTAAGAATTTGAGTTGCAAGTACAGATTTTCTAGATGATGTAAGAATATCTAAAGATATATTGAATCAATCAACTGAAACTTATAGAAGAATTAGAAATACTTTATTCAAATTTATGTTGGGTAATTTAAATGGTTTTGATTACAAAAAATTTAGGGATGTTCAATATAGTGAAGCTGATTTATATGTTTTAACTAAATTACATGAAGACATCAAAAAAATTGATGATTATTATGATAAATATGATTATAAAAATATCATTAAATTAATTAATAAAAACATAACAGAACTATCATCTTGATATTTTGACTATATTAAAGATGTTCTATATTGTGATTCAGAAAATGATCCTAAAAGAGTAGCAATTCAATGCGTACTTTATATTTTGTTGGATAACTATTTAAAAGCTCTTGCACCAATTATTCCTCATACTTGTGAAGAAGCTTATAGTTTTTTTGATAAGAAAAATAAAGAGAAATCAATTCATTTAGAGGATTTTGCAGATTATAAATTAGAACCTAAATTAAGAGTTGATTTAGATAAATGAAACAAGTTCTTTAATTTAAAAGATAAAGTATATTCAGAACTTGAAAAAGCAAGAAATGAAAATATTATTGCAAAAAACAATGAAGCAGAAGTTTCTATTTCTTCTGTAGAAAAAATGCCGTTTGATGATGCTACTTTAGCTAAATATTTAAATGTGGCAAAATTTGAATCTAATCAAAAAACAAAAGGTGATGATTTAATTAAGGTTAAAAATCCTAAGTATACTAAATGTGAAAGATGTTGAAATTTCTTTGATAAAAAACAAATGAGTTCAAATAATGAACTTTGCAAAAGATGTGAAAAAAACATTGATTAATATTAATTTAGATCTCCATTAATGGAGATCTTTTTTTATTTATAAACCTAATATTTGTTTTTATTGTTTATATATAAATTTTCAGTGTTTATTAAAATCATTTTTTTAATTTAAGCAAAATATGAAAAAAAGATTTTAATGGTAATTAGTTCAAAGTTTTTATATATTTGAATCAACTTTATGCAAAAAAATGATTTATTAAATTAACTACAATTAAAGTTTTTAAAATGTAATTAATTTATTAGGTTTAGTTCTTTTTTATAAAATGAAACTCAATCAAAAAATTTAGATAAATAGTAAAAAATTAAATATTAAAAATCTTGTTTTTACAACAATAAAACAATAAAAGAAATTGCAATTGATGTTAATTCAAGTAATTCACTTACATAATAAAAGATATTCTCTAATATCAAAAACTACATTTTTCATTAAATAATTTCGCAAAATTAATGATGTATTTAACAAATTATTTTTTTGAAAAATTTAAAATATAGAAAAATATGAATTAATTAAATAAAAGAAAAAAACTCAACTTATATTTCAAAGTTGAGAATTTTTATATTATTAAAATATTGCACATAATATACTTTTATGTAATTTGCAAAAATTATTAAAAGTTTATAAAAAACTTTGACATTATTTTTTAACTAATGGAAGAGTTGAAAGATAGTCATTTAACTCTATTTTAAAAAAATCTATCATTCCGATTTTTCCAATTCAAATATTAAAAGCTTTATTAGGTAAATTGAAATTATTATTTGGTTTTGCATTTCTAATTAGATTTATTACTTTGAAATATGAGTCACAGACCACTATATCAACTTCTGATTTAAATAAGTAAGTATTGATGTCTTTCTTTTTTCTTCACAAAAAAACTAAATTATCATCTCAGTGCTTTTTAGATGCAACATGCTCTAAAAGTTCTTTATTAGTTTTAATTATCATTATGTTCATATTTGTATCTAAAGTATTTAGATGCATTGTTTTTTTATATATATTTGACTTTCTTAGTATAGATTTCAAACAAACTTTGTTTACAAAGTTTTGTTGATATTTTGTTCTAAACATTTTTTTGATCCTTTGTATAAACTACATGATGTTTATCATCGTTTTTATTTGAAAAAACATCTTTTAATAATTTTATAAAAAATCTTGTTGCAATATAAACTATACAAATAAAAGCAACTGTTGAAAATATATATCCTATATATCTAAAAGTATCTGAAACAATAAGTAAATATGATTGATTTGAATTTGTATAAAGCTTTTTTAAATAGTTTGATGCATATAACATAGAAGCTGAACCAATAGCCAAAGGGAATGTAAATGATGCAAAAATAAAGGCAAATTTATGTGTTATAAAAATTCTTGTTGCAAAAAATCATAGAACTATCGTGTATGTAAAAGCAAGCATTATTAACAATACAGACATTACAAATATAAAAGTGCTGTTGCTTCCGCCAAAAGCTTGAATTTCTGGAACAATATTAGCGTTTTGGCTTGGAATTGCAAATGTTTGCATAAAACCTGCAAGTACTAAATTTGGAGGAGCAAAATACACTGCAATACTTGGATATTTTTCTTGCGCTGCTTTAGTTTTAAATAACAATTGATAAGTAATAACTATAAACAAAGGAACAAATGTTATAAAACCAAAAAATCATATCGCTTGAAAAAATCATATAGGTAATATATTCTCATTAAATCTACCAGCAAAAGTACAAGAAGTAATAATTCCAACAGTTGGAACAAGTCATGAACCATAAGCTGGATGAATGTGTCATTTAAATTTCATTAATACATTTTTAAAAAATAAAACAATAAAAATTAATTGTATTAATACAGACAAACACATAACTATTGCCCCAATAACCTGACAAGGTGGGGTACCACTACAACCTTTTTGTCATCCTGCTATAAATTCAGCTATACACATTAATGTCATACTATATGTTGGAAGCAAAGATGAAGAAAGTGTATCTCTTGAGTCGAATTTTAATATTTTAGGGTGTCTAAAATTTCTTATTGTCATTAATAAAAGTAGAAATGATGAAATTGCTATAAGAGGGATTGAACATCATCATAAATTATTTGAACTATAAAATTGTTGAAATATAGTATCTAAAACAGAAGCTAGTCCAGCAATCCCTAATGATAAACCTGTAACAGCCACTGGCATATGTTGTATTCTATGTCTAAACATATTTTTCATAATTACCTCAAAAAAAGAGAAACTATTATTGATTATAACAATTAAAGCAAATATAGATTTAAAACCTTATTATCTTTTCTTCGAAATTTACTATTTTAAGTTAATAAAATGTTTAATTTTTAAAAATTTCTTATAAATTTTAACTACCTTTTCACATGTTTTTAATTTGTTATAATGATGTAAACAATCTTTGTATATGTAAATGAAGGGGGTTGTTATGAAAAAATGAAAAAAATTTAAAGTAATGCTATTTGGCTCAACAACTTTAGCAGTTCTTTTAATTGTTCCAACAGTTTTAACTTCTTGTTGAAGTGGTAATGAAATTGTAACTAATACACCTGATAATCCAATTCCACCAACAGAAAAACCTGGAACAAACCCTGGAGAAGATAATAATACAACTCCACCAGATGAAAAACCAGTAACCCCACCTATTACACCAGATAAAGAATGTTATATAAAATATGTAGATTATTTTTTAGATCCAAATACACCAAAAGGCCAAGAAGAAAATAAAGAATATTGAATAACTAATCCTAACACTCAAAATAAAAACATTTTAACTCGTTGAGGAAATGTTCCTTTACCAATGAAAGAAAATGTAACTGCAGAAGAGGTTTATGATTATTTTACTTATGTTGCCAACAATGGACAATTAGGTAGATCTTATAGTTTTGGGGAAAGAAAAATTGAAACTGATTGAATTGCCAATATTTACATTCAATGATTAGTTGAAAATTGAGCTTTATATCCTTGAATGTCATTTGAAAATGACCCAGCATATTTTCACACTGACAATATGGATAGTTCTCAAAAATATGATTATTGAATTTTAGACAAATGAAGAGGCAATTATGATAAGTTTTTTGATCAAAATAAATTTTATATAAAAAATAATAAATTTAGTAACACTGCAGATTTAATTACTATTGAATCACAACAAAGAGAAAAATTCTTTGAAATGATAAGATTATTTTTAATAAATTATTATCGTCCGGGAATGAGTGATTTAGATAAAGCTTTAGCGGTTTTTGACTTTGTAATGACATATATTGCATATGGAGATTCTTCTAAAGATCCATATGGTGTTTATATGAAACATATGGGTGTTTGTGTACATTATTCATTTACATCTGCTTTTCTATTAAATTTAATTGGTGTTCCAGCATTTATGAATATAGCTGGAGACATGCTTTCTCATCCGGGTATAGAACCACCAGGACATGCTGTAACATGAGTTTGAATTGATGGTGATAATTCAAATCAAAAAAAGTGATATATTATGGACGCTACAGCTAGTGATTATAAGGGTGAAACTACTTGACCAAGTGCTTATATTTTAAGCAGCAATGGTACATGAAACTATTTTTTAAATCCTGTTTCTGATATACCTGGTGGTAACATAGATTACAATTTAAAACAAAATAGTTTTTTTGAATTTTTGAATGGGCCTTGATATTCACCATATAAAAATCAACAAGTAAAAATTTCTGAGAATTATGATTATTTGGATCAAATGGGTACATTTTATAATATTAAAAATAGTTTTGGAAAAAGCACTTATAAACAATCTAAACCAGTTTGATTTAACAAAAATTGATATAGTATGGTAATTGAAAACGATACACAAATTAAATTTTATAAAACATCAATGGGAAATACTGTTAAAGAAGAATTTTATGTTCCAAATAATATAATAAGTGAATTAGGAACCCTTGGAAGAACAAAATATTCTAATCCGTTTTTTGGAACTTACAATGATTGATTAGCATTTTCTGTTTTTGAAAAACCTGACTATATGAATCAAAAACCACTCGAAAACAAAAGAAAAATATATTTTCATAATTTCAATGATACAAATTGAGAAAATACACAAACATTTGATATTCCAGATGAAGTTTTATTTGTGGATGAAAAAGGAAATAAATACGAAACAAATAAAGCATTTTTTCAAACATTCTTTTTTGATAGTGACAAACTATGCATTGAATTTAGTTTTAAAGATAATGCTGGAAATACAATTGGAACAACAATTAAAAGATATGAATTACCAAAAGAAGTTCAAATTAAAAATGATAAATACCTAGATTGAAAAGTAGTGGAAAATGCAAAAATATATTATAGACTAATGGGCAACACTCACCAAGTTGGTACAGAAAATCAACAAGTAACTTTGGAAAATAAAGAAAAATATAATGAATATTTTGATAAATTTAAAGCATCTGATAAACCTTATAATGATTTACTAACTCTTAAAGATTATAGTGATAAATTTGAAAAATCATTATTGACAGCAAAAGAAAATATAGCAAGTGGAGTTTCATCAGACATATACCTTATTGAAGAAAGTGCTTTTGAACAATATGGTTATTATTTTGATGATATAAATCCTGGATTTGATAGTTTTTATAATTTAAATAATGATCAATATAATACAGCTTTAAAATATGACATTTATTTTTCATCAAAATCAGATGACCAATATGACTTAATTGCCAAGGATTTATACAAACCTGTAATTAAAAAAACAGATTTTGAAAAATATAATAGCAGCCCAAATGGAAAGTATTATATAAAGATACATAATTATAATGATACTTTAACTTATAATACTGACCCATTCTATTTTGCTATAACTGATTCAAAGAATGTTGCCATTCAACCAGAACAACCAAAAATTTTATATACAGATAATTTGTCTCCATCTTTGCCGCAAGGTCAGACAAATTATTATGATAAGTTTATTTATAATTGATATGACCAAAAATATACATTGTCTTTTAGTTATCAGTGATCTAAAATTAGTGCAACTTATGATGTTAATGTCAGCTTGAAAAGATATGATTTTAAAACTAAACAAATTAAAACATTAAAAACTTGATATGATCCTTTGCGAAATGAAAAATATGATATTGGAAAAATTACTGAAGATAATAAAGGAATTTACTTTTATGATGTAGAAATTAAATACAAATCAGATTCAAAAGTATTTAATTTATATTCACCATTTATGTATATGATGACAAAAAACGATGTTGATTCAAATAACTTTACTAAGTGAGTTAGTTTATCAAATGAATTAAAAACATTAATTAAAGCTAATAATTCTAAAATATAAAAAAGTAGGTATAAGCTATAATTGCTTATACTTTTTTATTTAAAGCAAAAATATAACACTATAAATTTAATATATATTCTTTTTAAAATAACAAGACAATCATAAAAATTTAATGTTAATAAATTTAAATAAATCAATGTTAATTTTTTTTATATATTTTATAAACCTTTTTTAAAATTTTTATTTTGTTATAATCGAGTAAAGTATTCTTTATGGTTATGGAGTTTGAATATGAAAAAAATGAAAAAATTTAGAGTGATGGTTGGTACAGCAGCAATGGCTACACTTCTGATTGTTCCAACAGTTTTAACATCTTGTTGAAATGGAAGTAATATTGTAACAAATACACCTAATTATCCAACTGTTGTTCCACCATCAAATGATTCGGGTTCTATTCCTGGTGATGGTTCAACATCTAATCCTGGAAATCCAGTTGTTCCACCAGTTGATGATTCCACAAATGAACCAACAACACCACCTGTAAGTCCACCAGAAACTTCTCCAGAAAACCCATCAGATGAAACACCAGTAATTCCACCAGTTGAACCAGATAAAGAAGGTTATATTAAAGGTGTTGATTATTTTTTAGCATCAAATACACCATCTGGACAAGAGGATAATAAAGAGTATTGAATAACAAATCCTAATACGCAAAATGATTACATTCTTCAAGAATGGGGAAATGTTCCATTGCCAATGAAAAATGATGTAAGCAAAGATGATGCTTATAATTATTTCACATATGTTGCAGTTAATAACCAAATTGGTAGACCATACACTTTTGGAAAAAGAAAAATTGAAACTGATTGAATTATTAATGTATTTATAGAATGATTGATAAAAAACTGAACTTTATATCCATGAATGTCTTTTGAAAATCATCCAGCTTATTTTGAAACAAATAAATTAGATCCAACTCAAGATTTTGATTATGATGACTTAGTTACTTGAAGAGGAAAATATCCTGAATATTTTGAAAAAAATAAATTTTATATGAATCGTAATAAATTTAGTAATTCAGCAGATTTCATTACAATTCAGTCTCAACAAAGAGATGCATATTTTGAAATGATAAGATTGTTTTTAACAAACTATTATCGTCCTGGAATGAGCGACTTAGATAAAGCATTAACTGTATTTAACTTTGTAATGTCATATATTGCATATGGAGATTCTAACAATGACCCTTATGGTGCTTATATGAAACACATGGGAGTTTGTGTTCATTATGCATTTACTGCAGCTTTCTTATTGAATTTAATTGGTGTTCCATCATTTATGAATACTGCTCATAATTTATATAGTCACCCAAATGTTTCTCGTCCAGGTCATGCTGTAAATTGGGTTTGAATTGATGCAGATAATTCAGGCGAAAAGAAATGATATATAATGGATGCAACATTTAGTGATTATGAAGGAGAAACTACATGACCTAGTGCTTATGTTTCAACTAGTGGTAGTAATTGAAGTTTCTTCCTAGATCCAGTTTCTGATATTGAAGGTGGAAACATTGATTATAATTTATCTCAAAATAGTTTTTTCCAGTTTTTAAATGGGCCTTGATATTCTCCATTTAAAAATAAAAATGTAAAAGTTTCTCCTGACTATTCATATTTAAATAATAAAGGTACATATCAAAATATAAGATCAAGTTTTGGTAGCAACAAAAATAGCCAATCTAGACCTATTTGATACAACAACAATTGATATAGTCTTATCATTGAAAATGATAGAGATGTTAAAATTTATAAGACATCAATGAATGATGCAAATAAAGAAGAAATCAATATTCCAGATGAAATAATTAGAGATATAAAAGCTAATAATAATGTAAAATATTCAAAACCATTTGCTGGTACTTATAATGATTGAATGGCATTTTCTGTTTTTGAAACTCCAGACTATACAATGGGAACTCCATTTAAAAAAGCAAGAAAAATTTATTTCCACAACTTTAAAGATTCAGATTGAAAAAATACTCAAACTATGGAAATAGAAAATGAAGTTTTATACACTGATGAAAATGGTAAAGAATATAAAACAGAAAATGCTACTTTCCAAACTTTCTTCTTTGATAATGATCAATTATGTATTGAATATAGTTTTAAAAATAATGGTGGTAAAACTTTTGCTTCAGTAATTAAAAGATATGATTTACCAGAAAAAGTACAAATTAAAAATGATACGTATTTAGATTCTAAAGTTGTTGAAAATGCAAAAATTTATTACAAACTTGTTGGAAATACACATAAAATAGGTGTTGAAAATCAACAAATAACTTTAGAAATGAAAGAAAATTATAACAAATATTATAATGATTTTAAATCAACTAACAAGCCTTATGAGGATGTAATAAAACTTAAAGAATATAGTGATAATTTTGAAAAGTCTTTATTAACTGCAAAAGAAAATGTTGCAAGTGGAATATCATCAGATATATATCTTAGTGAACAAGATACATTTGACCAATATGGTTATTATTTTGATGATATAAATCCTGGATTTGATAGTTTCTACAACTTATCAAATGATCAATATAATACAACTTTAAAATATGATATATATTTTGCTCCAGAATCTTCTAATGAATACAAACTTTTACAAAAAGATTTATATAAACCAATAATTAAAAAATCATATTTTAAAGAGTATAATAATAACCCTAATGGTAAATATTATATAAGAATGCATAATCAAGATAATTCGCTTTTATATGAAACTGAACCATTCTACTTTGCAATAAGCGATAGTAAAAATGTTGCTTATATTCCAGAACAACCAAGAATTGATTACACAGAGGTATTAACACCTTATACACCACAAGGGCAAACAAATTATTATGATAGATTTATTTATGATTGATATGACAAAGAGTATCAACTATTATTTAACTATCAATGATCTAGAATAAATACAAATTACGATATAACTGTAAACTTAAAATCATTTGAATTTAAAACTAAAAAAATCAAAACTTTAAAAACTTGAAATGATCCATTAAAAAAAGAAAAATATGTAATTGGTAAAATTAATGAAAATAATAAAGGGATTTACTATTTAGATATAGAACTTAAATATAAAAACAATCAAAAAAAATTCCATTTATATTCTTCATTCATGTACATGATTACAAAAAATGATGTTGATTCAAAAAACTTTAGTGAATGAGTTAATTTATCTAAACAATTGAAAGAAGAAATTTTAAAAGAAAATCCCAAACCACAAAAATAATAAAACGTCATGTAAAATAACAGACAACAATCCTGCAAAAAAGGATTGTTTTTTTTTTTTTTTTGTTAGTAAAATAATTTTAAATAAATAAATAAAAAAGGTTTGACATAATAAAAATAAGAAATTGTTTTACATTCTTTTACTATATTTTTATTTTGTTATAATCGGGTAAAGAAAGATTAAGGAGATAGGTGTAATATGAAAAAATGAAAAAAACTTAAAATAATGATGATTGGTTCCACAGCTTTAGCTGGACTTTTAATATTGCCTACAGTTTTAACATCTTGTTGAAATGGAAGTAGTTTAGTAACTAATACTCCAGATACACCAACTATAGTGCCACCAACTGATAAACCTGGTTCAGCACCGGGTGAAGATAATACTACAACACCACCTGTGAACCCACCAGTAGATCAACCAGAAACTTCTCCAGAAATTCCTCCAGAAGAAAAACCAGTTGAACCTCCAGTAGTACCAGATGAAAAAGAATATATAAAAGATGTTGATTACATGCTTGCTCCTAACACACCAAAAGATCAAGAACAAAATCAAGAGTATTGAATTACTAATCCAAATACACAAAATAAAAACATTTTAACTCGTTGAGGAAATGTTCCTTTACCAATGAAAGAAAAAGTAAGTGAAAAAGAAGTCTATGATTATTTCACATACATAGTTAATAATGGGCAATTAGGTAGAGTTCATACATTTGGACAAAGAAAAATTGAAACTGATTGACTATCAAACATTTATATTAAATGATTGGCTGAAAATTGAGCATTATATCCTTGAATTTCCTTTGAAAACATTGTGCCTTATTTCCATACTGATAGTGATGATCCAAGTCAAAAATTTGACTATGATGTATTGAATCAATGAAGAAATAATTACACTAAATTTTTTGATGAACATAAATTTTATGTTAAAGAATCAAAAATAGGAAACACAGCAGATTTAATTACAATTCAATCAGAACAAAGAGATGCTTTTTTTCAAATGGTTAGATTATTTCTAACTAATTATTATCGTCCTGATATGAGTGATTTGGATAAGGCTTTATCAGTTTTTAACTTTGTTATGTCATATATTGCATATGGTGATTCAGCAGTTGACCCATATGGAGCTTATATGAAACACTTAGGAGTTTGTGTTCATTATGCATTTACTGCTGCTTTCTTATTAAACTTAATTGGTGTTCCAGCATTTATGAATACTGCTAGTGATATGTTTTCTCATCCACAAGTTAGTTATCCTGGACATGCTGTTACTTGAGTATGAATTGATGCAGACAATTCAAATCAAAAGAAGTGATATATTATGGATGCTACAAGTGGTGATTATAAAGCAGAAACAACTTGACCAAGTGCTTATGTAATAAGTAATGGTGGTGGTGCTTGGGGTAACTTTTTAGAACCAGTTTCAGATATTGAGGGCGGAAATATTGATTACAGTCTAAAACAAAATAGTTTTTTTAGATTTTTAAGTAGCCCTTGATATTCACCTTTTAAAAACAAACAAGTTAAAGTTTCGTCTGACAGAAAATACTTAGAAAATTTAGGTACTTACACTAATATTAGAAATGGTTTTGGTAATTTACAAAATAAACAATCAAGACCAGTTTGATATAAAAATGAATGATATAGCATGATTATAGATAATCAAAGAAAAATTAAATTTTATAAAACATCAATGAATAACTCAAATAGAGAAGAATTTAGTATTCCACAAGAAATATTGAATGATTTATATTCTTTTGGTAACAAAAGATATTCTTCACCATATCTTGGTTTATATAATGATTGAATGGCTTTTTCAGTTTTTGAAAGACCAAATTATATGGATCCAAAACCAGTTAACAGCAAAACAAAAATTTATTTCCACAACTTTAAGGATACAAATTGGGAAAACACAAAAAGCATAGATATTCCTAATGAAGTTTTATATAAAGATGAAAATGGTGTTGAATACAAAACAGAAAAGGCTTTCTTTCAAACATTTTTCTTTGATAATGATAAATTATGTATTGAATATAGTTTTAAAGATAATGGTGGGAAAACAATTGCATCAATTATTAAAAAATATGATTTGCCAACTGAAGTACAAGTTAAAAATGATCAATATTTAGATTCAAGTGCTGTTAAAACAGCTAGCATTTATTATAAATTAATTGGTAACACTCACCAAATAGGAACTGAAAATCAACAAACTACTTTAGAAAAGAAAAATGAATATAATAAATATTTTAAAAATTTTAAAACTTCTGGATCAGCTTATAATGATTTAGTAAAAGTTAAAAATTATAGTGATGAATTTGAAAAATCTTTATTATCTAAAAAAGGCAATATTGCAAGTAGTGTTTCATCAGATATTTATCTAATTGACAAAGATTCATTTGAAAAATATGGTTATTATTTTGATAATATAAATCCTGGGTTTGATAGTTTTCATAATTTATCAAAAGATCAATATAATACTGCATTACTATATGACATATATTTTTTACCAAAAGATAGCAATAAATATGAATTAATAGCTAATGATTTGTATAAACCTATAATTAAAAAATCATACTTTGAAAAATATAGTGATAATCCGAATGGTAAATATTATATAAAAATGCATAACAATGATAATTCAATAGAATACAACACAGATCATTTTTACTTTGCTATAACTGATGATGACAATGTGGTTAATCAGCCAGAACAACCTAATATTGAATATACAGATAACACTCATCCTTCAACACCAGTAGGACAAACAAACTACTATGATAAATTTGTTTATAATTGATATGATCAAAGATATACTTTATCTTTAAACTATAATTGATCTCAAATCAGAGCAAATTATGATACTAAAGTTTATTTAAAAAGATATGATTTTAAAACTAAACAACTTAATACATTACAAACATGAGATAATCCTTTAAGAAAAGAAAAATATGTTATTGGTAAAGTTGATGAAGATAATAAAGGTATTTACTTTATGGATGTTGAGGTTAAATATAAAACAAACAATCAAGTGTTTCATTTATATTCACCATTTATGTATATGATTACAAAAAATGATGTGGATACAAAAAACTTTGATAAATGAATTGAATTATCAAATGATTTAAAACAAAAAATTAGACCTCAAAACAATAAACCAATAAATATAGTTAAACAATTCTAATATAATTTTGAAAGCACAAATAACTTATATTATTTGTGCTTTTTTATATTCACATATTAAATTTGAGTTAATAGAAATATTTTTATTAAATATTTTAGAAAACTAATAAACAATATCTTAATTTGTTTTCTTATAAATTTTTTAAAGTTTATATCAACTTTAGTTAATAGATAATATTTTAAATGATTTTTAAAATCATCAAGAACATAAAGTGAACATATTTTATGTTTAATTTACTTTTAAAAATTACTAGTTATAAATCATAGACTTATTTTTTAAAAAAAGAAAACAAAATTATTTAAAACTGATATGTTTTAAAAAAAATAAAAAAAATAAAAAATCTTTTGATTTTTTTGAAAATGTGATATACTTTATATGTAAGAATCTTTTGAATAAGGTGTAATTCCTTTCTGGTAATTAGATTTATACAGTTTTTAATTAAACAAAAATAAATCTTAACCATCAGTATAGTCTAGGATGAAAAGGTTCAAAAAAAATTGTATATGCTTAATCGCTTATAGATTGATAATCATATAACTTTTTATTACTCCGCACTAGTGTGCGGATTTTTTATTTATATTAATTGAAATCCCATTACAATTTATTGTTATTAAAAATTGATACTTTAAAAAACATTAAACATGGATGAAAAATAAGTTTGTGTTTAATTTTTTGTTCTTTAAAAAAGTTAAGTAATTTTATTAAAATGTTAAATAAAAAATTGAATATTAATGCAAGTTAATTTATAAAGAATAAATTGATTTTATTATGTTGCAACATTTTAAAAAATATTTATATTATTTGGCTTTAAGCAAAATAGTAATTCAACATCAATTTATAGTTAAGTTTAAACATAAATAATAAACACCATTTTTATCAAATAAACTATTTTGATACAAAACAATTTTTCCAATGATTTAAAACTTAAACATTTTTGAATTATGAACCTTTTTAGTTATAATTTATGTTTTTTTTAAAAAACAAAACACAAGTTATTTTTGTATTAAATATGTTCTTAAAATTTATTAATTTTTACTTTTCAGACTTGCTTTTTTTTTTTTTTTTTTGAGTATACTTTTTGTAAATTTTTAAGGATAGGAAAGAAAAATATGAAAATAAAATTATTAAAAACCATAGGTATAATTGGTTGTTTGGGTATTGTTGGAGCTACCCCAGTGATGTTAACATCATGTAAAAAGAAAAGCACATCACAAAGTGCAACTGTTACTCCACAATTAAAAAAATCAATTAGTGGAATTGGAAGTTTAGATGAATTCATTACTACATCAAGTAAAGCAGATGATGTTAACACTAATGTTAAATTTGTTTTGAATTCTAAGAAAGAATCAGTTATTGCTAACTGAGTATGTATTCCAGAAAGTGAAAAAAATAATATAAGTTTAGATACTAGTTTAGTTGGCTGAGATAATGACAATTGAGGTTCAATGTCTTTTGATGAATGAAACAAAACAAGCAATTCAACAAAAGTTGATTGAAAAGGTTCTAAAGATACAGCGAATTCAGATGAAAAATTAGAATTTAAATCAAATAAAGAATTAAGAGATTTTTTAAACACTAATATAGAAAAAATTGCAAAAAATGCTATATCAAGTCTTGGTACTAAAAAAGCCAGTTTAGCTGATGCTGATATTAAGGTTGATGAGAATGGAAATTTATTAGTTGCAATTAAAGCAGAAGATACTACTAAAACAAACATAGTTAGAACAAAAAGAGATGTTAGAACTTCTACAAATTACACTCTATCTATTCCATCAAATGTAATTAACTTTAATCCAACTATTAATTTAAAGGCTTCATTTGGTAATAATCAATCTACATCAGAAGAAGTGGTGTTCACTTATACTGTTACAAGTACACCTTTAATTGAACAAACTTTTGTAACAAATTCTGATAGTAAAAAAACTATAACATTAGCAGAAATGGCAACATCTGATAATGATTCTATTGGTTTGTGAAAAACTGTTACAGATGAAGGAATTCTTAAAGCTTTAGGTTGATTAGATAGTAGCAAAAGTTTAGATAATGAACATGTTGATGGTGATGGCATTGATTCAACATTATTAAAAGAAGATACAATAATTTCTGATCTTGGAATCGATGGTTTAACTAAAGAAAAATTACTTGGTATTCAAATTGAAATGAAACAAAGAGATGTTTCCAAAACAGATTACAATGGAGAATACAATATACTAGTTTCTACAACTTTGAATAATGGACAAAATACAGATTTAAATTTGAATTTTAACACATATAAAATTGTTTCACAAAAATCAGATAATCAAACTCAACATCCATTACAAGTGAATGTTCCAAATGCTTACATCATTGATACTACTGTAGATGGTGGAAAATTCATGAACATCACAAAAACTTTTTTTGGAAATAAATCATTTGAAATGGGTTGAAATGAGACTGTGTCTGCTACAGAAATTCTTAGAAAAAACTTACAAAACCAAAAAATATTTAACAAGTTTATTGAAAAAATTGATCAATCTTCAAAGACTCAACAAATTCCACTTTATAATGGTGTTTCAATTTCTTACAAGTCAAATCAAGTAACTGATGCACAAGATGAAGGTTTCAAAGATACTATTACTCTTACTTTAACTTTAAATAAAGGTTTTGCTTTCAAAAAAGCTTTTACATTAACTGCTAATGGCAATAATAAATATAACACTAATGGAAAAACATCTGAAGTTACATTTGGAATAAGCTTAAGCAATACAGAAAATGAAAAAGCTATTTGAAAAAATGCTTCAAAAACTGTTGAACAATTAGCGACTTCATTAGGACAATAATATTATCTTTATAAAAAATAAATTTAATTTTTATATATTAACTAAAACCGCATTTCTTATATTTAATAATTAACATTTTATGTGTAGCGCTATTTTTAATAGCGCTCACTTTTTTTATTTGAATATAACTGTATATATTCAAGTAAAAAAATATGTTTTTAATTGTTTCTTGGTGGAATTAATATAATATTAAAATTACATATTTTAAAACATAAATTACAATTTTTATTTGTTTTAGTAATTAATTGTAACTTTTATGAAGTGATGCTATTTCATTATTTTAAAAATTATTTATGGCAACTATTATCGATGCTGAACTTTAACTAAAAAGATTCAACTATTATGTTTTCTTTAATTAAATGAAAAAAATTGACAAATAACAAACATTTTAAATGAATGTGTATTATGAATATATGATATTTGAAAATATTTAAATCTAATTAACTATATAAATAAGTTAATTACATTTGTTTTGTATAAAAAATATTATGAATTTAATCATTTTACACTAAAAAAAAGAACATGAATTCTTAACTTAATATAAAAAGATATTACATATTAAAATTTAATAAATTATTAAAGTTCTTGTATTGCTTACAATTAAAAAAAAAAAAAAAAAACAGCCCTATTCAAGCCGATTTTATTATTTAATGTTTTATACAATATTTTATCTATATAAACCAAAATCAAAAATATAAATTACATTTTTAGGTAATTGAATATTAATATTCAGTAATTTAATTTAAATTAACATTTAATTATTTTGTTTGATAATAAGTATTAATGCTATCAATTTTTTCAGTTATTGAAAAAGAAGCTGGAGATTTTCCATTTTTAAAGGCCAACATTCCACCTGTTTTTGCTGTGTCTTTTAGAGATGGTCTTAAAACTGAAATATAGTTATAAAAATTTCTATAAGCTGCAGCACTATTATCTCTTCTTTTGTATGAACCTATCATAAATCTATATTCTAGAGGTAAATTTTGTTCTGTATATTTTCCTGGTGTTGATTCATTTGGGACATTAACTTTATTTGCTAAATCTAATACTTCTTGAGATGAATAAGTATCAAAAGGAGTTTCTTCACCATTTGTTGCTGATGGCCCACCTGCGTTTTCGTTATATGGTAGCAAATCTATAAATAAAACTAGCTTTACATTATTGTTTTTTATTGTTGAACTAGAGTAAAAATTTCTCATAAAATCACTAGTTGAAAAATTTTGTTCATCTACTGTTAAGTTTGTACCAGCTCCAGCATTTCCATTTGGCCCATAAAGGAATGATCTAACATCACTAGAACTTGTAGTTCCATAAACAAACAAATAATTTCCAGAATTGTATGAAGATCCATAAACAGCATCTTTTACACTTAAATTTGTTTGTGATAAAGTAGAATATTTTTGATTTGTATAAGAATTTGAAACTAATTTAACAGTTTGAGAAGAAATACTATTTGAAGAACATGACGTTAAAACAAATGGTATAACAAGCGAGGAAGTTGCTAAACCCGCAGCAAAAATTATCCTTTTTTTAAATTTCATAACACCTCTAAAAATATTTTTTAATATTATTAGTAATTATATAATATTATTATAAATTATGTATTGCTTACTTTTGAAATTACTATGGAGTTTTTATGAATAAACCAAAAAGAGACACATCTAAATATTTCTTACCAAATATTAAGAATGCAAGAAAAAGAATTGAAGAATCAAAAATAGTTAGAGATAGTTTTAACATTCCTGAAAATTTAGTTAATTATGGTGTTGGTAAAAAATTTCATATAAAAACTTTTGGTTGCCAATCAAATGTTAGAGATTCTGAAACATTAATGGGAATATTAGAGATGATAGGTTACACTCATACTGATTCAATTAACGATGCTGATTTAGTATTATTAAATACTTGTGCTGTTAGAGAACACGCAGAGCAAAAAGTTTTTGCAGATATTGGAGTCTTGGACAAAATTAAGAAAACTAATCCAAATTTTATTTTTGGAATGTGTGGCTGTATGGCTCAAGAAGAATCAATTGTTAATAAAATTTTAAAGAGTAATAGCAACATAGATTTTATATTTGGTACCCATAACATTCATAGAGTTTTAAATATTTTAGAACAAGTTATTTTTGAAAAAAATTTAATAATTGAAGTTTGGTCAAAAGAAGGTGATATCATTGAAAATTTACCTTCATTTAGAAATAGTAATATTAAAGCTTTTGTTAATGTTATGTATGGTTGTGATAAATTTTGCACATATTGTATTGTTCCATTTACTAGGGGAAAAATTAGAAGTAGAAGCAAAGAAGATATACTTGATGAAGTTAAATCTTTAATAAAAGAAGGATATAAAGAAGTTACGTTAATAGGACAAAATGTTAATTCATATGGAATTGACTTTAAAAATGATAAGAAATATCTTTTTCATGATTTATTAAAAGATGTTGCTGAAACAGGAATTAAAAGATTAAGATTCACTACTAGCAATCCATGAAATTTTACAAAAGAAATTGTTGATGTAATGAAATCACATCCTAACATAATGCCACATATTCATTTACCAATTCAAAGTGGGGATGAACTTATTTTAAAAAGAATGAATCGTCCAATGAGAATTGAAGACTATATTGGTTTAGTTAATTATATAAAAGAAAGTATTCCAAATTGTTCAATTACAACAGATATTATTGTTGGTTTCCCAAATGAGTCAAGGGAGCAATTTGAAAAAACATTAAGTCTTTATAACACAATTCAATTTGATAATGCATTTACTTTTGTTTATTCAAAAAGAGATGGAACTGTTGCAGCACAATTACCAGATAGTATAGAACTACAAGAGAAAAAAGATAGACTAAACGAGTTGAATGAATTAGTTAAAACTTATGCTAAAACAAACAATATGAAATTTGTTGGATCTACATTAGATGTTTTAGTTGAAGGACCTTCTAAAAAAGATGAATCAACTTTATCAGGATATTCTCCTCAATGAAAAATTGTTAATTTCAAAGGAGAAGCTAATCCTGGTGATATAGTGAAAGTTAAAATAACAAGTGCTTCAAGATTTACTTTAAATGGTGAAATGGTTAATTAATATGCAAAACAAAAATCTAATTAATACAATTTACATGAACTATAAACTAGTTGAATTACTAGGTACTGGTGGTATGAATTCTGAAGTTTATTTGGGCAAATATGTTGGTAATGATAAAGACATCCCAGATAAATATAAAAATGCTGCTATAAAAATAATTACAAAAACTAGTGATACAACAAGTGACCAATGAAATAAAATTTTAGATGAAGCAGTTACTAATGCAAGACTTTCAAAAAAAAGTGATGTTAACATAGTTAAACTTTTTAACTATGATAATAATGATTCAGATGTTGTTAAAACTGTAATGGAATATATGGATGGAGAGTCTCTTAAAATTGTTTTGAGAGATAGAAGTTGTTTTTCATTAGTTGAAACATTGTATTTTTTTGAAAAAATTCTTATTGGAATTCAATATATGCACAATCAAGATAGAAGTATAATTCATCGTGATTTAAAACCAGAAAACATTCTTACTTCTTCAGATCTTTTAGAAGCTAAAATTTCAGACTTTGGTGTCTGTACTGTTATCGAACCAAATGGTAAAAATAATTTTTTAACAAATGAAACTAGTTTTTTTGGAACAGTGCCATATGTAACACCTGATGCTTTTAATTGTACTTTTTCTGAAGGAAAAAGAATTCCAATAATTACTAAGCAATTTGATTTTCATTCTTTAGGAATTATATTTTATGAAATGTTAATTGGAGATAAACCTTTTGAAATTAGTGATGAAAATGATAGTAGCACAATAAAATTATTTGCTGATTATGATATTACTCCAATGAAGTATATTAATCCAACTATAACAAATGATGTTGAAAATGTTTTTTTAAGACTAACTGCATCAAAAGATAATGATAAACATTTAAGATATAGTTGTGTTGAAGAAATAATTGATGATGTGAAAAGAATACAAAATAAGTACACAAAAAATGATAAAGAAGATGATACTTTAAAACCTTACTATAAAAGAACTTATCAAGGTAAATTATTATTAGAATTAAAAGAAAATTTTACATTATGAAAAAGTATATGTAAAAATAAATGAGTTTTAGGTTGTGTTGTTGTATTTGGATTAGTTACTTTTTTATCAATTATATTTTTGTTATTGGGTAATTTATGATAGGAACTGTTATAAAGAAAACAGCACTAAATTTTACAATTTTTGATAAAGAAAAAAAAGAAGAAGTTATAGCTTTTCCAAGAAAAAAAATAAAAAGTGAAATTAATATAATGGTTGGCGATGTTGTAAACTATAACCTTATAGATAATTCATTTGTGATAGAAAATGTATTAGAAAGAAAAAATTATATCAAAAGACCTTCTGTTGCAAATATTGATTATTTAGCAATAGTTTATTCTGTAAAAAAACCTGACTTCAATAGTTTTTTATTAAATAAATTTATAGCATTCTATGAATCTTTTAATATTGACAAAGTTATTATTATTTTTACAAAAATGGATTTGCTTACTCAAAAAGAGTTAAAAGACTTTAATGAAATTTTTAAAGCTTATAAAAAAGATAAATATATTTGTTTAAATTCTAATGATAAAAAAGATATTGATTTTTTTAAATCATTATTCAAAGATGAAATAGTTTGTTGTCTTGCAGGACAATCAGGTGTTGGTAAATCAACTCTTATTAATAAAATTATTCCTAATTCACAAATTGCAACACAAGAAATATCAAAGTCTTTGAATCGTGGTAAACATACAACAACAACAGCGTCATTAGTTAAATTTAACAATGGTTTTTTTATTGATACTCCTGGATTTTCATCTATAGAATTTGATTTTTCAGCAGAAGATTTAGCAAGGTCATATAATGACTTTAGAATGTATGCTTCAGAGTGTAAATTTTCCAATTGTTTGCATGATAGTAATAGTGTTGGATGTAATGTTATTAAAAAAGTTAATGAAAACAAAATTTATAAACAAAGATATCTAGATTATTTAAAAATGTTGGATCAAATTCAATCTAAAAATAAAAATAATTTTTTAAATTATAAAAAGAAAAAATAAAACATTTTTATAATTTAAATGTAGAGAGAGTGAGATTTTATGAAGTTATATATAGCTGGTCCTTTATTTAATGAAGCAGAAATAAAACAAAGAAAATATGAAGGTGAAATGATAAGAAATAAATTTCCTAACATAAATTTATTCAATCCTATTGATCAACCTTTTAATACTAATAAAAGTAGTTTGCCAACTCCTAATGAAATTTTTATTAATGATACAAAAGCTATTTTAGATTCAGATATTTTTTTAGCTGATTTAACAAATAATGATCCTGGAACTTTAGTTGAATTAGGAATTGCAATTGCAACAAAAAAATTTATTGTTTGTGTGAATTCAGATATTAGATTAAAAGATGCATCAAATTATAATGTTCCAACTTACGGATTTAATCATTATGTTTTAGGCGGAATACTTGAATATGGAGTTTTTGTAAACAACTTTGATGAAGCTTTGAAAGAAATAGAAAAGTATTTAGCAAATAATAATTAATATTTTTTTAATATCTATTTTGTTTTTGGTCAAAATAGATATTTTATTTTGTATTCTTTTTTTTGTTTTGTTTGTATAAAAAGTGGGTAAAGTCTCAATTTTTTACCAAAAGTAAATAAAATATTTCGTTTTTGTTATTAAATGTTTTGTTGTTAAAATAATAATATTATTAAGGTAAACGGAAATATTATGACAACAAAAAATAATATTAAATTAATTAAGAATTATAACGAAAGTGAATTTTCTTTTTCTGAATTATCTGCAATAGACTACATTAACGATAATCCAGAAGAATTTCTTAAGATGCATAATTTAAACGTTTTTTGTGAAAATAAGCCATTCTCAGCTACTACTATTCAAAGACTAGCAAAGAAAATAGGTTTTAACACGGCTACAGAAATGAAAGGATTTTATACAGGTGTTTATATCGATGAACTAAAATCTTTAATTGTTTTTAACAAACAATTAAATAAAGATTTAGATAAAACAATATCTAACAATAACATGGATATTGATTTATTTTCTGAACTTAATTTTCAATCATACTGTAAGCAATTAATGATGGACTATAAAACAGTTGATTGAAATATTCACAAAAAATTACAAGATGCTATTTTTAATTGCAAAAATATTTATGTTTATCAACCAGATCAAATTTTTGCAATTAACAGTTTTGATATTTTCAGTCACTATCTTGGTATAAAGATATATCGTATTGAAAGTTATTATCGTTTTAAATTAATTCAAGAATTTGGTATTTCTGAAGATTCAATTTTTATTATTACAAAAGCTTTTTCTAAATTAGATGAATTTGAAACAAAGGTTTTAGATTACTTTAAGAAAAATAATGTTCCTATATTTACAATTTCTGGAATTGATGGTATTTTTCCTGATGTTGAAAACAACATAGTAATTGGTAACTATAAAAATACATTGGACGAATATGATAGAATAGTTCACTTCAAAACTTTTTATGACCCATTAATTAGCATTATTATTTTTAATTTATATTTAAAATTAATATCTAAAAATAAAAAATAAATTTTCAAAATAATAAAGTTATTTTTAATAATTATAAAAAACTAGACAATAAAGTTTAATAAACTTATTTATCTAGTTTTTTGCTCGACTGACATGTGAAGTGCAACACTCGAAAAAGAGTGTGCACTTCATTTGTTTTGTTTGTAAGTGTTCACTAATAAAAAGATAATGAATATTAGGAGTGCTTATGAAAACTTATAAACATTTAACAAAAGAAGAAAGATGCTTAATTTATTTTCTTTGAAATAAAGAAAAATATTCTATGAATAAGATTGCAAAAATCTTAAATAAAAACAAATCAACAATATCAAGAGAGTTGAAGAGAAACACATCTTCAGCAGGAATTTATTATTCATCATCTGCTCACAAAAAATACATTAGAAGAAAATCAAATTGTCATATGTTTTTTATGTTGAAGTACAAAAACTTCACAGATCTTTTTATTCAAAAATTTAATCCTAAATCTCATGGTGTAGAAGCTACAATTTTTTGAATAAAAGAAAACTATCCATTAGTTAAAGTTCCAAGTGCTAGGCAAGTATTTAGATGAATCAATAGCAAGATTTGAAAGATACAAAGAAGAGATTGTTTAAGAAGAAAATATGTTAAAGAAAAAAGAAGAAAAATAGGTATATTTTCTAAAATTTATGGAAAATACTGCATTCCTTATAGTCTAAGACCAGAAAAGATAAACAATAGAAAAGAATTTGGACATTGAGAAGCTGATCTAATAGTTAGTAAAAGGCAAAGTGGTTATTACCACTTATTAACATTAGTAGAAAGAAAAACAAGGTTGGCAATTATTAGAAAAATAAAAGGGAAAAACGCTAGATCAATGATGGCTAAAATGTATACCATTATTCGAGATGAAAAACTCCCAATAAAAAGCATCACTGTTGATAATGGGTTAGAGTTTCAAATGATGGGAATAACTGCAAAACAATTCAACTTTAAAGTTTATTATTGCCAACCTTATTCTTCATTCCAAAGAGGGTCCAACGAGAACATAAATGGGATAGTTAGAAGATGATATAAAAAAGGAACTGACTTCAGTTTAGTAAGTGAAGATAAAATAAAAACTCTTGAATGAAAAGTAAACAACATCCCAAGAAAAATGTTTGGTTATAAAACAGCTTACCAAATGTATCAAGAAAATATTTAAAACAAAAAACTCTCAACTTATATTTCAAAGTCGAGAGTTTAATGTAACATTGAAGTGTTGCACTTCACATGTCAGTTAGGGAAAAAACTAGACAATAAAGTTTAATAAACTTATTTATCTAGTTTTTTATTTAATTAGTTTTTGTTATTTCTTGGCTTTTTTTATTTGCCCTGTAGTTTCCATATTCTTCTTCTGTCATTTTATTTTTTTTACCCATAATTATGTTGTAAGTTTTTACAAATACAACAATTCCAGCAGATAAACCAGACATTACATTTGCAATTGCAACAGCCAATGCAAATGACCATTTAATTGCATCAACTCCAGAACTAATATCTTTTGCAATGTTATAAAATCCACTAATCACAAAGCAGAAAGAACTAATCATCAATATCAAAAATAAAGCCATATTAATATGATTTGTTTTTTTCTTTCTTATGACATTAAACACTTCAGGCATACTAAAAATGGCAATACCTACAGCGCCTAAATATCCAATGATAGTTATAACTATATCGCTTGCTGTTAACATATTGTCTCCTTAACTAAAATAAGTATATATGAATAACAAATATTATTTTTTCAAAAAGATTTATTTTTATTAATAACATTATTTAATTTATTATTAACAATAAAATTATTTAATTTATTTTTACTAATAACATTATTTAATTTATTATAATTAAAACCATGAATTAAAACATATATTTTAAAGCTTTGTAGGTGTATTATGGTATCTAATATAATTGTTGTTGACATTGGAAATTCATATATAAAAATAGCAATTGTTAATAGCAATTTAAATGTTTTAAATAAATTAATGTTTAAAACCACAGAGAAAATTTCAAAAAGATTTATTTCAAAAAAATTATTATCACTATCAGAAAATATTAATATTGATGGAGCTATAATTGGTTCTGTTGTTTCTCATATAACTAATAAATTTTTTTGTTTAATAAAAAAAATTTTTAATGTAACACCTTTTTTAATAGACCAAGAAAATGTAAAAGTTAGTTTTAAATTTAATTTGCCAAACAAAAAAACAATTGGTCAAGATTTATTAGCTTTATCTGAATATTGTAGTTTGAAAAATAAAAATGCTGTTGGTTTTTCTTTTGGCACAGCAATATTTGCTGTTTTGTTAATAGAAAATGAATTTTTAGGAGCTAGTATAGCTCCAGGAATTGGTACTTCATTTGATGAATTTATTAATCGTGTTCATATGATTGATGTCATTAATTTAAACAAAAAAGAATTAACTTTTTTTGGTGATAACACCATTAAAGCTTTAGAAAGTGGAGTTAATAATATTAGATCTGGATTTGTGAATAGTTTTTATAAACAAGCAAAACTTAAAGTTGAAAATCAAACAATGGCATGTATTATTTCAGGTGGCGAGTGCCATGATATTATTTCTGATTTTGATTATATAATTGATGAAAATGCAATTATTATTGGTTTTGCAAACATTTTCTTTTTAAACACAAATAAAAAAGCAACTAATTAAATATAGTTGCTAATACAGTTATTAAGTGTTTTGTATTTTTTTATTACATCTTTTTTATCCATATCAAGATATACTACACCTTTTTTCATAATTACAATTCTATCTGCTATATAATCCACTTCATCCATGTCATGAGAAACGATCAATATTGTAATATTGTTTTCTTTTGCATATTCTTTTATAAATGTTTTTATTTTATTTCTTATTGTTACATCTAAACCTGTTGAAAGTTCATCAAGTATTATAAATTTAGGTTTGTTTAAAATCGCTAATAAACAATTTAATCTTTGTTGTTGTCCACCTGATAAACTAGAAGCTTTTTTATTATAAAATTCATCTATTCCAAAGATGCAAAGCATTGCATTTAAAGTGTCTTTATTAATTGCTATTTTTGAAATTTTTGTAATGAACTTTATTACTTGTCTAACTTTAATACCAACAGGATATGAACTATCTTGAAATTGGATTCCTATATATTCTTTAAAATTATAATTATCTTCAAAATGATATTTTATTTCTCCACTTGTTTGTTTGTTTAAACCAGATAGTATTTCAACAAAAGTTGTTTTGCCAGCACCATTGCCACCAAGCAAAGCAATGTTTTGGTTTTGATATATATTTAAATTCACACCATTAATAGCTGTTACTTTGTTTTCTTTGTGTCCAAAAACTTTAGTTAAGTTTTTAACTTCTATTAATAACTTTTTATCATCTTTATTTTCATTGATTATAACTTCATCTGACATATTTGTATTTTCATTTTCTTTTAGAGATTTAATGATTGATTGATCAGTTATTTTTTCAATATCATATTTAATTTTGCCTATTTTTTTATTAAAACCAAACATTGTTTACCTCACATTTCATTTAAATTTTCAAATTGCTAATCCCGAAAATAAAGCTATTCATAAAAAAACACTAAACATTGAAACAATTTTTTCAGCTTTTTTAAGAACTATTAATTGTGTTGTTGGATTTTTTATATTAATGAATGTAAAGTTTTGATCAAAATTAAAAATATTAGATTTTTCAAACATCATTGTTTGTGTTGAACTATCAATACCTTTAAAGTTACCATATCAAGATTCAAGTACCATATTTGATGCACCTTTAAAAGGTGATAATACATACCCTGCATATCAAAAACCCTCTTCTTCTCTAACTAAACCTAGTGGTATAACAGTTACTGCTAAAAACATTGATGTTATTAATATAGAGATACCTGTTGTTTGTATGCTTATAGTTGATCTACCAATTGAAACCAAAAATATACCAATACTTATACCAATAATAATTGAAAATGTTTGTCCCCAAATAAACCCAAATCAATTTACATTATTTAGTGTATCTTTAAAATTCATTGCATATATTTTTGTACTACTTGCAATGGAAAAAATTTCTTTTCCAGAACCCCAATAATTTATTCCAAAAATTAACATTGAAAATAATATGCATCAAAATATGGAGATGAACATTGCGACAAAATAATATAAACTACTAATGAATAAAAAAAGAGATGGTTTTATTGGAGTAACACCAATCCTTTTTAGTAGCGAAGATTTTTTAAATTCAAAAATTGCTTGAGGCATTGAACACATTGCAACAGACATTGATGGTACAATTAAACTTCCACCAAGGATTTGGTCATAACCTAACATGTTACCAAGTATAGTTATAAAAATAATTGGAAATACAAAAGAAAAAAATGGCCCAAAAATTCCATTTCAATAAGTTGTATTAATTAAATAAAATAAAGCTCTACTACCTCGAAAGGCATCTTTAGTTTTTTGTTTGACTGTGGTCATTATTTGCATTTTTATACGTCCGTAAATAATAATTTTGTTTTTATATTAAATTATATTAATCTTAAATAAAAAAAATATCAATAAATTTTTTTTATTATAAAATTTTACATGTTATGGGTAGACTTAGAAGAAATAGAAAATACGAAGAGAAACTTTTTAATGACACTAATGTTTTTATAATTAATCATCTTGAATATATTAATAATTGAAAAAAACAAGTTTTTAAAAATAATAATGAAATACATATTGAAATCGGTTGTGGTAAAGGTGATTTTATTAATTCTTTGTCAAAAAACAATGAAAATATAAACTATGTTGCCATAGATAAATTTCCAACAGTTTTATATAAAGCATTATCAAAAGTGAATAAGGAAATGAGAAATAATTTAAAAATAATATCAACAGATGCAAAAGAATTAAACTCAGTTTTTGGAAAGGGCGAAGTTGATAAAATTTATTTAAATTTTTCTGACCCATGACCTAAAAAACAACATGAAAAAAATCGACTAACAAATATAAGTTTTTTAAATATTTTTTTTAATATTTTAAAAGATGGTGGGGTTATAGAATTTAAAACTGACAATGACATTTTATTTGACTATACTGTAGATGTTGTAAAAAGTAATAATATGAATATTCATTACTTATCATATGATTTATATAGTGATAAAGAAGAAATCAAATTTAATGTCCCAACCGAATATGAAAGAAAGTGACATTCAGCTGGAAAAACAATAAAAAAAATTGTTTTTTCAAAAATATAAATTTATATAAAAAACCTAAAAAATCAATAATTTTATTTTTTTAAAAATTTAATTGTTTTTTTAGGTTTTTCCCTAACTGACATGTGAAGTGCAACACTTCAATGTTACATTAAACTCTCGACTTTGAAATATAAGTTGAGAGTTTTTTTGTTTTAAATATTTTCTTGATACATTTGGTAAGCTGTTTTATAACCAAACATTTTTCTTGGGATGTTGTTTACTTTTCATTCAAGAGTTTTTATTTTATCTTCACTTACTAAACTGAAGTCAGTTCCTTTTTTATATCATCTTCTAACTATCCCATTTATGTTCTCGTTGGACCCTCTTTGGAATGAAGAATAAGGTTGGCAATAATAAACTTTAAAGTTGAATTGTTTTGCAGTTATTCCCATCATTTGAAACTCTAACCCATTATCAACAGTGATGCTTTTTATTGGGAGTTTTTCATCTCGAATAATGGTATACATTTTAGCCATCATTGATCTAGCGTTCTTCCCTTTTATTTTTCTAATAATTGCCAACCTTGTTTTTCTTTCCACTAATGTCAATAAGTGGTAATAACCACTTTGCCTTTTACTAACTATTAGATCAGCTTCTCAATGTCCAAATTCTTTTCTATTGTTTATCTTTTCTGGTCTTAGACTATAAGGAATGCAGTATTTTCCATCAATTTTAGAAAATATACCTATTTTTCTTCTTTTTCCTTTAACATATTTTCTTCTTAAACAATCTCTTCTTTGTATCTTTCAAATCTTGCTATTGATTCATCTAAATACTTGCCTAGCACTTGGAACTTTAACTAACGGATAGTTTTCTTTTATTCAAAAAATTGTAGCTTCTACACCATGAGATTTAGGATTAAATTTTTGAATAAAAAGATCTGTGAAGTTTTTGTACTTCAACATAAAAAACATATGACAATTTGATTTTCTTCTAATGTATTTTTTGTGAGCAGTTGATGAATAATAAATCCCTGTTGAAGATGTGTTTCTTTTTAATTCTCTTGATATTGTTGATTTGTTTTTATTTAAGATTTTTGCAATCTTATTCATAGAATATTTTTCTTTATTTCAAAGAAAATAAATTAAGCATCTTTCTTCTTTTGTTAAATGTTTATAAGTTTTCATAAGCACTCCTAATATTCATTATCTTTTTATTAGTGAACACTTACAAACAAAACAAATGAAGTGCACACTCTTTTTTGAGTGTTGCACTTCACATGTCAATCGAGCAAAAACCTAAAAAATCAATAATTTTATTTTTTTAAAAATTTAATTGTTTTTTTAGGTTTTTTTTGTATACTATTATTAGTTTTTAAATAGATTGGAAGTGAAAATGGAAAACAGACTTTTAGCTTTGATTGACCTTGATGGGACTTTGCTATCTCATCGTAGCAAAATTTCAAAACATAATTTGGAAGGAATAAAACAATTTTTAATTGACGGCAATCAAATTGCTATTTGTACAGGAAGATGACCTGTTTCTGCCACCATTTTCAACGATACTATTGAAAAATTCACATCTTTAAAAAACAAATACTTAATTTCACTTAACGGTTCTTTAATTTTTAATTTAATTGAAAACAAAATAATATATGAATCTCTTATAGATTCAAATATTTTTAGTCAATTGGTAAATTTAATAAAAGATAATAATTTTGCTTTATGAATTTATTCAAAAAAAGGAATTGAAAATAGAAAAATTTATACTCATAAGATTAATTTAAAATGACTTATGAATAAATTTAATTATGGAAAGATAGTAGATCTAAAAGAAATGTCAAATGATGATGAAATTTATAAAATATTAGTTTTTAATTTTGGATTATTTTCACACAAAAAATTTACTGATTTTGGACAACTACTTAAAAATAATTTTGAAAAAGACTTAACTGTTTCTCTAACTTCAAGGCACTGCATTGAAATAACTGGTCTTAATGCAAGTAAGGGGGATGGTTTGGATTTTTTAAGTAATCTTGAAAAAATAAACCCTCTTAAATTTGTAGCCATAGGAGATTCTGGAAATGATATTTCTATGTTTAAAAAAGCTGGCCACAAAATATGTTTAGGCAACAAAAATAAAACTTTATACTCTTGGGCCAATAAACAAATAAAAAATAAAAAAGGTGTTAAAAAAGCATTAGATTATGTAAAAAATATTAACTTTAATTTTGATAAAGAAAAAACTTTATTAATTGATTTTACAGGAATTAAATATTTTAATATCAATCAATCAGAATTTAATAAATATGAAGCTTTTTGAAATTTTTTAATTAATCAAAATAATATTGCTATTTTGTCACATCTTTCTATGTGAGATATGCAAAATATGTTCAAACACTTTTTTATTAATGAAAAAGTTTTATTGATTTCAGATTCTGGTAATAATATTAAATTTTGTAAAAACAAAGATAAGTATTTATCAAAAAATATTTTTAGTCTGACCCAGTTAGTATGTATTAGAGGATTATTAGTTTCTAGCATAAACAACAATCCTAATATATCTGTATTAATAAACAGATTAAATGATAAAAATATATTTTTATCAACAAACAAAAGTAATTATTCTTACTTTTTGAATAATTCAATGTTTTCAAATGAAAATATAGAATTTGTAAATTTAAGTGATAACACTAGTTATTTAGAAGAACTAAAAGATGTTACTTCAGTAAATATTTTTGGGCTTGATAGAATTCCAGAAGAAGCAAATCTTAAAAGCTTAAATGTATGTTTTGAAAACAATGTTTTAAGATTAAGTTTAAAAAATGACGAAGATTTTAATTATGAAAAAATAATTAAAAAACAACTTTCTGATAACATTTTAAAAATTGATGCAAGACAACTATTGGAAAATAACCAAACTATTTTTGACGAAGTTAACAAATTTATCATTCAACATTTTTTAAAATAATTTTTGTAAAGGTAAATATGGTGAATAGAGTTGAAAAATGAAAAAGCATTTATTCAAATTAAAAATATAAAAAAGGTTTATGATGATCAACATGTTGCTGTTAATGGGATTAATTTAAATATAAATAAAGGTGAATTTGTTACCATTCTTGGTCCATCAGGATGTGGTAAAACAACTCTTTTAAAAATGCTTGGCGGTTTTGAGCAACCAACATCTGGGAAAATTCTTGTTAGAAATATAGATATAAAAGATTTGCCAGTTCAAAGAAGGCCAACTGCAACAGTTTTTCAAGACTATGCTCTTTTTCCAAACATGAATGTAGAAAAAAATATTGCATATGGTTTGAAAGAAAATAGAATTCCTTTAAAAACAATGGAAGAGTTAAATGAAAACCAAAATCTTTCAAAAGAGGATAGAACAGAAATTAATAGATTAAAAAATTTAATGAAGCAATGTGACAAATATTTTGAAGACTGTAAAAAGAAAGCAAATGAAAAAATTAAAGATTTAGCTAAGACAAAAAATTCACTTTTAAAAGAAAAAGAAAAATTACTTAAAAAAATAGATGAAAAACCTTTTTTAAAAGCAATCTATGAAATGACAGATGAAGAATATGATAATCAAATTCAAAAAATAAAAGATGATTTTGAAGAAAAAAACAATAAGAGTTTATTATTATCTATTCCCTTAAAAATTAGATTTTGTGAGTTTATTAACAATTTGTTAAATTTTTTTGGGTCAGATAAATATATCGAATATAAATTAAATAATGAAAATAATCAATTAATTTCAAGTTATTTAAGATATGAAAGAAATTATAGATTAAATGTTGTTTTGAAAAGAAAAATAGATAACATTGATTATAAGTACAATGATTTAGATTATTGAAATTCTTATTGAGAAAATTTTGCACTTGAAGAAAAAGATTGATTTGTTAAGACAAAATTATCTAGAAAACTAACAAAAGAAGAAATGCAAAAAGAGATCAATGATATGATTGCAAAAGTTGGTCTTAAAGGTAAAAATAAAAAATATCCAAACGAATTATCTGGTGGGATGCAACAACGTGTTGCTCTTGCTAGAGCTTTGATAGTTAAACCTGATATTTTACTATTGGATGAACCACTTAGTGCTTTGGATGCTCAAGTTAGAAAACAAATGCAACATGAGTTAAAAAGATTGCACAAAGAATTTGGAATTACATTTATTCTTGTAACACATGATCAAGAAGAAGCTTTAACACTTTCTGATAAAGTTGTTGTAATGTCAAATGGGAATATTGAACAAGTTGGTAGTCCAATTGAAATTTATGATTCACCAGCCAATAATTGAGTTGCAAAATTTATTGGTAAAGCAAATATCTTTTCTGGAACTTTTTGTGGTGATAATCATGTTAAAATTAACAACAAAAAATTTAAACTTTCAAACGATAATGATTATTCTAAATTCAAAGAAAATGAAAAAGTTAATGTCATGATAAGACCAGAAGATTTTAATGTTGTTCCAGTAAAAACTGCATTAATTGAAGTTAAAGTAATTGAAACTATATATAAAGGGTTAATGTGAGAAGTTATTTGTGATTGAGATGGAACTCTTATTAATGTTGAAGTGATTGATAAAGTTGATGTATCTCAAAAAATAGGTTTAAGTTGAGATACTGAGGATTTACATATTATGAAAGAGGTAGATGAAAATGAATAATAAATTTATCTCTACTATTAAAAAAAATAATAAATTTTGAATGTTTATTCCTTATTTTTTAATAAGTATTATTTTGGTATTAATACCTCTTATTATTGTTGTTATTAGAGCTTTTACTCCAGCAGTTGTTTCATCTGGAGATGGTAGTGTTAGTTTGCCAGTAAGCGAAAATTGAAACTTTATTGATTATACTGTTTTTGAAAAAATTTTATTGTCCATTGGGATTGCATTTGTAACAAGTTTATTATGTTTGGTTATAGGTTACCCATTTGCTTACTTTTTATCTCTTAATAAAAATAAGTGTTTGAAAATATTAACAGTATCAATTGTAATATCTCCAATTTGAATGAGTTTTCTAATTAAGTTGGTTAGTTTAAAAACTCTATTTGATTTAATGAATGGAAGTCCAAATAGTACATATGGAAATATTTATTCAATAATTGCTTTAGTTTATATAAATCTACCTATCTTTATATTAACAATTTACACTTACATTAATTCCATTCCAAAAAATCTTTTAGATGCTAGTAAAGATCTTGGAAAAAATAGTTTACAAACTTTCTTTTTTGTTATTGTTCCTTATACAAAAAATGCAATTATGAGTGGATTAACTTTAGTATTTTTACCAAGTATTACAGTTGCTGGGGTTAGTAAATTTATGAATAATTCCAATGATGGAGAATTAGTTGGTGATATTATTGTTGGTCAAGGTCAATCAGCGCTTGTAAGTAATATTGCTTTATCTAGGGTGTCAGCACTTTGTATAGTTTTATGTGCTGCAATTTTGATTTTATTTGCAATTTTTTTAGTAATTAGAAAAGTACTAAAAGTACAAAAAAGCAAAAGGGACAATGGAGGTGTTTTATAATGAATAGTTTTACTGATTTCTTTTCAAAAGATAGAATTCTTAGTTTTATAAGAAAATGATACATCTTCATTCTTTTATCTTTAATTTATATTCCTTTTATAGTTTTGATAATAATAAGTTTTAATGGAGAAAGTTCTAGAGGAAATATAGTTACAAATATAACTGGAAATTTAACTGGTGTTAACTATATTAACTTATTTAAAAATGATGAATTTTTAAATTCATTATTTAATACATTTTTAGTTGTTATTGTAGTTGTTCCAGTATCAGTTTGTGTTGCTATTTTTACGTGTCTTGGAATGTGATATAGTAAGAAAAGAATTACTAAATTCACTAAAGGTATATCAAGTGGTAATATAAGTATTCCTGAAATTATTACAGGTATAAGTCTTGCAATATTTTATTCTATTGTGTGAATCCCTTTAGGTTTGGATTTTGGTTATGCTACAGTTGTAATATCTCATATTTCATTTTGTATTCCATATGCTATTGTAGCTATTTATCCAAGAATTATGAGTTTAAAAGTTAGTTTAGTTAATGCGTCTAATGATTTAGGTGCAAGTAAAACAAGAACTTTTATGAAAGTTATTCTTCCATATCTTTCTCCTTCAATAATTTCAGCTTCAATAATTGTTACAGCAATGAGTTTTGATGACTTTGTTATTACTTCATTAGTTAATGGTAATTTCCAAACAATTTCTACAAGTATTTATTTATCAGCAAAAGGTATTAAGGCTTGAATTGTTACATTTGGCGCAATACTAGTTATGTTATTTTTTGCAGGATCTGTAATTATTGCTCTTAGAAAAATTATTGTTGAAAAAAGAAAGGAAGGAAGAAAATGTGGGTTTAAATAAATTAAAAATAACTAGTTCGATTCTTCTTGCTTCTTTTTCTTTGGGTTTTGGTTTCACATTAACATCATGTAGTGATAATGGTTTTTATTTAGCTAACTTTGAAAGTTATATGGCCCCTAAATTAATGACTTCATTAAAATCTGAATATGATAATTTGAATTTTAGATATTATGGAACTAATGAAGATTTAGAAAGATCATTTGTAAGAAATTATGATGTTGCTGTTCCCTCATCATATTTAATGGCAAAATTTGCATCAAGTGGAAAATTAGTCAAATTAGATTGATCAAAATTTAATATTAAAGATTCTGATGGTCAATTAATTACTGATGCAGAAAAAGCCCTTAAGCTATTTGACCCGACAGCACAAACAATTTTAACATCAATATATGATATAAATGGTGATGGGAAAGTTGATAAAGAACACGATAATTTATTAAATTATGGAGTGCCCTACTTCCTTCAAGATTTTATTGTTGGATACAAAGGAGAAAAACTACAGAAATTTGCAAAAAATAATGAAAATAGATGAACTGATGTAATTAATTATTTTGGCAAAAATTCTGGTAGATCTAAAACATATAAAAAAATCGCAATGATTGATGATTATAGAACAGTTTATTCTATTCCTAGATTGATAGAAACAGAAAGCAGTGGTTCTCCTAATGTTAATCCTAATGCAGGACCAAAAGGTGAAGATGTAGTCACAATAAATAATTTTGTTAATACTTATGGCATCTTGTCTTCAAATTTCACTGAGAGTAATACCTTTTTATTAAATTCAGATTCTAATTTTATTCTTAATGACTTTGCTGACCCTAAGGGAGCAAGTGTTGGAATTATGTATAATGGTGATTTACTGTACGCTATTCAAGGTGGTGATAATGGTAGTGAAGAACAATTATTTGATGAGAATAATGTTCACTTCATTAGACCAAAAAATACACTTATAGCATTAGATATGTTAGTAATAAATAAAAATTCTAAATTTCAAAATGAAGCTTATGACATAATTAAAAAAATTGCTTTAGAAGGCCTAAGTAAAGATGAAGATATAACTAATACCGATGATGAAGATTCATATATTTATGGCCCAATGGTAAATTTTGATTATGTTCAATATACTTCTCCTTTGGAAAAAATTACTGAATATGTTCTTGGTAAAAAAGAAACTAATCCAAAAACTAAACAATTAAATAATAAAGATGAAAGTGAAAATAAAATTCAATCAACGTATTTCTCATATTTATTAGATGAGGGATATTCAGAAGAATTTGTAAAACTTTGTCAAGAAATTTATCGGATTGGTTTATATAATTCAACTGAAAGTCCTACTCAACCAGTAAAACATAATTTAATAGAAAAAGATTTAAGTGAATTAAATAAATCTAATATGTTTTATGCTTATAATAAAATAAGAGCAAAATTATAAGATTTAATATGAATAACTATATATTAGCAATAGAAACAAGTTGTGATGACACAAGCATTGCAATTTTAAAAGAAAATAAAGTATTGTCTTGTGTTACAAAAGACTCAACTAAATCATTAAATGAATTTGGTGGTATTGTTCCAGAAATAGCATCAAGAAAACATGAAGAATTTATTATTGATGTTTTTAATGATGCAATAAAAGAAGCCGGAATAAAAAAAGAAGATATTAATTATATATGTTATACAAATGAACCTGGGTTACCAGGTTCATTGCATGTTGGTAAAACATTTGCATTGTCTTTAGCATATTTTTTAAATATTAAAGCATATCCAATTAATCATATTCATGGTCATGTATTAAGTCCTTTTATAAATAGTGAAGTTAAATATCCTTTTATATCATTAATTGCGTCAGGTAAAACAACAAGTATCTATGTTGCAAAAAACGCAAATGATATCACTGAAGTTATCAAAACAGATGATGATGCACTTGGGGAAACATTTGATAAAATAGGAAAAGCTTTGGGATACCCTTATCCACAAGGACCATGAATAGATAAAAATTTTGTGTTAGAAAAAGCAACAATAGAATTTCCACATCCACAAATTAATAAAAACTTTTCTTTTTCTGGAATTAAAAATAGAGTTATTAGTTTAATTAATAACAAAAAAAACAAAAAAGAATATATTGATAAAATTGAAATTGGATCATCTTTTCAAAAATGAGCAATTGATATATTGATGGATAAATTAGAATTTTTTAAAGAAAAATATAATACATCAATTGTAGCAATTGGGGGTGGAGTTTCAGCTAATAGTTTATTTAAAACTAGAATAAAAGAATTATTTGATTATAGTTTTGTACCAGAAAAAGAATACTCATGTGATAATGCTGCAATGATAGGTTTTGCATTTTATGAGAAATATTTAAAAAAATCAAATTAAAAAAAATTAATTGCTTTAAAATTCCTTGTTATTAAAATTTTTATTTAATAAAAATTTTAATATCATAGGAGTTTTTTTATTGCCATTGTCTTGCTATATTGATTTCTATTTTTGGTTTAAAATATAATATTTTTGGGAAAGAATTAAGGCGCAAAATAAATAAATTGGAGGAATAAAGGAATGAATATATACCAAGATTTTAAAAGTAAAATAGAAAAATATAATATAGCCAAATTTTGAATAGAAAATGTGTCTAAAAAAACCGATAAAAATGATGAAAATGTGAATGAAAAATACATAGAATGACAAAAATATGTATCTTTAATTGATGATATTTTATCTCAATTGGATTATGAACAAAGAGACATAATAGAAAAAATATACATTGCAAAAATTGGCAAAGAAAACATGAATTATTCTATTTCAACTTTTTATTTGAAACAAAAAAGAGCTGTTCAAAGATTTTTGGAAATTTATAACTTTGGTGAATCTATATAATTATTTTGAAAATATTCAAAATAAAGTTCCCCTTCCAAAATCAACAAAAGACTTCACAATTAGTTCAGGTGATTTTGGAGATGGATTCAAGTATTTAAATATTAACTATTCTAAAGTGATTTCAACTCAAAATGAAAATAAGTGAATTCTTACATTTTATTTTTATGTTAATGGTAGTTATTTTTTACCCACAGATTTTTTTATAATTGATATCAATACGCCATTTGGTGTTTATGAGAATGTAAGCATTTATGAAACAACTGATGCTGAATCAAAAATTGTTTATGATAACAAAAAAGAATATAAGAAAATTTATAAAACTATTGTTTCTATAGATATAAATGAAGTTGAATACCTACTTCAAAGTCAGGGAAAACAAATAGGGTTTGATATAAAATTTTCTGCAAATCCAGAAGTTTTAAAAACATCATTTGAAAACATTAGTACAAAAGACTTTCAAAATTTTGTTAATGAAATAACAGATCAAAAAATACACTTAGATATTGAATATAAAAATGTATATAATGCTGATTTATATGGAGTTTTTTCAATTCCAAAAAAAGAAGTATTTGATACTAATAAAAGACAAGAATATATAGGTTATCCAATAATTTTAAAAGGACAAAATTATGTAGATGATCCTTTCCAAAACATATTAGAACTTACTAGTTTGAAAACAGATATAAATAAAAATATAAGAATTGATAATGTTTATTTAAATATAATTTATAACTATCAGAACAAATATAAGAATGATGCAATAGATCTTTCAAATATTAATATAAATGGTTTAACTAATTTGGATATAAACTTAGAAAAATATGATATTTATTTTGACAAAAAAGAAAGTAAAATGCAAATAAAAAATGGTAACAAAGGTTTATATTTTGATTTTGAAACAGATGGATATTATATAGTTGAATTTTCACTATATGTAGATAACATCAAAAAAAACTTTATATTTAAAAACAATTTTAAACATCTTAAAGAAAATAGTTTTTACAATATTAATTGTTTAGAAACAAATAAAATATTAGAAAATTTTAATGTTGTTAAAAACTATTAGTAAAGACACCAAAATTAAAATTGTAAAAACTTTTAAGAAAAGAAAATGAAGTATTTTTGCTTTTGTATGTTTTCTTACTATTTTTGTTGGATCAGTTAGTGCTGCAACTATATTTTCAAATAAAAAAGATTCAACTATTATAGTTGATGAAGATAATAATTTTACAAATCAATATACAAATCTAAGTATCATTGAAGAACTAAAAAAGATAAAAGAAAAAAATAATCTTGTTGATTTTTATATAGAAAATAATATATATACATATTATTTTTCTGAAGATTTGATTCAACAAAACATAATTAATATAATTAAAAAAGCTGTTAGCCAACTATATTGATTTAAAGATGATGTAGATGATTATAATATCAGCGCAAGATATTACATTCACCAAGGAAGAAAAAAAGTTGAATTTAATATCTTTTTGTATAATAAGAACATACCTAATAAAAAATTTAAATCAATGTTTATATTAGAGGTGTATTAAAGTATTTATGAATATAAAAAATGATGTAATAAAAATAATTAAAAATGAACTAAATATAGATCTTAACGAAAAGAAAATGGGTATTAATTTTAAAGAATTTGGAGTTGATTCTTTAGAAATAATGGAACTTATAATAAAAATTGAGTCAGAATTTGATTTATCATTTCCTGATGACGAATTACTAAAACTTAAAACAGTTAATGATTTAATTGGTTTAATAGAACAGATTAAAAAATAAAAAGTTATTATAATTGATACATCAGTTTATGGTGTATCAATTTTTTATTAAAATATTTTTAATAAAAAATAACATTGTATTTGATATACAATATTTAGGTATTATGGGTTTATTTATAAAATTTAGAAATAATTTAAAAAGAAGAAGAAGGATTTCTGTAGTTGATGTTAACTCAACTAAACAAAACAGAAAACCTAATAATGATTTAATTGAAAATCAAATTGTCGATAATGATGAAGATTTTGTCTTCAATATTGATAATTTTTTTATCGACAAAAAAGAAGTAAATAAAAATAAATATAATGACTGAATTGAAAAAAATATTGATTCTAAAATAATTAATGAAAATAATTTTGTTTCTAAAGACAACAAACCTAACAATGAAATCCCTAAAGATAGCATTATGAATGCTATTCCCTTTGATGTTTTTGGAAAAAGAAAAGTTTATAGTTCATTTCACAACACACCATGCGAACAAAAAACTATAGATCAAATAAAAAATAATTCAAATCCAGAAAGTGTTGATCAAAATTATAATGAGAATAATACTATTAATGATTTTTCTTTAAATGAAAAAAAATCTGAAATTAATGAAAATCTAAATTCTGATTTAAAATCCAATGATGAAATAGAAGACAAAATAACAAAATTAGATGATCAAAAAAATTTAAATAATAATGATAATGATCTATCAATAAAAATTAATGAAAGTTATATTGAAAATAAAACACAAACACTTGATTTCATAAATAATAAAAATAATTTGGATAACAAATTAGATATTAATTTTGAATCAAAACTTAAAAGTGAAATAAATGATAGTGTAAATCCTTATGAAGAAATTGAAGATTTAGATTTGGATATTGATTTAGACGAAGGAGAAATGTCTATTGAAAGAAATATAGAAAAAGATAAATCTATTGTTTTGAATCAAGGTTTTTTTCAACAAGGAAAAAAACACGATCATATAAAAAATAATGACAATCATCAAAACAACAACAAACTAATTGTTAATAACCCACTTGATTTTCAAACCGTTAGTGAAATAGCTGATAAACTTAACAAACCATCATCGATTTCAAAAGTTGATAATAAAAAAATAATAAAAAGCAAAGAAAATGAATTGCATAAAATTGTTGGTGAACTAAAAATTTATGTTAATGAAAAAATAAATGAAGGTTTTGAAGGCCCATTTAGAATTTTTCTTGATAAAAAATTAAGTCCATTTAAACATTGTAGATTGGATGGAAGTTACTTTAAACAAATTTCATTGGATGATTTCAAAAATGATAGTAACTTTGAAGACATTAAAAAAATATTTGAAAAAATTTATAAGTTAAAAAAAGATCCAAGTGTAACTGGATATATAGGTGAGTTAATATTTTATAAAATCTTAACTCAGAAAAATGATGATGGATTACCGCTTTTTAATAATTTTATATCAACATTTTTTAAAAATATAACACCAAGAATTTTTAAAAATAAAAAATACGATGATTTATTTAAAATTGATTGAAAATCACTAACTAATATTAAAAGTGATTTTGATTTTGGAATTACATTTGAACAAGAAATTTTAAATAAGAAAGTAACTATGTCAAATAAAACTTGAAATTGTGAAATTAAGTCAACAAACAATAAATTTAGTAGAAAATACAAAAAAGATAACATTAAACTTACAAAAGAACAAATGCTAAGTTTTCTTAGTAACGAAGTTTGACAAGTTTTTAAAATTCATGGTGTAGATTATGAAATTAAAGAAAATGTTTTAATTCACAAACATAAAAAACCATGCATAGACATAATCAAAATTGACAGAAGCAATTTTTTAGAAATGGTATATAAACAAAAAAACGAAAATGTATTATTTATTTAATAAAATAAAACTTAATTTTTAATATTACATATTAAAATTTGAGTTTTATTTTTATTAGTAGTAACATTATTATGATTATCATTTTGAGGTTTTAGATGTCACAAGAAGTAAAAAATGTAGATAGACCATCACTTCATTGAGATAAAAAATATCTTAATAAGGTAGAGGCTATTTCTTCAAAAAACATTGAATTTAACTCAAACCCAAATAAGAAAATTTATTCTAAATTCAATGGATTTTTTCAACTTAAGTTCTCTTATTTTTTACCAATATTTGGCTATTTTTACTCGCTTGTTGGTATTTTTTGTTGTTATGGAAGAATTAAATCAAGTTCTATTTTTAATTTAGATTTGTATAAATACTTTAAAAGAAAAATCATTATTATTTGATTTATATACTTTTTGTTTGGACCAATCTTATTTTTGGTTATTTCTTTCTTTTCTCCATTATTTGCTGGAACAATAACATTAACACAGCTTTTAAATGCATGGGCAGGTATTTTTACTATAGCTGATGGTATAAAGAATTTTGGAACAACAATTATTGTGCCGTATTTTAATTCAAATATTTGATGAATTGCATTATTAGTTCAATGTGGTGCCTCAATGATCAATGTTTCTGTGATTTTTTCTTCTTGAATTATTAATGTTGTAAATGATAATGTTTTAAAAATTTATTTAGCTGAAGATAATTTTAAAATGAAAATTTCAAGATTTGTAAGAGAAAAGAAAGGGGTTTAATATGAAAAAAAATGTTTATAGCGAAAACTATGAAAATAGAGAAGGTACTTTTTCAATACCTAAAAATGCTAAAAGATTAGACCCTAGTGTTTTAGAACAAATGACGCCAACAGAAAAAAAAGAATATGAAAAAGTCCAAAGTAGACCCAAAAAAGTTGGTTATGCGATAATAAGCAACAAATTTAATAGATACTATAAAATTAGCATAATTGATTTTATTCCATTGTTTATTGGTTCAATTATTTCTATAGTTAGATTTTGTATATCTTATGGAGATATTAAACAATCAATTAACATGAATAAAAGATTAATTTGAGATTTTAAAATTAGTTTTTCAATTGGAATGGTATATGCTTTTCTTTTTGTGCCATTAGTCTTAATTTTGATTGGTATAGCCTATCCCTTTGTGGTTTTAGATGTTAGTGAAGTATCAAAAGGGTGAGTTAATATGTTTGATACTTTTTCTGAAAAAGGTATTTTTGGTTTTGGAGATGCGTTAAATAAATATTATGAAAGAATAATAGTTGGTGTCTTCCAACCAAAAATCCAATGAATAACAATAGCTGTATTATTGTGTGTTTCAACTATTAATACTAAAACAATTGTTTTCTTTTTCTTATTAAAAACAAAAAGAAGTCAAGTCTTTAGTATCCAAAAAGAAGCAATTAAAAATGAAATTATTAAATTTCAAATGACAAGTAACAAGAAAAGTGCATAAAGTTCTTTTCTTTTTTATTTTCACTAAAATATTATTTAAAAAAATGACGTTTTCATATATACTATTATATTGATATAAAAAATTAGGAGTTTTTAATGAGTAAAAACTTTATAACAAAAGAGGGTTTAAAAGAACTTAAAAAAGAACTTGACCATTTAATAAAAGTTAAAAGACCTGAGATATTAAAACAACTTCAAGAAGCAAGAGAACAAGGTGACTTGTCCGAAAATGCAGATTATGATGCTGCTAAAAATGCTCAGGCTCAAATAGAAGGAAGAATTAAAGAATTACAAGATCAAATTGATAATTCATCAATCATAGAAAAAGGGACTAAAAAAAGTGGGTCTGGTAATGATATAGTAAAACTTTCTTCTACTGTAACAATTTATGATGTTTTAGATAAAAAAGACTATACTTATCAAATTTTAGGTTCAACAGAGTCAGACCCTGCAAATAATAAAATTTCAAATGAATGTCAACTTGCTAAATCTATTTTAGGTAAAAAAGTTGGTGATGAAATAATGGTTAAAGGTGTTGAAAACCCTTATAAAGTTATAATCAAAAAAATTTCTTAGTATTTTTAGTTTTATTTTGTTTAATTTTCATTTATAATATATTATGTTTGTTGGTAAAAAAACGAACATATTTGGGTAGTTAGCGAAGTGGCCAAACGCAGCTGACTGTAAATCAGTTACCTCGTGTTTCGGCGGTTCGAATCCGTCACTGCCCACCATTATTGGGCTGTAGCCAAGTGGTAAGGCAATAGACTTTGACTCTATCATGCGTTGGTTCGACCCCAACCAGCCCAGCCAATAAAAATAAAGTTTATAAAATGATGATCAATCATTTTACTATGTCCCATTAGCTCAGCGGTAGAGCATTTCACTTTTAATGAAGGGGTCAAAGGTTCGATTCCTTTATGGGACACCATTTTTTTAAAAAAACTATGGTTGCTGGAGTGGCGGAATGGTAGACGCACAGGACTTAAAATCCTGTGACAGCAATGTCGTAAGGGTTCAAGTCCCTTTTCCAGCACCATTTTTTTGCAGGTGTAGTTCAATGGTAGAACTATAGCCTTCCAAGCTATTAACGTGGGTTCGATTCCCATCACCTGCTCCATTAAAAAAAGATAAATATTCCGATGGGAATATTTTTTATTTTATTAACTTTGTTTTATTTGTATGGTTTAATGATTAAAATATTGTTATAATAATAATTGTTATTTTGGAGATGTACTCAAGTGGTTAAGAGGGCACCCTGCTAAGGTGTTAGGTCGTTCTGCGGCGCATGAGTTCGAATCTCATCATCTCCGCCATTTTTTTAACAATCCACCATTAAGGTGGTTTTTTTAACCCCTTTTTTGGTATTATATTTCAAATGGATAAAAGCAAAATGACAACAACTAATAACACAAATGAATTTAAACAAGAAACAATATTAAAAAATAGTCCTAATTCAAAAAACTTTTGAAATAAGAAAACTATTATTGGTTTTGTATTAGGTTTTTCTATTTTGGTAATTGTTTCTGTTTTAGTTTCAGTGTTCTTTTTAGGAATAGACTATTCATTTATCAAAGACCTTGTTAATAAACCAATTAATGGGACTGAAATTGGTTTTATGTTTGGTATGATCATTACTTTATTGTATATGTGAATATGAAATGGTTATTATTGTATAGTAACTGCAAAACAATTTGGTTTAAAAGCAAATTTCTTTGAAGTGTTTTTATTTGGAATATTTTCATTATTTTTAAATAACATTACTCCTTTTGCTTTTGGAAGCGAAGCATTTAAAATATACTGATTAAAGAAAAAAGGATTAACCACAAGAGAAGCAACTCTGTCAGTTTCTAGTACAACAATATTTTTTAGCATTGCACAAATATTAGTGACATGACCATCATTTATTTATTTTGCAACAAGATATACAGATATTGTTTCAAATGATGGTGCATATGCTTTTTGATTAACATTTGTAGGACTATTAGTTGATCTTTCAGTTTGTACAGTTTTATTCTCTTTATCTTTTAGTAAAAGAGTACATGTGTTTATAAGTACAATATTTAATAGATTTTTAAAATGAATGAAAAAACCTTATAAACCAAAAGAAGAAATTATTAATGATTTCCAAACAAATTCATGATTTAGAACCGCATATATTAATGAGATGAAAAAAATATCTCATGTTTCTATATTATTAATTGCAACAATGATATATGCTTGCATGATTTATTTATCAATGTTTTTTTCTTTTAGAACACTAGGTTATGATCAACCAATATTCAGTGCTATTAATTTGTTTAATTTATCTAATGTTGCAGTTACAGCTAATAATTTTGTACCAATTCCAGGTGGTGAGGGTACAATTCAAGTGTTAATGAAAAAATTTATTAATGTTTGAGTTAACACATCAAATAATACTGGTTTAACACAACAACAAATTGGAACTGCTATTGATGAATCTATATTTGTTTGAAGATCGTTCTTGTTTTATATTCCTACAATAGTTGGATTGCTTTTGTGTCCTGTAGGTATTTATGTTCATTTTAAAAAGAAAAAATAATCATTTATTTATCAAAGTAATCTTTTGCTAAATAAATGATCCCTAACTGACATGTGAAGTGCAACACTTCAATGTTACATTAAACTCTCGACTTTGAAATATAAGTTGAGAGTTTTTTTGTTTTAAATATTTTCTTGATACATTTGGTAAGCTGTTTTATAACCAAACATTTTTCTTGGGATGTTGTTTACTTTTCATTCAAGAGTTTTTATTTTATCTTCACTTACTAAACTGAAGTCAGTTCCTTTTTTATATCATCTTCTAACTATCCCATTTATGTTCTCGTTGGACCCTCTTTGGAATGAAGAATAAGGTTGGCAATAATAAACTTTAAAGTTGAATTGTTTTGCAGTTATTCCCATCATTTGAAACTCTAACCCATTATCAACAGTGATGCTTTTTATTGGGAGTTTTTCATCTCGAATAATGGTATACATTTTAGCCATCATTGATCTAGCGTTCTTCCCTTTTATTTTTCTAATAATTGCCAACCTTGTTTTTCTTTCCACTAATGTCAATAAGTGGTAATAACCACTTTGCCTTTTACTAACTATTAGATCAGCTTCTCAATGTCCAAATTCTTTTCTATTGTTTATCTTTTCTGGTCTTAGACTATAAGGAATGCAGTATTTTCCATCAATTTTAGAAAATATACCTATTTTTCTTCTTTTTCCTTTAACATATTTTCTTCTTAAACAATCTCTTCTTTGTATCTTTCAAATCTTGCTATTGATTCATCTAAATACTTGCCTAGCACTTGGAACTTTAACTAACGGATAGTTTTCTTTTATTCAAAAAATTGTAGCTTCTACACCATGAGATTTAGGATTAAATTTTTGAATAAAAAGATCTGTGAAGTTTTTGTACTTCAACATAAAAAACATATGACAATTTGATTTTCTTCTAATGTATTTTTTGTGAGCAGTTGATGAATAATAAATCCCTGTTGAAGATGTGTTTCTTTTTAATTCTCTTGATATTGTTGATTTGTTTTTATTTAAGATTTTTGCAATCTTATTCATAGAATATTTTTCTTTATTTCAAAGAAAATAAATTAAGCATCTTTCTTCTTTTGTTAAATGTTTATAAGTTTTCATAAGCACTCCTAATATTCATTATCTTTTTATTAGTGAACACTTACAAACAAAACAAATGAAGTGCACACTCTTTTTTGAGTGTTGCACTTCACATGTCAATCGAGCATCATTTATTTATCAAAGTAATCTTTTGCTAAATAAATGATTTTTTTATTTAATTTTTCATTAACATCATTTGATATTTTTTTAAATGGGTTGTTATCACTCTTTGTTTTGTCAAACATATCTATTTGTTCTGCTTGACTAATATTAAAAATAAGTTCATTAGCAGTAAGTGATATATTGTATATATTTTTGTAGTTAACATCATATGTTATACTTTCAAACATTGATATAGCATCAACAATGTCAACTTTAAATTTGCTTAAAGGATATCTTATTGTTTTTACTTTGTTGTTGCTGTTTTCTAATTTCAATCTTAATGTTAAAGACATAAAACTTGCATTATTTATTTTTAAATGATTGTTAATATATAAAACCATTTCATCTATAAGGTTTAAAAATTCTTTTGTTTCTGTGAAACTATCTATGGTAAAACTTCTTCCAATAGCTTTTTGATAATTTGATTTAGTATCAACCTTTGCTTTTGAAATTCCTAAAGCTTCATTTTTTAATTTGTTATAAATTACACCTATTTTTTTATAAAAATATAAATCTTGATTTGTGTTAACTAAATCACCAATTGTTTTAATATTTTCACTAAGGAAAAAATTTTCTAATTTTTTACCTACAAAAAACATTTTGCCTATTGATAATGGATATATGTAATCTTTGAAATTTTCTTTTGTAAAAACTATATGTCCATTAGGTTTTATATAATTAGTTGCCATTTTAGCTAAAAATTTTGTATGTGAACATCCTATAGTGCAATTGAGATTAAATCTTTTTAAGATTTCAGATTTAATAAAAAAAGCAAAATCTGTTTCATTTCAAGATTCATATTTGGAACCATTTGTATCCAAATATCATTCATCAATAGAACCAATTTCAACATTAGGAGTAAGGGAATTTAAAAACAAATATATTTGGTCTGATACTTTTATATATTTATTCATATTAACATCTAAAACAACAAGTGATGGACATAATCTTTTTGCTTCATATATTTTCATTGCAGCTTTTACACCAAAGCTTCTTGCTACATAGTTTGCAGATGAAATAATACCGTGTTTGTTTCTAGAACCAACACATACTGGTTTATTTTTTAATTCGGGTTTATCAGCCATTTCAGCTGAAGCATAAAAAGAATCCATATCAATGTGAAAAATATTATATTCCATACATACTAATTATATTCAAAACAAACTATCATTATAAATTAGTGAAAGTATAAAAAAAGTATTAAATTTAAAAAATTTAGTTTATAAAATACTTGCATAAGTTAATAAATAATTTATACTTATAAATAAAAAATAACTAACGTAAAAAAATTATTAATTTATATATACAATATTTTATAATACTTATGTAAAAATAAATTTTGTGAGTTTAATTATGAAGAAGGAAAAAAAAGTAAAACCTGAATCTTCAGATGAAATTTCTAATGAAGCTAAAGAAATTACATCTAAAGATGAAGTAATTGAATCATCACGAGAAAAGGAAGAAAAAGAAGAGACAAAAGAAACAACAAACAAAAATGAAAAAGAAGCTCCAGCAGAAAAAGCTACTAAAGTTTTTGGAAACATTGCAGCTTATAATTGATGAAGCAAAATGGGGCTATTTAACATTTTACTTACAGTTGGTATAGTATTTGTATTTTTAGCTTTCTTTTGAACTAGCGGTATTAGCAACGATAAATACATTGCAAATATGATATTTGCATGAGTATTAGTTGGTTTAGGACTAGTTCTTAATGTGGTGATGAATGCTTTGTTCTATAGTAAAAGAATAAAGTGTTTTAGACAAGAATTTAAAATATGAAGTTCAATATTATCCTTTATTCCATTAGGATTTATTGGTCTATTTGTTTTCTCTTCTATGGAATCAAAAGAATTCTACGAAGACGAAAAAGTTAAAAAAATGGGGTATGTAAGACCTAAAAAAACAATGCCTCATGTTTATGTAACGTTAATGATAATTATCTTTGTAGTTATCGTAGCTTCATGACTTGTTACATGAACTAATGGAAGTAGTAGTTTAGCACCTGCAGGATTCTTGTATGTTTTAGTTGCACCAATACAAGGGTTTGTAGATGCAGCTGAGTTAATTATATTCTTAATGATAATGGGTGGATTCTTAGCTATTGTTACTGAATCTCAAGCTTTAGAAGCTGGTCTTGGTAGAATGGTTAAGAAAATGCATGGTAAAGAAATTATTATGGTGCCTATATTGTTTGTTCTATTCTCAGTTGGTGGAACAACATATGGTATGGCTGAAGAAACTATTCCTTTCTACTTATTATTAATTCCAGTATTCTTAGCGGCTGGATTTGATGCTTATACGGCTTTCTTAACAATATTATTGGGTGCTGGTTTAGGTACTGCATCATCAATTCTTAACCCATTTGTTGTTAATACTGCTATAAGTGGAATTAAACCAATTGCTGATTCTGGTTCTTCAGCAATGGCAGCAGCTGATGGAACTTCTGGAGTAAATGATGCAATAGCTAAATTATCACCATCTATTGGTATTATTTGAAGATCTGTAATATATGTTGTACTTGTTATAGCTGGTGCAAGTTATGTAACATGATATGCATGAAGAGTTAAAAAACACCCAGAAAAATCTGCTGTTTATCATTTAAAAGCTGAACATGAAAAAGAATTTGCTTTTGATATTGATTCTTTACCAGAATTTACATTAAAAAGAAAATTAATACTATCAACTTTTGGGTTAACATTCTTGTTTATGATTATTTCTGTTATTACATGACAAGATGTTGCTAAAACACAAATATTTATTGATGCAGCAAATTGAATAGATAAATATTTCCCATTCATTGGTGGTACAAAAACTGATGGAAGTAGTTTAATTGGTGCGTTTGGTACATGATATCTAATTCAGATGAGTTTCTTGTTCTTTTTATCATCTCTAATAATTGGTGCATTATCATGACGTGGATCAGTTCACTTTATTAATAAATTCTTGGCTGGTTCTGCTGACTTTATTGGTGTATCTATTGTTATTTCAATCGCAAGAGGTATATCAGTAGTTGTTAAAGATACAGGATTAAGTGAATTGATAATTAATGGATTACAAGGAATGTTGAATGGAATTGGTAATGCATTTGCAGTTGTATTCATATTCTATTTCATATTCATAATCCTATCATTCTTGATACCAAGTACATCTGGGTTTGCTGCAGCTGTGTTCCCAGTTTTAGGACCAGCAGTTATTGGTAGCTATAACTTAGGATTAACAGTTAGTGGACAAATCGCTTCATTCTCTATGGCGTCAGGTCTTGTTAATATCGCTTCTCCATCTGGTGGTATTTTCATAGCTGCATTGTCTGTAAGTAAAATTCCTTTAGGAAATTACTACAAAACAACTGGATGATTCTTAGGTGTGTTTATGGTATTATCAATTGCACTATTATTAATTGGTCAAGCTGTAAACGGAACTGGATTCAGTTCTGCAAGTGATGCTTTAAACGGTATATTCTAATAGGTATTCAAAATATCCCATTTTTTAAATGGGATCCCTAACTGACATGTGAAGTGCAACACTTCAATGTTACATTAAACTCTCGACTTTGAAATATAAGTTGAGAGTTTTTTGTTTTAAATATTTTCTTGATACATTTGGTAAGCTGTTTTATAACCAAACATTTTTCTTGGGATGTTGTTTACTTTTCATTCAAGAGTTTTTATTTTATCTTCACTTACTAAACTGAAGTCAGTTCCTTTTTTATATCATCTTCTAACTATCCCATTTATGTTCTCGTTGGACCCTCTTTGGAATGAAGAATAAGGTTGGCAATAATAAACTTTAAAGTTGAATTGTTTTGCAGTTATTCCCATCATTTGAAACTCTAACCCATTATCAACAGTGATGCTTTTTATTGGGAGTTTTTCATCTCGAATAATGGTATACATTTTAGCCATCATTGATCTAGCGTTTTTACCTTTTATTTTTCTAATAATTGCCAACCTTGTTTTTCTTTCTACTAATGTTAATAAGTGGTAATAACCACTTTGCCTTTTACTAACTATTAGATCAGCTTCTCAATGTCCAAATTCTTTTCTTTTGTTTATCTTTTCTGGTCTTAGACTATAAGGAATGCAGTATTTTCCATCAATTTTAGAAAATATACCTATTTTTCTTCTTTTTCCTTTAACATATTTTCTTCTTAAACAATCTCTTCTTTGTATCTTTCAAATCTTGCTATTGATTCATCTAAATACTTGCCTAGCACTTGGAACTTTAACTAATGGATAGTTTTCTTTTATTCAAAAAATTGTAGCTTCTACACCATGAGATTTAGGATTAAATTTTTGAATAAAAAGATCTGTGAAGTTTTTGTACTTCAACATAAAAAACATATGACAATTTGATTTTCTTCTAATGTATTTTTTGTGAGCATTTGATGAATAATAAATTCCTGTTGAAGATGTGTTTCTTTTTAATTCTCTTGATATTGTTGATTTGTTTTTATTTAAGATTTTTGCAATCTTATTCATAGAATATTTTTCTTTATTTCAAAGAAAATAAATTAAGCATCTTTCTTCTTTTGTTAAATGTTTATAAGTTTTCATAAGCACTCCTAATATTCATTATCTTTTTATTAGTGAACACTTACAAACAAAACAAATGAAGTGCACACTCTTTTTCGAGTGTTGCACTTCACATGTCAGTCGAGCATCCCATTTTTTAAATGGGATATTTTTTATTTTAAATATAATAATTAACTATTTGTGGTAATATAGAATATTCACATAATTTATTATTATGTGAGTGAATAATTAATAGGGGTTTTATTTATGTGAAATAAAGACGAAAAAATAGTTGAACTTTTAAATACTCATTACAATCTTGAATTAGCAGCAGCTAATATGTATATTCATTATTCAAGTGTAGCAAACAAACTTGGCTATACTTATACATCAGAATTTTTAAAAGTAATGGCTGATGATAAGATTGAAGCTCACTTATCAAGAATATATGACTACTTCACAGATCTTGATTTGGAAATAAAAGTAAATCAAAATTCTATTCCTAGATCTTATGATTCAAAAACTGTTCATGATATTTTTAAAGAAATGTTAAATTATGAATTGTATTTAAGAAAACACATACATCATATAGCTGACTATGCATTATCAATTAAAGATTATGAAACATTTGAATTTATTCAATGATTTATAAGAGATGCTATAAAGGATGTTGGCGATATAGATGATGTACTAACTTATGTTGATACACCAAATTCTAGTATGCTAACTATTGAAACTAGCATTAGAAGAAAAACAAAAGAATATAACAAGCAATAATTTAAAATATAGTTTTTATTTACCTTATAGCTTTATAAAAGCTATAAGGTATTTTTTATACAATTTATTTAATTATTGGTTCAAATGTTTTATTTAAATTCTTTAATACTGCCATAATTTTTGGAGAAACTCATTCTTAGAAAAATATTAAAATAAATTTTAGAAGTGAGTTATGTCAAAAAACAAAAAATAAAAATAAATTAAATATACAATAATTATTAAAAAAATAGTGATGTTTAATCTATAACAAATTTGAATAAACTAATTAGAAAAATTAAAAAACATTTTATCGAAAAACCCAGATGCTGAATTTGATTAACATATGGGTTGTTAAAAACATGATCAAAATTCTAGAGATATTTCTAACAATTATAGAAAATGAAAAACTAAGAAAATAATCTCAACAAATAATGGAAAAATTAATATTAAAGTTCCAAGAGATTAACAATCTACATTCGAACCAAAGATTGTAAAGAAGTACAAAAAGAACGTCTTAAGAATTGAAGATCAAATACTTTTCTTATATTCAAAATGAATGTCTACAAGAGACATTCAAGAAACAACATACCAAATGTTTTGTTATGATTTAGAAAAAGACACAATTTCTAGAATCACAAATAAAATAATTCCAGAAATTGTGATGTATAACAAAGACCATTAGAATTAGTTTATCCAATTATGTACATAAATGGAATTAGATTTAAAATTAGAGAAAATTTTGTCTACAAGGAAAAATTAGTTTATTTAATAATTGGTATTAATACTGAGAGAAAAAAAGGATTTTAGCCTTTTGAATAGCTGAATCTGAATCATCTAAACAATGATTAATGATTTTTGATGAACTTGAAACAAGAGGTATAAAAGATGTTCTTTTAACTTGTTGTGATAATTTGAAAGGAATATCAAAAACTTTAAAAGCTGTATTCCCAAATGTTGACATTCAAAAATGAGTTATTCATCAAATAAGAAATTCTACTAAACATGTATCACCAAAAGATGTTGCATCATTTACAAGTAATATGAAAAAAATTTATAAATCACCAAGTTATGATGCCACATTTAAAGTATTGGATTCATTTGAAAAATCTTGAGGAGAGAAATACCCATATGCTATTAAATCATGAAAAAATAACTTTGATGGATTAGTATAATTTATGACCATTCATTTGCAATTGGAAAATTAATCTATGAAAACAATAATAATAAAAATCTAAATTAAAACATTATAAAAATTACAAAAATAAAATGTGCTTTTACAAACACCAATCATTATTAAAAATAATTTACAAGAATTTAGTTAAATTTAAAAGAATTATGGTTCATAAACACAATTCATAACTGATATAAATATTGAATCAAATAACTATCTTATTTTCTAATAAATTATTAGACATAAAAAACATTATTAAGTAATTTAAAAGATAACTTAAAAAATTATTTTCTCCAAAAATCGCTACACTACCATTTCTTATATTTTATTATTCAATTATTAAAAAAGTTAGTTTAACAAAAGTTTTTAAAAATTTCTTTATACTTTGTTCTACAAATTAGTTTTTAAAATAACTAAAAAAAACTAAATTTAAAACATAAATAAGTTTAATTATTTTCATTTTAAATTATAGTTTTCATAAAGATGATGCATATCAATGAATTTTATTAAACAAACTAAAATTTTAATTATTTTAATTTATTTAAACACATGCTTTTCATATATTTGTTTAGTTCAATTTTTGTATCATTATGTTTTAATCCAAAATTAATGTTTGCTTTTAAAAAACCAAATTTCGAACCTAAATCATATCTTTTTCCTGTAAATAATTTAGCAATGACTTTTTCATTTTTTAATAAATTAGCAATGGCTTCTGTTAATTGAATTTCACCAGATTTATCTGGTTTGATCTTTTCTAACTCATTAAAAATGGAAGGGGTTAAAACATATCTTCCCATTACAGCATAGTTTGATGGATTTTTTCCTAAAGGTGGTTTTTCAATGATGTTTTTTATTTCATATGCATTATCATCTTTTTTATCTTTTATATCGATCACCCCATATTTTGATATATTTTCATCATTTACAAATTGCACACCTACAATAGAACATCTAAATTTTTCATATTCATCAATACATTGTTTTAAAGCAAATTTTCCATTATTTTTATCAATTATGTCATCTCCTAAAAGAATAGCAAATGGCTCATTTTTGACAAATGATTTAGCTATTGATATTGCATGTCCAAGACCTAATGGTTTTTTCTGCCTTAAAAAGTATAAATTCACCATATTTGAAATATTTTCAATTTCCTGCTTTTCTTTTATTTTGCTTTTTTTTAACAAAATGTTTTCTAATTCAACTGAAGTATCAAAATAATCAATGATAGAATTTTTTGAATTAGAAACTATAACTAGTATTTCTTCAATTCCAGATTTTATAGCTTCATCAATTATATAGTGTATAGCTGGTTTATCAACAATTGGTAACATTTCTTTAGGTATCGATTTAGTTATTGGTAAAAATCGTGTTCCCATACCAGCGGCAGGAATGATAGCTTTCTTAACATTAGATGACATATTTATTCTCCATTTCATGATTTTTATTTTTTAGTTTAATATTAGACATTAGGGTTAAAGGAACCGTTAAAAACATAGGTATTATTAGTATAATTACTCAAACATATGTGAAAAAGTTAATATTTGGAATATATATAAAAGAAATAATGAGTGCAATAATTAATATGACACCAACAATTAATTCAATTATGTTAAATTTTATGGCGTCGATAAAAGATATTCTTTTAGTTTCTTTTTTTGGTGTTACTACAAAATTTAACTTTTTTCCTATTAGTGCTTCAAATATTGAAATTATTACTGATACAAACAAAGATGCATATAATATATAAAAAAATAGTAGAATGACAATTAGTTTAAAAAAATTTACTTTTCCTAAATAATATATAAAGCAATTCAATAATGGTATTATTGCGAAAAATAAAGTAACAGCTACATATCAATTTTCATATCTAAATCTAAAACCCATTGGTGCAAGAATTGATAGTGTACTTAAAACTATTATTAATGATCCTATACTTATAAAATAATTTGTTTGCGTTAATAATAAATCAAGTCTTCTAAAAAAAGGACAAGAATTGAAAAAAAGTAATTTTCATCCTATTTTTGAAAAACATTGAACACCTCCTTGTGTTCATCTATAATTTCTTTTTTTAAATGCCAGATAATTTGTTGGGAATTCTTCTCAACATACAATTTCAGGTGCATACACAGTTTCATAACCAAACTTTAATCCATTAAGAGTTAAGGCTCAATCTTCTAATATTAATTCTGGGAAACCACCAACATCTAAATACATTTTTTTACTTATGGTTGCTCCGTGACCACAACAATTAACAACACCAAGTGAATGTCTGACTACATATTCAGTATTTCATTGTGTATTATGTACATATGATCCTAAATAATCAAAATAATTATTTTGCCTATTGCACTTGTTATTACATTGAACAATACCAACTTTTTTATTGGAAAAATATGGTAGAACTTTTAAAATATAATCTTTTGGAATTATTTCATCTGAATCTAGTAAAACAAAATAATCATAATCATTTCTATTCATTAGAAAATTATTTATATTACCTGCTTTAAAACCTTTTCTATTTTTTCTTCTTATAACTTCAATATTATATTCATAAGCAAATTTATCAATTTCATCCTTGTATTTACTATCATTAGAATCATCTAATATAAAAAATTTACAATTTTGATATGTTTGATATAAAGATTTTTTAAGTGCAATGCTATCAAAGTCATTACATGTTGTGTATAAAACAAAGACCATTGGATTTTTTTTGAGAATGATATCTAAAGATTTATTTTCTATTACAGTATATACATATCTAGAATTTTTCCTTTTATAAAAAAATAAATATGCAAGAGTGAAAATAAAATTTTTTATTGACGAACAGTATAATGAACTAACAAATATAAAGTTAAAAACTAATAGAATTTTACAAACTATTGGAGAATATGTATTGGTTGTAAATTTTCATTGACTATAAATGTTAATTCAATATGAAAAAATTATTAGTCCGACTCAAAGTAATAAAATTATTATTCAACTATATATATATATATATATTGTTATTAGAAAAATACATTTTTTGTTTTTTAGCCATATTTGTATGTCTCACCTAGAAATAAAACATTATTATTAATATATCAAATATTTATCAAATTATTTCATTTTTTATAACAATATTTGTATATAACTTAATTAATTTAAAAAACAAGTATTTGTCTAATTAACAAATACTTGGCTCGACTGACATGTGAAGTGCAACACTCGAAAAAGAGTGTGCACTTCATTTGTTTTGTTTGTAAGTGTTCACTAATAAAAAGATAATGAATATTAGGAGTGCTTATGAAAACTTATAAACATTTAACAAAAGAAGAAAGATGCTTAATTTATTTTCTTTGAAATAAAGAAAAATATTCTATGAATAAGATTGCAAAAATCTTAAATAAAAACAAATCAACAATATCAAGAGAATTAAAAAGAAACACATCTTCAACAGGAATTTATTATTCATCAAATGCTCACAAAAAATACATTAGAAGAAAATCAAATTGTCATATGTTTTTTATGTTGAAGTACAAAAACTTCACAGATCTTTTTATTCAAAAATTTAATCCTAAATCTCATGGTGTAGAAGCTACAATTTTTTGAATAAAAGAAAACTATCCATTAGTTAAAGTTCCAAGTGCTAGGCAAGTATTTAGATGAATCAATAGCAAGATTTGAAAGATACAAAGAAGAGATTGTTTAAGAAGAAAATATGTTAAAGGAAAAAGAAGAAAAATAGGTATATTTTCTAAAATTGATGGAAAATACTGCATTCCTTATAGTCTAAGACCAGAAAAGATAAACAAAAGAAAAGAATTTGGACATTGAGAAGCTGATCTAATAGTTAGTAAAAGGCAAAGTGGTTATTACCACTTATTAACATTAGTAGAAAGAAAAACAAGGTTGGCAATTATTAGAAAAATAAAAGGTAAAAACGCTAGATCAATGATGGCTAAAATGTATACCATTATTCGAGATGAAAAACTCCCAATAAAAAGCATCACTGTTGATAATGGGTTAGAGTTTCAAATGATGGGAATAACTGCAAAACAATTCAACTTTAAAGTTTATTATTGCCAACCTTATTCTTCATTCCAAAGAGGGTCCAACGAGAACATAAATGGGATAGTTAGAAGATGATATAAAAAAGGAACTGACTTCAGTTTAGTAAGTGAAGATAAAATAAAAACTCTTGAATGAAAAGTAAACAACATCCCAAGAAAAATGTTTGGTTATAAAACAGCTTACCAAATGTATCAAGAAAATATTTAAAACAAAAAACTCTCAACTTATATTTCAAAGTCGAGAGTTTAATGTAACATTGAAGTGTTGCACTTCACATGTCAGTTAGGGCAAGTATTTGTCTAATTAACAAATACTTGTTAGTTTTAAAAAACAATCAATTTATTTATATTTTTTAAATTAATCTTTATCAGATATTTTTTTTAAAAAGTCATCTAAAGAAGATGTTGTTGTGTTTTGTTCACCATATTTTCTATAAGATATTGTTTTATTTTTTACTTCTTCGTCACCTATTATTAATTGGTAAGGGATTTTAGATGTTTGACACTCTCTAATTTTTTTAGACATTCTTTCTTCAGAATCATCTAATAATACACGGAAGTTTCTATCTTTTAATGCCTTCTGTAATTCTAAAGCATATTCTAAATGGAACTTGTTATTTACAGGTATTATTGCCATTTGAACAGGCATTAGTCAGAAAGGGATATTACCCTTAAATTGACTTAATAAAGTAGCAATAAATCTTTCATATGTTCCAATAACACCAAAGTGAATCAATACAGGTTCTGATTTTTCATTTTTATCATTAATGTATTCTAATTCAAATCTTTTTGGCAATAAGAAATCTAATTGAATTGTAGAAATTGTTATCATTTTACCTAAGTTAGATTTAACTTGATAATCAATTTTAGGACCATAAAAAGCAGCTTCACCCTTCATTTCATGGAACTTGTATTTTAATTGTTTCAATATGTTTCTTAATTGAGTTTCGGCTTGATTTCACATTTTTGGATCATTGTGATATTTTTCTAAATCATCAGGATCATGAAGTGATAAATCTATTTGATCAATTCTTATACCCATTTTTTTATGTACAACTTTTAAAATGTTATCAAGTTTAGAAATAACTTTTTCTATGTCTCCTTTTTCACAGAAAACATGACAATCAAATAATTCCATTGCCCTAACACGTTCTAACCCAATAAGACCACCAGATGATTCATATCTATGTAATTTAGAATTTTCACAATAATATAAAGGCAATTCTCTATATGAATGTGGTTCTTGTTTGTAAACCATCATATGGTGTGGACATGTCATTGGTCTTAATATGAATGTTTCATTATCGACAGAAATTGGGGGAAAATTGTTTTCTTTATAATGATCTCAATGACCGGATGTTATATAAAGTTCTTTGCTACCAAGTATAGGAGTATCTAAGAATTTAAAATTTTCTAAACTAAAAGTTTTTTCAAGAAAACTTCTTATTTGATTTTTAATTATTTGACCATTTGGTAATCATATTGGAAGACCCTGACCAACAAGTGTATCAAAAGTAAATATTTTCATATCTTGACCAATTTTTCTATGATCACTTTCTCTTTGTTCAATTAAAAATTTTTCATATTCGTCAAGATCATTTTTACTTTCAAAAGAAACATACATTATTCTTATTAGTTGTTTATTTTTTGAATCATTTTTTCAATAAGAACCTCCAATATTGATTAACTTATAAAATTTAACTTTGTTAACATTATCATTTATTTCTTTGTGTGATATGTTTTCAAAATCATCGCCAATTTTTATGAAAATAATATCTTTGTTTTCGCTAGATATTTCTTTTTGAAATTCATTTTCTTTAGAAAGTTTTTTAATTGTTTCAATTTTAGTACCAGAAGCTATTATTTTCTTCATAGCTTTTTCAATTTCTTTAAAATCATTAATGGAAATTTTTTGTTTTGATTCAAAGTCTACATAACCACCATGTTCATGAAAACCTAAATCAGCACAATTTATATCTCCATAAATTTTTTGCAAACTTTTGAATAAAATTTGTCCGCAAGTGTTATTTAATTTTTTATCAATTTTCATAGTATTTCCTTGTTATGTTTTTATTAATAGATAAGTTAATTTTAATACAAATTAATAATAATATAATTAAACTTATATATAATGTGATATATTTAATTATCAAAATATACATACTTTTTTTATGTTTTTTGGGGGAATTTATGGGAATGAAAAAATATGCTTTCATTGTTGACTCTTCAATAGCTTATGTAGATGAAATTGCAAATAATCCAGATATATATAAAGTTTGTTTTGATATCACTGATAGTGAAAATAAAACTTATGAAGATAATGATAAAGATATAACTTCTAGTGAGATTATTGAAAAGTTTTCTAGAGGTATACTTTTTAAAACAAATGCTGTTTCTCCAGGAAAAGTTATGGTTTTATTAGAAGATCTAATCAACGAATATGAAAACATATTTGTATTCACAATTTCAAGTGGATTATCAAGTTATTATGATAATGTTAAATACTTTGAAGAAGAACCTGAATTTAAAGGTAAAGTCCATATTATAGACACTTGTGAAATAGGTTATGGAATAACTAACATCGTTTTAGAATCTAAAAAAATGCTTGATGAAAATGCAAGTGTTGATGATGTTATAGAATATGCAAAAAATGCTTATAAGAAAAATTTCACGATGCTTAGTTCTGAATCATGAACTCCTTTAGCTAAAAGTGGTAGAGCTCCTTCTGCTGTAGCAAAATTATTAAATATAGCAAAAACAAAACCAATTATTCAATTTTATGTAAAAAATAAATTGGGTGGTGTTGCTAAAAGTTTTGAGACAACAATAAAAAAGATTATTTCTTCTTTTGATAAAACATTTAATAGCCCAAGAGGATCAAAAATAGCATCTGTAGTTTTTTACAATAACAATATTGATAATGATCATGCAGAATTTGCAAGAAAAACTTTAAGTAATTCTTTAGACTTCCCAATCAGCAGTATTGTTGAGAATACAAGTCCTAACTTGGTATTAGTTTATACAGCTAATAAATCTTTTGGTATACATATAAGGGTTAAATAATTATTAGGGTTATATTTTATGAATAAGTTCGCAGATATTTCTTTATCCACTACAAGAGTTAAAAAATATAAATCATATAGATTAGAAATTAAAAAAGATTATGAAGCTTATAGTAAAAAAATAGAGGAAAAAGATGAACTTAAATTAATCGAAAAAAAGATTAAAAAAATTGATCCAAATTTAATAATTAAAAATAAAGAATTAGATTTTTTTATGGATGTGATAGTTAACGAAGTTAACGATCATGGTTATATTAAAGAAGCTATATACTTAATAACTAGTATAAAAAATAATAATAAATTTCAAGAGATTTTAGAAAAAACAGAAAATCTTGAAATTGATTCAACTACACATGATCCTTCTTTTGATAAAAAAGGTAACATTACATCAGAATGATTAAAATCATCAGATGTATATAATAAATTATTAGAAATTAAAAAATGACATGACTTTTCAGCAGATAATTTCCAACAAATTAAACTAAATATTCAAGAAAACTTATTTAGATTTAAAGATGCTTTATATAATACACAAAATCCAAATTTTGTTAAAAATGCATTTCCTAAAAAAATTATGACAACAAAGTTATGAAAAAATAAAAACAACAAAAAAGTTTTTTTTGTTTTAGTAACTTGCTTTTTGGTTAGTATGTTAGCTGTCATTATTTTTTTAATATTGTTTTTAACAGGAGTTTAATATGACTTATAAAATAGCAATTGATGGTCCAGCTGGAAGTGGTAAATCAACTGTTTCTAAAATAATCGCTAGTCAATATAATTTGACATTTGTATCAACAGGTTATTTTTTTAGAGCTTATGCTTTAATTTTAAAAAATAATAACAAGATTAATGCAACAGCAGATGAACAATTAGAAATATTGAATAATACCACAATTGATATTGACAATGATAAGCTTTTTATAAATGGTATTGATTCAACTAACAATATTAAAAATTCTGAAATATCAGAACTAGCCTCTATGTTGGCAACAAAAAAACACATTAGAGAAATAGCAAAAAATTCACAGATAGAAATAGCTAATAAAAAAGATGTGATAATGGATGGTAGAGATATTGGTACAGTCATTATGCCAAATGCTAACGTTAAAATATATTTAGTTGCTTCAATAAAAGAAAGAGCTAAAAGAAGAACTAAAGAGCTTAAACAACTTAATGAAAAAACAAGTTATTTTAAAGTTTGATTTGAAATTTTTAAAAGAGATTGAAATGATAAACATAGAAAAATAGCACCATTAAAAAAAGCCAATGATGCTATTGTTGTCAAAACAAATAATAAATCAATAAATGATGTTGTAACTGAAATTGCAAAATATATAAAGAAATAATTTTTAAAAAAGGATTGAATATGTTAACTGTTGCTATAGTTGGAAAACCTAATGTTGGTAAGTCTACTTTATTTAATAGAATAGTGAAAAAAAATAAATCTATTGTTGATGATACTCCTGGTGTTACAAGAGATAGAATTTATTGTCAAGCTGAATGATTAACTAGAAATTTTTATTTAATAGATACAGGTGGATTAACAGTTAAAGATTTTAGCTTTAAAAAAGAAATTGAACTACAAGTTAACTATGCAATAGAAGAAGCTAGTGTTATTATTTTTTTAATATCTGCAAAAGATGGAATTAATAATGATGATCAATATGTTGCAAAACTTTTAAAAAAATATGCAAAAAACAAAAAAATAATTTTAGTTGTTAATAAGAGCGAATCAAAAAACTCTTCTAAAAATGAAAATGATTATTATAAATTTGGGTTTGGTAAACCATTTTTTATTTCAAGTTCACATGGTATTGGTATAGGTGATTTATTAGATCAAATTATTTCATTAGATACAAATGAAATCAATGAAAATGATTCTTTTAAATTTTGTATAATAGGAAAACCCAATGTTGGTAAATCTTCTCTTGTTAATTGCATACTAAGACAAGATAGAGTCATAGTTAGTGATATTGCAGGAACAACACTTGATGCTATTGATACTAATTTTAAACGTAATAAAGAAATGTTCACAATTATAGACACTGCAGGAATTAGAAAAAAATCAAAAATTGGTGAAGGTTTAGAAAAATATGCTTTTCTAAGAGTTGAACAATCAATAAAAAGAAGTAATTTGATTATTGTTTTACTTGATGGAAGTAGTGATTTTACAGAACAAGATGAAATTATTGCTGGGTTAGCATTTAAAGCTAATATACCTTGTATTATCGCAGTTAACAAATGGGATGCTGTTAATAAAGATGAAAAAACTATGAATCAATTTATCAAAACTATTAAGATAAAATTTCAATTTATTCATTATGCTCCTATTATATTTATTAGTGCAAAAGAAAATAGAAGAATTGATGATCTTTTTGATGAAATTATAAATATTAAAAAAACACTAGAAAAAAAGGTTTCTTCAAGTGCATTAACAGAAACAATTTTGAGAGCACAAATGTTAAATAATCCACCATCATTTAAAGGTGGAAGAATTAAAATTAATTATGTTACTCAAGTTGAAAGTCAAATTCCAACTTTTGTCTTATTTTGTAATAACCCAGATTATTTACATTTCAGTTATGCTAGATATCTAGAAAATGAAATAAGAGAAAAATTTGGTTATAATAATGTTCCCATGACGCTATACTTTAAATCTAAAACATCAGAAATAAGAAACAAAAAGGAGATTATATAAATGGCTAAGATATCTATTTTAGGAACCGGTGCTTGAGCAACCGCATTAGGTTGTTGTTTATCTTATAACAATCATGAAGTACATATGTGAGGAATTGATCAGAAAGAAGTCAATGATATTAATTCTGGTACAAATAAAAAATATTTTGGCGATGCAAAATTATTTTCAAGTCTTTCTGCAAGTACTGACATTAGTGAATCTCTTAAAGGTTCTAAAATTATATTAATTGCTGTGCCATCAACTGTAATTGTTGAAGTTTTAGAAAAAGTAAAACCTCTTTTAAATAAAAAAAATCATTATTTATTTATAAATGTTGCAAAAGGTTTAGACCAAAACACAAATGATGTTTGAAGTAAAACAATACGAAAAACATTAAAAAATTTTAATGTTGATCTTGTTACGATCATAGGCCCTTCTTTTGCAATAGATGTTTTTAACAAAAAACCCACAGTTGTAAATGTTGTTTCTAAAAAACAAGAAGTTTCTAAAACAGCAGCAGAGTTATTTAATTCTTCATTTTTTAAAGTTGTTCCTATCAAAGATGAAATTGGAGCACAAGTTCTTGCAGCTTTGAAAAATCTTTTAGCAATTGCAATTGGTATTTCTCAAGAAAATCATGATTCAATCAACACTATCTCTGCATTACTTACGCAAGGTGTGAATGAAATTCAATTAATAAGTAAATTTATGGGCGCAAAAGATAAAACCATTCTTTCTTTTTGTGGTATTGGAGATATATTTTTAACTTGTACTTCAGATAAATCTAGAAATTTCACTTTTGGAAGAGAAATCTTTAGAGATGGAGTAAAAAAAGTTATTGAAGAAAATAAGAAAACTGTTGAAGGATATAAAGTTCATCCAATTGTTTCTGAAATAATTAATACTAATAATTTAGATACACCAATATTTAAATTAATAATTAATGTTTTATCAAACAAGTTAGATCCAAAAGATTTTGTAGCAAATTTTTTAGAAGAACTGATGAAAAGTAATAAAATAAATTAAAAAACCTATAATTACAAACCTTGATAAAAATCATATGGTTTTAAAATTATAGGCTTTTATATTATTAAATTACACTATTTAATAAGTCATTAACTGAATTTTTATCTTGTCCCATATTGTGTAATTTTCCTTTTTGAGTATATGAGATATTCCCGGTAGTTTCACTAACAATAAAAGCAATAGCGTCAGTTACCTCAGTGATTCCTAATCCTGCTCTATGTCTTGAACCATATTTTAAATCTATAGAATTTTTTGAAATTGGTAAATAACATGAAATGGATTTAATTTTGTTGTTTGAGACTATAACAGCTCCATCATGAAATGATGCACTTTTATTTGAAAAAACTAAAATAAGAAATTCTGGTGAAAAAGGTGCATCAACTTTAAAACCTGTTTCTTCATATAAACTAAGAGTATTGTTTTTTTCTATAACTATTAATCCACCTATTTTTCTACTGCTTAAATAAAATAATGTTTCATGCAATGATTTAACTAATAATTCTTTGTCTTCTTTTGAAAGATGATTAGATTTATTTTTGTTTGATTTAAAGCCAAAAATTTGTTTTGATTTTAAAAGATATACAATAAAAAAAACAAACATTACCAAAATCATAATAAATGATATTAAAACAAGAATAAAAGTAATGCCTGCCATTGTATTTAACCCCTTTTTAAAATATATCAACATTATATTAATATATTTACAAAACTAACTCAATAGACGAACATAAAAAAAGTGTTGATTTTTAACAAAAAATGTGTAAAATGTTAGATTTCTATATATCTTTTTGGAAATTATATTATTTTTTAATATTTTTTGTAAATTTTTAAAACCAAATTTTTACTATGTATAATTGCTGTTTAATTTTGGATTTTAGCAAAAGTTATAACATTAAAATTAAATTTGAATAAAAAAAGAATCATTAAAATAAAATGATTCTTTTTCCCTAACTGACATGTGAAGTGCAACACTTCAATGTTACATTAAACTCTCGACTTTGAAATATAAGTTGAGAGTTTTTTGTTTTAAATATTTTCTTGATACATTTGGTAAGCTGTTTTATAACCAAACATTTTTCTTGGGATGTTGTTTACTTTTCATTCAAGAGTTTTTATTTTATCTTCACTTACTAAACTGAAGTCAGTTCCTTTTTTATATCATCTTCTAACTATCCCATTTATGTTCTCGTTGGACCCTCTTTGGAATGAAGAATAAGGTTGGCAATAATAAACTTTAAAGTTGAATTGTTTTGCAGTTATTCCCATCATTTGAAACTCTAACCCATTATCAACAGTGATGCTTTTTATTGGGAGTTTTTCATCTCGAATAATGGTATACATTTTAGCCATCATTGATCTAGCGTTTTTACCTTTTATTTTTCTAATAATTGCCAACCTTGTTTTTCTTTCTACTAATGTTAATAAGTGGTAATAACCACTTTGCCTTTTACTAACTATTAGATCAGCTTCTCAATGTCCAAATTCTTTTCTTTTGTTTATCTTTTCTGGTCTTAGACTATAAGGAATGCAGTATTTTCCATCAATTTTAGAAAATATACCTATTTTTCTTCTTTTTCCTTTAACATATTTTCTTCTTAAACAATCTCTTCTTTGTATCTTTCAAATCTTGCTATTGATTCATCTAAATACTTGCCTAGCACTTGGAACTTTAACTAATGGATAGTTTTCTTTTATTCAAAAAATTGTAGCTTCTACACCATGAGATTTAGGATTAAATTTTTGAATAAAAAGATCTGTGAAGTTTTTGTACTTCAACATAAAAAACATATGACAATTTGATTTTCTTCTAATGTATTTTTTGTGAGCATTTGATGAATAATAAATTCCTGTTGAAGATGTGTTTCTTTTTAATTCTCTTGATATTGTTGATTTGTTTTTATTTAAGATTTTTGCAATCTTATTCATAGAATATTTTTCTTTATTTCAAAGAAAATAAATTAAGCATCTTTCTTCTTTTGTTAAATGTTTATAAGTTTTCATAAGCACTCCTAATATTCATTATCTTTTTATTAGTGAACACTTACAAACAAAACAAATGAAGTGCACACTCTTTTTCGAGTGTTGCACTTCACATGTCAGTCGAGCAAAAAGAATCATTAAAATAAAATGATTCTTTTTTTATCTTTCAAATATTGTTGTTAAAACAACAGGTCTTTTCTTTTTGTTTTTTCAAATAAAGAAATGAATTGTTTTTCTGACTATATCAGTTATTTCATTATCAGTGATACTTGGATTGGATTTTAATTGTTTTTCAATTTCATCTTTTATACTATATGACATTTTAGCAATTAATGGTGCTGATTGTTTTGCATAGAAACAACCACGTGTGTTAATCATTGGATTTAAGCATAATACATTGTTAGTTTTATCTTTTAAAATAATTACATTAAATACACCATCTTCAGATAACCATCTTCTATCTTCAATTAGTTTTAAAGTCTTTTTTGAAGTAAGTTTTTTATCAATAAGAATTGCTGATGCATCTATACATTGTTTTGTAGGTGTTAGAACATGATTTTTTAATTCTATTTTTTGACCATTTCTTAATATAAAAATATTTTCTGGGTCATATCCAATATCTATTGCATTATTTTTCATTGACTTCAACATTTTAGATTCGCCATGAATTGGAACAACATATTTGGCATTAACTAACTTCATCATCATTTGTTGTTCTTGTTTGGTAGCATGACCTGAAGCATGAATTTTGTAATTTGGAGAATGTTGAATTACATTAACACCTAATTTAAATAATTTATTAACAAGTAATTCAACACTTTTAAAATTACCAGGAATTGGGTTTGATGAAAGGATTATTGTATCTTGAGGTTTTAAAGGAACTTTTTGATATCTTCCCTCTGCCATCAAATTAAGAGCAGCCATTTCTTCACCTTGTGATCCAGTTAAAACAACAAGAACTTCATTATCTGGTGTTGATTGGATTTCTTTACTAGAAATTAAATCTGTGTCATTAAGTTTTAAGTATCCAACCTTACGAGAAGTTTTTATGTTTGCTTCCATACTTCTTCCCATAATGCATATTTTTCTATTTAGGTTTATTGCTTTTTCAATTATTGTTTCAATTCTTCCTAAATTAGATGCAAATGTTGCAACAAAAACTCTTCCTGTTGATATTTTTATTAGGTATTCAATATTTTTTATAATATTGTCTTCAGTTTCGCTAAAACCTGGTGAATCACTATTTGTTGATTCTGCTAAAAATACATCAACATTACGGTTTGACATTTCAACTATCTTGTGAATATTTGTATCATCTGTATATTTACCAAAATCAAATCTATAATCACCAGCACTAACTATATTTCCATTTGGAGTTTGAATGCATAATCCAAAACAATCTGGTATTGAGTGACACACTCTAAAAAAATCAATGTTGAAATACTTTGAATTAACAATAGTATCATCACTAAAAGTTAATATTTCTGGAACTTTAATTTCTTTGAATTCGCTTAACCTTCTTTTTATTAATTCTGCTGCTAGTAAAGGAGCATATATTTTTTCAACTTCTACCTCTTGAAGAAGATATGGAATTCCTCCAATGTGATCTTCGTGACCATGAGTTATAAAAAGGTAATTAATTTTTTGATTATTTTCTTTAAAATAATCAAAATTTGGAATAATACCATTAAAACCTAGCATATCAGAAGAAGCAAATTTAATACCACTATCAACAACAATTGTTTCCTCATTATGTTCTATAACATATGTGTTTTTACCAATTTCATCTAATCCACCAAGTGCAAATATATAAGTTGAATCTTTTTGATTAGTGTTTTTGTTATCAATTATGAATTCATTGTTGTAGTTATAATTTACAGCTTCTTCTGGTGGAACAATACTTACTACATTTTTTTGTTGTTCTTTATTTTCAAAGTTATTATTTTTAAAACCATTTTCATTATTTTTGACTATTGTTTTAGTATTTGGTTTTTTATTAAAGTATTCTTTTTTGTCTAAGTTTTGTTCTTCGTTTTTTATTTCATCAAATGATTCTTGATTGATTGGAAACTCAATTTTTGTTTCTTGGCTTTCAAAATCATCACTATCTTCATCATTGAAATTAATTTGTTCTTCTTGACTAACATTGTTTTCATCATTGTCATATTCATTAGAGAATTTATAGTCATCATAATTTATATCTTGATCATCTTCAATATTATATTCTTCGTGAATGTCATCAACATCTAAATCATATTCATTACTATAATCTTCTTCACTATCAGATTCATTGTAGTGATCATTATCAAATTGTTCAGTTTTTTTATTTTGTTTTTGTAATTCAATTTTGTTTTTATTAATTATTTCTTCTGCTTCATCTGAATCTAATTCATATTCATTGGTAGTACTTTCAAAATTATCAACAACACTAGTTAATTCATTTTGATTTGTTATAAAATCATCATCATCTTTTTCTTTTTTTGGTTTTAAATCTTCTTTATTTGAAGCTAATATTTCTTCAACCTCATCATCATCTAACTCATTGTCATTGTATGAATCATCAGAACTATTAAATTCATTGGCATTATTATCTAGATGAAATTCTTGATCTAATTGATGTTCTTCTTCATCTTCATCGTCTTCAATTCCTGATAATATTTTTTCAACTTCTTCATCCATTTCGTTTTCATCTATTTCAATTTCACTATTTTCATTATCATCATCAAAATCATTATCACTATTTGAAAAAGAGTATAAAAAATTTTTATTATTGTACATAAAATCTCCTAGTAATTATTATTGAAAACCTAACCTGAAGTGCATTATTAGTGAATAAATAAAAAATAATCTTTTTTGTTTTTATTAACCAAAAAATACAAAAGCAAATAAAGATAAGTTAGGTATAAAATTTCTTTAGTTATTAATATAATAATATAAAGTTTGAAATTTTAGTATAAAAATTTCAAGTTTTATTTATTTTATAAAATATGAGTGATAACAATGAATAAAAGAAAAAAATTATTAATATCATTATCATCTATAATTTTATTTGTTTTATTAATATGCCTATTTGTATGGCTAATTTTTGTCTCTTTTGGTATTAGTGCTAATACAATATATTGATTAGTATCTGCTTTTCTTGTTTATGTTGCACAAATAATTACTTCATTTTATTTACTTAACTCTAAGAAAAGAATTATTAACGTTAAATTGTGTTGAATATTTGTAATTTCAAGCATTCCGGTTTTTGGTTTATTTGGTTTTTTTATTTTTGGTATTATTCCTTTTAAATCTAAGAGCATAGAACAAATTCATGAAGATAATAAACCATTTTCAAAATGTGAAGATTTTACTTTTACAAACAAAATGATTGATGAAAAAAAAGATTACATTGAAGAATTCCTTTTTTCATACAATTTTGAATTATCACCAGTTTATGAAAATAATAAAATTGACATTATTAAACAATCTGAAGTTTTTAAACAATCAATTGAACTGATCAGAAAAGCAAAAGAATTTATTCACATTCAGTTTTATATTGTTTCAGATTCTGTTTGATTCAATCTTTTGCTAGAAGAAATAGCTAAGAAAAGAAAAGACAATGTAAAAGTTAGGTTTATGTATGATTGGGTTGGTAGCCATAAAAGATTTCACCAAAGAAGTGTTAGAATGCTAAGACAAATGGGGATTGAGGTTGAAGTTTTTAACCCAAAAATTATTACAAAATATACTAGTGCTACAAATTTTAGAAGTCATAGAAAATGTATTATTGTAGACAACAAATATTGTTTAACTGGTGGTTCAAATATTGGTGATGAATACATTAATATGAGAAAAAAATATAATAATTGAACTGACCTTAATTTTTTAATTGAAGGAGAAATAGTTAATTCTATTAATTTAAGATTTTGTAATGATTGAATTAATTATTCAAGTTATAAAAAAAGAAATGATAAAAATGATGAATTTTACAAAGAATTTAAAATTCATAAAGCTAATACAAAAACAATTGCACAAATTGTTAATTCAACACCAGAGGTTAAACCTAACAATTTTGAATCATTGTTATCATTTTTAATTTCAAATGCAAAAAAATCTATATGAATTACAACACCATATTTATTGCTTCCAGAACACATTATAAATCAATTGCTATTTGCATCAGTTAAAGGTATTGATGTTAAAATTGTTGTTCCAAATTTACCAGATGATAAAAAATACATTTTAACTATTAATAGAAATTCATCAATTAAAATGATTGAATCAAATATAAAAATATTTGAATATAGTGGTTTTGTTCATTCAAAATCAATAATAATTGATGATGAAATATCTGTCATTGGATCAAACAATATGGACTTTAGAAGTCTTATGATTAATTTTGAAACAGCAATTTTGGTTAAATCTAAAACAATGAATTTAAATTTAAGAAATATTTTTAAAGATTACTTAAAAAATAGCATTAAAATCGACAATGAATTTTTGAAAAGAAATTATAAATTAAGTAATAAAATTCAAATGTTATTTGTTAACATTATTCAACCATTATTATAAAATTGGTATATACTAATTAATATTTATTAAATATATAGGAGACAAATATTATGAAAACAGTAGCTGTTAAAATTATTGATAAAATAGGTATTCATGCTAGACCAGCAAGTAAAATTGTACAAACAGCTGGTAAATTCGAATCAAATATTTCTTTTAAAACAAATGATAAAACTGCGAATGCTAAATCTGTTATTAATTTGATGGCTTTAGGTGCAAAATTTGATACAGAAGTTGAAATAATTGCTGAAGGTTCAGATGAAGAAAAAGCAATTGAATCATTACTAGAAGTAATGAAAGAAGAAAAACTTATTTAATTTTTTTAAAAGATATTAAGGAAACTTAATATTTTTTATTGCTTATTTTTTATTTATTAATCATATTTATGATTATCATAAATAATAAATAAAGGACATATTATGGAAATGACATTTTCTCAAAAAGTAAAAGAAGAAATAACATCACAAGACTTTAGTGATGAACAATTGAAATGAATACTATGTGGTTTTTTAAAAAACAACATAATATTACATATGAATTCTGATGAATACACATGGGAAATTAAAACCAAAAGTCCTAACATTGTAAGATTTATAGTAAAAAGTTTCATTAAACTTTTTAACATAGAAAAAAATCTTTCTTATACAAGTAAGACAAAATCAAGTTCTAGAGTTTATAAATTAACATTTAAAGGTGATTTTAATTTTATTGAAAAGAATTTAATGATCTTTGATGACCCAAGGAAATTATTTGCATCAGATGATGATAAGCATGCATTTTTAATTGGAACTTTTTTAAGTGGTGGTAGTTTAAATGACCCCATTAGTTCTAATTATCACTTTGAAATCAGAAGTCATAATGTTGATCTTATAGATGTTATTTGTGAAATTCTTTTAGCAATGAAAATAAATGCTAAAAAAATGGAAAGACAAAATTCTTACATAGTTTATGTTAAGAAATCAGAATCTATTTCTGATATTTTAAAAACAATGAATGCTTTAGAATCAATGTTTGATTATGAAGATAAAAGAATATATAGAGATTATAGTAATCAAATGCATAGATTAAATAATTTAGATATGTCCAATCTAAAAAAAACAATTGATGCTAGTCAAAAACAAATAGATATGATCAAAATTATAATGAACAATAAAGAATTGAGTTCATTGCTTAGCGAAAAAGAAAAACTTTTTTGCAAAATAAGATTACAATACCCTCAATATTCTTTGAGTGAAATAGCTATATTTTTTAAAACAAACTATGGAATAGATGTTACTAGAACGGGATTAAATCACTATGTTAGAAAAATAAAGAAACTTATAGAAATGATTTAGTGTTAATTGTATTGTTAGAATAAATATTTCAATTTAATATTTCATTATCTTTTTAAATATCAACAAAAATATTATTTACATCTTGTTTTTTAACTTATTTTATAACTATAAGGAAAATATTAAAAATATTGCAATTTGAATTTTAATTTTTAATTTCTTATAATTTATATATTGATGTTACAAAATGAGGTAGTTATGTTATTTAAAAAAAACAACAAAAAAGATGACCCTAAATTTCATTCTTCTAGAGGTGAATCTTTAAGTGAAGAAAATAAAATAAATGATTCTGTAACTCAATTTGATGAAATAAAGAAAATTCATGAAAATGAAGTTAATGTAGTTTTATTTGAAAGAGAAATTAGATTAAGAGAAAAAGAAGCTCAAATACAAAAGAAACAAACTTTTATTCAAAAAACTAATGAAAACCTTGAAAAAGAAACAACTGAGTTTGAAAGAAGAATGGAATTACAAGAAAAAGTAAATTCCAAAAAAAGACATGATCTTAAAAAAAGAGATATAGCATATAGAAATAGAAGCGTTTTGGGATAAATAACTTTTAAGTTATTTATCTTTTTTTGTAGTTTCTTGTAAAAAAATCTATTTATATAGTGGAGATATATAAATAGGAGGAAATAAAATATGGAATATATTAATGGAAAAATTACATATTCAAATAAGAACTACATAATTTTGGAGACAAACTCAATAGGAACTAAAATATTTATTAATGATTGTATTAATTATGAATTAAATCAGTATTATAAAATTTATATTTATCAAAAGGTTTGTCAAACTAATAAAGGAAATTTTGTATCTGAATATTATGGATTTAAAGACCCATATGAAAAAATATTTTTTGAACAATTAATCAATATAAATGGAATTGGACCAAAAACTGCTTTGAATATTCTTAAAACAAATTTAGATGAATTAAAAATATTAATTAAAACCAAAGATTATAAAACACTAGAAACTCTTCCAGGGTTTAATAAAAAAATAGCATGACAAGTAATTAATGATATTTCTTATAAGCTAAATTTTGAATATAAAAATGAAACCATAAATGAGAATAATAATTCAACTTCTGTTACTAAAATATCAGATTTGGTGTCAGCATTAAAAGCATTGGGTTATAAAAAAGAAGAAGTTGAAATCGCACTTAGTGAAATACCAACAAAAATTGAAAATTATAGATCGCTTGAATTAAGTGATCTTATAAGTGAAACAATAAAAATAATAATTGGTGATGATGAATCTAATTCAGCTAAGGCCAACTAAACTAAATGATTTTCAGGGTAAACAACAACTTAAAAACAATATAAAAATATATTTAAAGAATTGTTTAAAAAACAATAGTTGTCTTGATCATTGTTTACTGTATGGACCAGCAGGAGTTGGTAAAACAACTTTGGCTAAAATAATTGCTAATGAATTAAAAACTAATATAAAAATTGTTTTGGGTCCTCAAATAAAAGAAAAAACTGATTTACTAAATATTTTGTATTCAGTTAAAGAAAATGACATTATTTTTATTGATGAGATACATTCTGTTAATCAGTGTTGCTATGAACTTTTATATTCAGTAATGGAGGATTTTACTTTTAGTGTAAGTATAGGTAAAGATTTTAATGCGAAATTAACTACCTTAAAACTTCCAAAGTTTACAATTATAGGAGCTACAACTAAACTTGGTAATTTACCAGATCCTTTTGAAGAAAGATTTGGAATCTTATTAAATATAGATGAATATTCTTCTCAAGATATTTATAAGATTCTTAAGTTCAGTGTTAATCATTTTAATATTGATATTGATGATGAAATACTTATAGAAATTGCAAATAAATCTAAAGGGATACCAAGACTTTCAAAAAGAATTTTAAGTAGATTTTTGGATCATTATCAAGTTAAGAAAGAAAGTAAAGAAATAATACTTAAAAAAATTGGTATTTATGAATATGGTTTAAATGATTTAGATATTAGATATCTAAATTTATTAAAAACAAATAAAGCAATTGGCTTAAAAACAATTTCACAAATTTTAAATTTAGATGAGAAAACTATTGTTAATAAAATAGAACCATATTTGCTTAAAAAAAATCTTATATTGAAAACATCACTAGGACGGGTTTTAACAATTTATGGTGAAACATATTTAGAATCAAATTATGCTATTTAAATTGTTTGTTTATGGGAATTTTTCCCATTTTTTTATACCCATAAATTATTAAAATATTTTGCCTTAAAATGAAACTAAATATGAAAGTTATAGAAAAAATAAAAAATAATTTAATAGTTTCGTGTCAAGCAGTTGATGATGAACCATTGAACAATGTAAAAGCAATTACTTTGATGGCTAAAGCTTGTGTTGAGGGAGGAGCAACAGTATTAAGACTTAGTCAAGTAAAACATATAAAAAATATTAAAAAAATGATTAAAGGAATTTTTGTAATTGGACTGATAAAGAAAAAATATGAAGATAGTGAAGTGTATATAACAGCAACAACAAAAGAAGTGAAACAGCTTATAAAACTTAAAGTTGATGTCATTGCATTAGATGCAACAAATAGAAAAAGACCCAATGATCAAACACTAAGTGAATTAGTTACTTATTGTAGGAAAAATGCACCTAAAACATTATTGATGGCTGATTGTGCAACTATGGAAGATATTAAAAATGCTGAATTATTAAAATTTGATTTAATTAGTACAACACTTCGCGGATATACAAAAGAAAGTGCTGGTAGATCTAATATAGAAAATAATTATGAATTTATTAAAAATGCTTTGAAGCAAATAAATATTCCTTTGGTTGCAGAAGGTGGTATTTGGGAACCCAATCAAGTTAATGAATTATTAAAACTTGGATGTTATTCCGTGGTGGTTGGCACTGCAATAACCCGTCCAAAAGAAATAACCAAACGTTTTATGAAAGCGATAACTTAATATGAAGATAAATACACAAGAAAATCTAAAACCTAAAAAAAATAACATTACTTCTGTCTTTGGTAATTTAAATAAAAAAAGAAAAGAGAATAAAGGTAAAGTAAAAGATTTCTTCTCACAATTATCAAGGGGTTTAATGTTACCAATTGCTATCTTACCAATAGCTGGTTTATTACTTGGTATTAGTGGTGCAATTGGTGCTAATTTAAAAAATGAAGGTGGAATGATTGCTGCAAATATTTTAAGTGCTATGAGTTCAGTGGTGTTTAATATATTACCTCTTTTGTTTTCAGTGGCACTAACAATAACATTTTCAAAAGACCGGGGTGCTAGCGGATTTTGCTCTGTTTTAGCATATCTTGTATTTTGTAGTTTCCAACTTCCTTTCTTTCAATTTGACAAAACAAATACAATAACTTCTATATTATGATTTCATAAAGACCCAGAAGTTATAAAAAGTATAACAACTACAACACTTGGATTTACAACTTTACAAACATCTATTTTTGGAGGTATTGTTGTTGGTTTGATTACTTCTGTAATTTATAACAAAGTTTCAAAAATCAAATTACCAACAGCATTAGATTTCTTTAGTGGAATTAGATTAGTACCAATTGTTTTAATACCTTTAATATCATTGGTTGCTTTGGTATTTTTAATATTCTGACCATGAATAGGACAACTTATAAATATCATAGGTAGTGGTATACAAAAAGCTCCTTATGGTACTGGTGGATTATTGTATGGGATTTTAGGAAGATCTTTACAGCCTTTTGGATTACATCACATTCCAATTATCTTAGCATTCCAAACTCCATTTGGTGGTGAAATTAGTTGAAATGCACTTAATAGTGCATTATCTACTAATGGTATAGATATGGAAAAAATAAATGTTATTCACAATTCCTTTGGGTTAAATAATCAATCTATAAGTGGAGATCAAAACATATGAAATTTTATTAATGGATTACCATTTAATACTTTACCTATTAAATTAAGTGATGGATCGTTACAAGAAACTCCTATATTTGATTGATTTACAAAAACATTAAATGTTTATCCTGGAAGATATACACAAGATTACCCAACTTATATTGGTGTGTGTATGGGTATAGGTGCTGCAATTATATTTACTTCTGAAAAACAAAACAGAAAACAAGTAGCATCAATAATTGGATCATCTATGGTTGTTTCATTCTTGACTGGAATTACAGAACCATTAGAATATACTTTCTTATTCTGTGCACCATTACTTTATTACATAATTTATGTTCCAATGTCTGGGTTCTCTTACATGTTTATGGAATTAGTTGGTGCCCATGTTGGTGTTGGTTTTGCAAGAGGGTTTATTGATCTTGTTATTTATGGTGCCATACCAGTATTAAAAGGAACTAAATTCTATTTTGCTTTTGTTTTAGCTATTGCTGAAGGAGCGATTACATTCTTATTATTCTGATTACTAATTAAAAAAATGAATATTCAAACACCAGGAAGAGGAAGTAATAACTTTAAGTTAATTGATAAAAAAACTTATCAAGAAATGAAAGATAAAAATAATAAAAATAAAAATGAAGTAGATACAAAAACAATTCAAATTATAAATGCACTTGGAGGTCTTGAAAACATTGAAAATGTTACAGCTTGTGCAACAAGACTAAGAGTTAGTTTAAAAAGCTCAAATTCTTTGGATGTTAACAAAGTGAAACAATTAGGATCAATGGGAGAGGTTATAAACAATAAATCAGTTCAATTAATTTTTGGTGGCGAAGCTGCTATATTAAGTGAAAAAATAAATGATGTGATTGATTCTAAAATTGATATTTCAAATATTAATTTTGAAAATAATAATGAATTAATCAAAAATGAAAATGTTAAATCTAGTGAAAAGAAAAATAATTTTATAGTTTACTCTCCAGTAGATTGCCAAGTCATTACATTAGATAATGTTTGTGATGATGCTTTTAAAAACAAACTTTTAGGAGATGGAGTAGCCATTATTCCTAAATCAAATGAATTTTATTCAATTATTGAAAAAGGTATTTTGGAAAATTGTTTTGATACAAAGCATTGTTATATATTTAAAACTGATGAAGGTCAAAATGTAATGATGCATATAGGAATAGACAGTGTAGAACTTAATGGAATTCCTTTTGATGTAAAAATTAAAGAAAAAGAAAAAGTATTTTTAAACAAAAAGATAACAAATGTAGATTTAGAAAAATTGAGCAAATCAAAATCAATTCAAACTCCTATAGTTGTTTGTGATATGACTAAAGAAATGAAAATTGAATTGCTTGTAAAAAACAATCAAAATGTTAAAAAGGGCACACCAATTTATAAAGTAATATATAGTTAAGATAACTTATGTTATCTTAATTTTTTTATATTAAATATTATTAGGTTATATTTTTATTGGGTTAAACAATATGGAAAACAAAATAAAAATTTTTGATGAATCAAATTTTGATTTAAACGAAACAGAAATCGAAATAGTTAAAAAAATAAATGATAATATTGATTTGTTTTTATCATCTAACATTATTGCTTTAGAAAAAATCCTTTTTTATTCAAAGTCATCAATTTCAAGATTATGCCAAAAAATGGGTTTTAAAAATATCATTGAAATGAAAACATTTGCTATTGATAAAAAATCAAAATTAGATCTTTATAAAGTTCAAAAAGAAGAAGATACATATAATAGGATAAATAATTTAATAGCATATAATGTTTATACAATAAATGAAACATTAAATAGTATTGATGCCAAACAATTAAATAATATTTGTAACAAAATATTATCATGTGAAAAAATTTTTTGTTATGGAATAGGATCATCATATCTTCCAGCATATGAGTTTTCATCTAATCTACTTAAATTGGGAATTAAAGCAAATGCATTTAATGATTTGCATGTTTTATTGTTATCATTATCATCAATTTCTGGTGAAAATCTTCTTGTTATTTTTTCAAAATCAGCTGCCCATAGTGAAATAGTTTTTATTATTGAAACAGCAAAAAAATTAAACATTCCAGTATTGCTTGTAACAAACAATAAAGAATTTATTGATGGAATTACTTATAAAATAGTTTTTGAAGATTTATATAAAAATAAAAGAATAATTGCAACATCAAGTAAAATATCAATGCTTGTAATTTCAGATTTAATATATTATGAACTTTATAGCAAAATTGAAAGTAGTAATACATCACTTAAAAAAGCAAATGAATTAATTAAAGAGTGACAGTTTTTTAAAACTAATAACAATAGTGATAAATAAAATTTACCCCAATAAATTAAATTATTTTATTAGGGTAAATTTTAATGCATTATTTATTATATTTTTCTAATAAATCTTTAACAAAATATTCTATTGCTATCATAGCTCTAACATCGTTTTCACAATAAACTTTAAGATTTTCTTCAATTTTTTTTCATTCAGAATCACTAATTAATAAAAAGAATCTTTTATTTGTTTCTCCCTGACATTCTTTACCATTTTTTACATTTAAAGAGTTATAGTCCAAACAATGAGTTTTATCAAAAATTTCTGGATTATATTTTTTTATTAATGGTAAAACTTTTTTAATTGAATAAAAACCACACAATTCTTTAAAGACTATATATTTTTTATTTGTTGTAAATGTAAAAAAATCAGCTAAGTCAAAAGTGTTATTAATAATTTGAATTATTTTGTGATTATAATTTTTATCTGAAATATAACCTGCAATTTCCTTTAATCTTGTTTGTTCAAATGATTTGTTATAAACAATATATAGAACTTTTTCATCTTCGTTTGTTGTCTCATAGTAAATTGAGTCAACAACTTTTTTGAATCAATCAATATCAATTTTTGTTGGATCTATTATTAAATTTTCACAAGGTGAAGACTCTGTTCCATCACCATTATCTTTTATTACAGAACATTGAGTAACAATTTGACTAAAAGGCAAAGTGTTGTCACAACTTCTTATTGATGTGTTTATTGTTTCAAAATCAAAATAAACTTTTTTAACATTTTTTAATTTATTATAAAGTTCATACGTTTTTGTTAAATCAATTTGAATTTCTTCGTTTGAGTTTATAAATGCATCAATATATATGTTTGTGTTTTTTTCTGGTGTTTTTAAAAATGTTTTTGGATTTTGATTAATTACTGCATTTTTAATATTGTATTCATCTTGAACTGCAACTTTTCCAGAATAGTCATATAAAGTGTATCCTTGCAAGGAATATAGTTTTCTTAATTCTGGTCAATTATCATCATTTTTAAAAGGACCCTTATCATTAAATGAAGGTTTAATATTTGAAAAAGATTTAAAATCATCATTGTTTTTTATTTTCTTTTCAAGATTTTCTAAGTTCTTTTTATGATCCCAAAGTTGGGCAATAACATTATTAAAATTATTATATGTATCTTTTAAGATTGATAAAGATTTATCTAGTGATTTTGTTGTCTTGGTGTTATTCAACAATATTTTTTTATTTTCAATATCTGAATAATCCCCACACAATATATTTGAAATTAAAATTCCATGTTCTTCACCAATTTTGTCAAAGTAATATCCTTTTTTTCTTTTATTTTTTACTCAGATTATTTTGTTTTTTGGCAACTCCTTTTCAGCTTTAGAAAGAGTTGGTGGAGATTTTGAAATGTTAATGTATTTTGTTGTTTCAAAAGAAACTTCATATTTATTTTTATATTCATACTTAATAAGGCATAGTTCATATGAAATATTTTTTTCTTTTAAATAATCTTTTGATTCGATTACTTGTTTTTGAAAAAACAAATCAAGATAATGATGAAACTTTGCAGTAGTTGTACCCTTTGTTTCTATTAAATGAAAATCATAACTATCTATTTTTACAAAAGCATCACATTTTGTAATTAAATTATTATGAATAAAAACGGGCTGAAAAATAATTACAGAATCATGATTTTTAAGAATAAATTCAGTTTCGATAGCCAATTCTTCCATTGTTTTGTTTTTGTATTTAATGTCGTCAAAATCAAATCAAGGCATATCAATGAATTTATTTTTTATAAATTTTTTTGATTCAATATCTAAAATTGAACCTTCTTTTAATAATGGGTTATCTTTATCCACATCCTTATTTTCTTCTAATAATTCTTTGTATTTTTCATATGCATCAAATTCGCTAATTTCTCCATCATCAAAAAAATCATCATCTTCATCATCATCTTCATATAATTCACTATAATATCCATATTGATTTTTTATTGATTCTATTTCTGAAATTATTTCAGCATTTGTTTTAAATCAAAAATTTTCTTGCTTTGTATAAAAGGCAATGTAATCATATTTACTTATATATTTAGATTTTTTCATAACACAAAAATTATAAATTAAATTTGAATATAGCTTATTTAATATTTATTAAAAAATAAATAATATTATAAATTTTATAAATATAATAAATTTAATTAAATGATTCTGGTGTACATAATGGAAATAAAAAAAATTGAATTTGAAACTTTTGATCAAATATTATATTCTTTAAAAAATAAAAAACAAAACAAATTTTTAGATGATATTAAAAAATGAAAACATTACAAATATTTTTTTAACAGCGTTTTTTACAAACTAAAAAAAGCAAAATTTTTAAATGACAATTTAACAATGTATTATCTTATAAATAAAACAATAGTAAGAATTCAATCTTTTATGAATGATATTGGAAACAATTATCAAGAACTTACAAAAATTATTTCTGATTATCTTATTCCTGAATATGGGAAAAACTATTACAATGAAAAACCTAGTAAAACATTTTCAAAAGAATTTATAAGTTCAATGAGAAAAAGTTTAAAAAATATAGAAATCATTTGTAATAACATGCTAGATATTTGTAGTAATAATAATTTTAGATTTTCTAAAGAGATTTATACAATTTATTTGACATATTGTTTTAATAATGGATTAGTTAAAAAAAGATATTATAAAGAAAAAAAGATGGACAATGATGGTCAATATCTTTTTTGATCAAGAAAATTTAAATTTATTTTTATACCATTTCCTAAAGATTTAAAAAAAATTAAAAAAACTCTTTTTGATATTATTGAAAACAAACAAGTAAATGAAAAAGAATTAATCTATAGAGCAGAAATAAATTTAAGTAATGAAAGATATATAGATAAAAGAATGTTAGATAATTGTATTTATGAAAATGGTTTGATACAAGAAATATATGAAAATTGAGATGATCAAATTTAATTTTTATAAAAAAAATAAAATGGATGCAAAGCAAAATAATTATTTATTTTAAGCTTTGCATTTTTTCAATTGAAGAATCTATATTATTGTTTCTTCCTATTTTTGCTTGGTATTGTCCATTGGTTTTGATTAAATCACCTGTAAAAAATACATTTATTTTTGTTGTGCTTTTACCAATTCCATACATATCAACTGGAAGTTTTTTTGATTCATAATCTTTAACTTTATCTAAAGTTAAACCAGATGAAATAACAATTTTTGTATTTTTATAACCTACATCATCTAGTTTTTTTCTAACCTCTTGAATTAATGTTGGATTTACACCATATAATTCAATATTGTCTTTCCAATTCTTATTTTTTTGTTGTAATGATAAATCAACCAAACTTGATGAAGTGTCAATTCTAACATAATCTAAATTATTAAAATTTGCATCTTTAAGTTTTTGAATTTCTCCAAGACAGTCATTATTATAATCAATAAGACCAACAACTATATTGTTTGGAAGAGATTTTTTGTATGCTTGCAAAGTTTTAACTATATCTCCATTAAATTGTTGGATTAATGCATGAGGAATTGTTCCTGTGGCTGAAACACTTGGATCGGTTTTGATAAATTCAATTTGTTTTTCTGTAACAAATTTTTTTGCACCACCAACATAAGCTGCATAACCATCATATGGTTGTAACAAATAATCATCATTTCTATCTGACATGAACATGAATTTATCCTCATTTGTTTCTTTTATAAAATTGTGTACATTGGTAGCAATGGATGATCTTCTTGATAAAATACCATCAATAATGTTTTCTAAATGACCAAAAAGTTGATAATCACCCTCGATTATCAATACGGGCTCATATTTTTTTGCAATAGTTCCATCAGGTAAATATTTTATATTTAGTTTTTTTATTTTTTTATTTAAGACAAATTTCAATAATGAAATAACTTCAGCGACACCACAAACAATAGCAGATTCTGAAAAGTGGCAAAATCTTAAACAAACATTTTTTCCTTTGTTTTCATCAAATAACACCTTTTGTGTTGCTATAAAATATTTTGTTGTGTATTTTTTTAATTTGATTGATTTATCAAATTTAAACTTAATTTTAAAAGTATCAAGCATTGTATGTGTTCCTGAAGAATCAATATATAAAATTATAATATCATTAACCAATATATATAATACATAGTTGTTAATGGTATAAATATATAAAATTCTAATTTATACCAGTCTTGATCAAATTTTGATAACTATTAATTAAATTAATGTTATTTAATTTTATAAATCATAAAAATTTATAAAATTTATCATGTTTTAGACTTTATTTTTTAAAAAAATAGTATTAATATTATTAATAACTTGAAAAGCTTATTTTTCATTTTTTTACTTTTGTAATATTTTTTTTAAAAAAAATGTGAATTTTATCCAAAAATGTGGTTTAATTATATTGCGCAATAATTTCTAAATTGTTAGAAAGTGGTGTTGCGCTTTTCGCTAAATTCATTTTTAGTCTTAATAATTAAAACAATAGGCGTCTCGATCCCCTATTAGATTGTTGAAGATTAAAGTGACTTATTGGTTTGAGTTTAGGGTTACTGAATGGTGATTCGCTGATTATGTGTCGAGCATTTTTGGTGTCAATTTCTTCTAACCTATTATATGGTTCTCCTTGGCCGGTTGATAAGTATAATAAAATTGAGGGGTGAATTGGTAAAGGCCGCTTGATGAATTGTGAAGTAATATCTATACGATTATCGATATGTTATGTATAAATTTGATATGATCATTTTATTAGTTCTAAGAACCTTTTAGTTAAATTTCAGCGATATCAATGTTTTTAACAATTGTTATTGTGCAGAACTGCTTGGCTTATTGCTAAAGTATAGACATTGAGTTGATTTTAGATAGACCGCTTAGGGATAATGCGGTCTATCCTTTTTTTATTTACTATTTCATTATCATTGGTATAAAATTTTATGGTGTAGATAATTAGGTGAAGAGATATGAACAAAACTATTGTTGTTGGTATGTCTGGTGGAGTTGATTCATCAGTAACTGCATTAATTTTAAAAAAAGCTGGTTTTAAAGTAATTGGTTTATTTATGCAAAATTGGGATAATCTTGTTAATAATGAGCTAAACTTTGAAAGTTCTTTAAGTAATTGCAGTGCAAGTTATGATTACAATGATGCAAAAGTTGTTTGTGAAAAACTTGATATACCTTTATATAAAATTGATTTTATAAAAGAATACTGGGATAAAGTATTTACTAAATTTATTGATGATTATAAATCTGGAAAAACGCCAAATCCAGATGTTTTGTGTAATAAATATATTAAATTTGATCTATTTATTAAACATGCATTAAAAACTTTTAATGCAGATTATATAGCTACAGGACATTATGCAAAAATAAAAAAAGATTCAAGTGGTACTAAATATCTTTGTGAGTCTTTTGATAAAAATAAAGATCAAACTTATTTTTTAAATCAATTAAGCCAAGCACAAATTGCAAATGTAATTTTTCCATTAGCTAATTTATCTAAAGAATGTGTTAGAGAAATAGCAAAAAAATATGATTTAATCAATTGAGATAAAAAAGATTCTACTGGTATTTGTTTTATTGGTGAAAGAGATATTAAAAAATTTCTTGCTAACTATATTGATGAAAAAGAAGGCGATATTATTGATATAACAACTAATGAAAAAATTGGAACTCATAAAGGTGTTCATTTATATACGATTGGTCAAAGAAAAGGAATGAATCTTTCAGGAAATAAAAAAAGACAATTTGTTTGTAAAAAAGATGTTGAAAAGAATATCATTTATGTTACAGATAAATTAAATGATTCAAGTTATCTTATGTCAAATTATTGTGAATTAACTGACTTTAACTGAATTTCTAAAATTCCTTATAGCGACCAAGTTGAAGTCAGATTTAGACACACACAAGCAAAGCAAAATTGTCGTTTCAAAATTTTTGGTGATAAAGTTTATTTGTTTTATGAAAATAAATCTGAATCAGTTACTGTTGGACAATATGCTGTTATATACAAAAATGGAATATGCTTAGGAGGAGGTACAATTAGTCAAACATGACTAATTGAATAAACATGAAAAAATTTACTTTAAGTGAAATAAGAAATATTTGACTAAAATTCTTTGAAGAAAAAAAGCACTTAATTGTTGAGTCACAATCTTTAATTCCTAAAAATGATAATTCTTTATTATGAATTAATTCTGGTGTGGCTACATTAAAAAAATATTTTTCAGGAATTGAAAACCCACCGTCAAAAAGATTAACTAATAGTCAAAAATGTATAAGAACTAATGACATATATAATGTAGGTGTAACTTCTAGACATCATACTTTTTTTGAAATGTTAGGTAATTTTTCTATTGGAGACTATTTCAGAAAAGATGCAATAGATTTTGCTTTTGAACTATTAACAAAAAGATTTAATATTGATAAAGATCTATTGTATATAACAGTTTATAAAGATGATAATGAATCATATGAATTGTGACAAAAACACGGAATAAAAAAAGAACACATAATTAAGTGTGATAAAGATAGAAATTTCTGAGAAATTGGCCAAGGACCTTGTGGACCATGTACTGAAATATATTATGATAGAGGTCCAAAATATGATCCAAACAATATAGGTGAAAAATTATTTTTGGATGATATAGAAAATGATAGATATATTGAAATATGAAACATTGTTTTTAGTGAATTTGAAAATGATGGCAATAATAATTATTCTCCTTTAATTAGAAAGAATATTGATACAGGTGCTGGTCTTGAAAGATTAGCTTGTGTATTTCAAGATGTACCAACAAATTATGATATTGATGCATTTGCATTAGTTAAAAATGAAATTCAAAAATACACAGAAAATAAATATGATATAAATCTTTATTTTAAAAAAGAAAAAAACCCTATAAGCTTGTTAATAAATAGAAGTTTCAATGTTATTGTTGATCACTTTAAATCAGCTACTTTTGCTATTGGTGATGGGGCAATACCATCAAACAAAGATAGAGGTTATATAATAAGAAAGTTATTGAGAAGATCATTTGTATATCTTGATATTTTAAAAGTTAAAAAAGATGTTAATGAAATTATAGTTTCAAAAATCATTGAGACAATGAAAGACTTTTATCCTAATTTATCAAAAGAGAAAAACAATATTGTTTCAATCATAAATCAAGAATATAAATTACATCATGAAACATTAAAAAATACTATAGCAGAATTTGTAGATACAATTAACAAACCATTAAAAGAAAAAGATGATGTTAATTTCTATGAATATACATTGTTTAAACTTGTTGAAACATATGGCTTCCCAATTGAAATAATAAAGGAAATTGAACATTCAAAAAACGAAAATAAAGAAACAATTAACTTTATTATTGAAGCTTTTGTTGGAAAAGAAATAAATGTTAATAATGTGTTTTCTTTAAAAAAATTCAATTTTGACAAATTTAATCAATATTTTGAAGAACATAAAGAAGTTTCAAAAGGAAATAAGGAATTAAAAGCTATTGCTAAACAAAATAAGAATTTAATTAATTTGGAAGTTGAATCAATTTTTGATTATGATAATCTAAAATTAAAAAATTCTAAAGTTATAGCTTTATTTGATGCAGATTTTAATAGCGTGAATGAAATCAACAATGAAGAAGGATTTGTTGTTTTAAATAAAACTTGTCTTTATGCTACAAGTGGAGGTCAGCTTTGTGACAATGGTACTATAGATAATGTCTTTATTGATGATGTTGTTAAAGCACCAAATGGTCAAAACGTTCACCATTTCAAAAAAGGTAGTTTTAAAGTTGGAAACGATGTTGATGTTGTAACAGATGTTGAAAGAAGAAAATCTTTAACCATTCATCATTCAACAGAACATTTATTACATTCAGCTTTAAAAAATGAAATTCATGAATCAATCAAACAAGAAGGTGCATTAAAATCACCTCAGAAAGTAACTTTTGATTTTAGTTATAATAAAAAACTTAATCTTGATGAAATTTTGAAATTAGAAAAAAACATTAAAGATATTATTAAATCAGCTGTTGATACTAAAACATATTTAAAGACTTTAGATGAAGCACAACAAATGGGAGCTTTAGCTTATTTTGATGATGTTTATAAAAAAATAAAAACAAAATTACGAGTTGTTCAAATCGGAAATAAATCAATTGAAATATGTGGTGGTACTCATGTATCAAACACAAAAGAAATTGAAGATTTTAAAATTATCAAACTTGATTCTAAAGGATCTGGTTCATGAAGAATTGAAGCTATAAGTTCAAAAGCATTAATAGATGATTTCAATAATAATGTTCACAAACCTTTATTGAGTAATTTAGAAAATTTATTTAAAGAATATAATTCATTGAATTTTAAAAATGATCTTTTTGAAAAAAATAAAAATATTAATTTGAATGAATTACATTATTTTGAATTAAAAAATATGTTTGATTTACTAAGTAATGAATTAAATATTGTTAAATTCAAAATTAATAAAGAAAAAGAAAATACAGAAATTTTAGAATTAAAAGATAAATTCAATTCTTATAATGATAAAATCAATCTACTTATTTTTGAAAACATTGATAGAAAAGTTTTAACTTCAACATGTACTAATATTGTTAATGAAAAAAAAGAAAACATCTTTATTGTTGTTAATTTTATTGATAATTCTTTCCAATACATATTATGTGCAAATCCTAAATTTATTGAATCATTAGGATTTAATTTAAACCAATTAAATAAAGAAATAGTTGATCTGTTTAATGCTAAGGGTGGGGGAAGAAATAATTTTGTTCAAGGAAGTTTCCCAAAAGTTGATAATAAAGACTTTAATAAAATTTTAGAAAAAGCTAAAACTTTATATAAATGATAATGAATGATAAAAATATTTTAGCTATTGATTATGGTACTAAACGTATAGGTTTTGCAATATGTTATCAACAAACTTCTTTTTCAATACCATATATTACTTTGGAAAATAATGATAGTGTTTTTATTAAAATAAAAAAAATAGTTGATGATGAATTTATTGATCTAATTGTTTTGGGTTTTCCAAAAACAATAAATAATTATGTTTCAGAAAGACACCAGTTAATAAATGCATTCTTAAAAGATTTAAAAGATAATATTGGAATAGAAATTATCCTAGTTGATGAGTCATATTCTTCAGTTGAATCAGTTAGTTTGCAAAAAGAATTTAATATAAAATCAAAATCAATAAAAAAAACTAAAGATCAAAATAGTGCAACAATAATTCTTGATAGATACTTAAATAATTTTAGATAGGTTTAATATCCTATCTTTTTTATTACTACTATTCCAATACATTTTTTAGTTAATGAGATTTTAATAATGCATAATTAAAAAAAAAAAAACATTTTTTTATCTAGGTTATTGTTATTTTAATATTTTTAAGTATCATTATGATATTAGGTATCAATTTAATATGAAATTTAAAAAAATAATATTATTTTTTTCTGGAGCAGTAGGAATAATATTGTCAACTGTTCCATTAACATCTTGTTTTGGATCAATTTTTTCAAATAAAAATAATGGGTTCACTTACATGAATGCTAATATTGAAAATTATAGAAAAGATAGTGAACAATTGAAATATATAAGTGAAAGATCATTATCTTTAAAATTTGAATTTTCACCTATTGATTCAAATTCAACCAAAACTGATGTTTATGGAACAGGTTGAATAGTTGGTAAAGATAAAAGTTCTGAACACAAATATTATGTTGCAACAAATATGCATGTTGCTGATGCATTAAGTTTATCTAATTATTCTTATAAAGATTATAGAGTCTACAATAATAGTTGATATTATAACCAAATTCAAAAACAAACTTTAACAGGATTAGATATTGGCATAGTTGGTAAGGGTGAAAAAACAAGTAATAACTTTTCTAAATTAACAAGTTTTGGAACAACAAAACCACAAGAAACACTAATAAATAACAACACTTATGATGGGATATTAGCTTATATTAAAGATTCAAATTCTAATGATTCAGTTTTAAAAAGTAATAATGTTAGTATTGTATATTCTGGATATCAATCGTTTAATAATCAATTGTACAAAGATGTTAACAACATCAATTTAAGATATAACGAATCATTAAATCCAAACAATTATTTATATAATCCAACATCTGATATAGCAATTCTTTCTATTGATTTTTCTCCTTTTTATGATGTTGGACAAAATGGAAATGCTATTTTTATAAATAATGTCAATGTTTTTAAAAGTTTTTTAGATAATTATGATAAAAATCCTACTAAATTTGCATCACAATACAAACCTGGTGAAGATGTATTTGTTGCTGGTTTTCCAGCTGCAACCAATGTAGTAAATAATGTTTCTCCTCGTTGAAGTGGTGTTAGCTATGTTAAGACAGAAAATCTTTTAAAAAATGGTTATGAAGATTCTTTTGTAACTCAACCAAATATAAATGGTAATAATGTACCTTTACCTGATTTTTCAGCAGCAAATGAAGATGAAATCAAATATTATGGAAATATGAATAATAAAGATTTTTTTTCTTTTAGAAATTCAGCAACACAAGTTGTTGCTTGAGGTGTTGATTTAAAAGGTGGTAGTTCAGGATCTGTTGCAATTAATTCAAAAAATGAAGTTATTGGTATTTATTGAGGTGGTTTAACTTATAAAACAAATGGAGATAATAAAGAATATTTTTCTGGAAGAATAGATTTATTAAATGGTAATGGTCCTGGTTCTTCAAATCGTTATAAATATAATATTCTAAATGACATAACAAAAATATTAAATGTATAGTTTGAAAACTATACATGCTCGATTGACATGTGAAGTGCAACACTCAAAAAAGAGTGTGCACTTCATTTGTTTTGTTTGTAAGTGTTCACTAATAAAAAGATAATGAATATTAGGAGTGCTTATGAAAACTTATAAACATTTAACAAAAGAAGAAAGATGCTTAATTTATTTTCTTTGAAATAAAGAAAAATATTCTATGAATAAGATTGCAAAAATCTTAAATAAAAACAAATCAACAATATCAAGAGAATTAAAAAGAAACACATCTTCAACAGGGATTTATTATTCATCAACTGCTCACAAAAAATACATTAGAAGAAAATCAAATTGTCATATGTTTTTTATGTTGAAGTACAAAAACTTCACAGATCTTTTTATTCAAAAATTTAATCCTAAATCTCATGGTGTAGAAGCTACAATTTTTTGAATAAAAGAAAACTATCCATTAGTTAAAGTTCCAAGTGCTAGGCAAGTATTTAGATGAATCAATAGCAAGATTTGAAAGATACAAAGAAGAGATTGTTTAAGAAGAAAATATGTTAAAGGGAAAAGAAGAAAAATAGGTATATTTTCTAAAATTGATGGAAAATACTGCATTCCTTATAGTCTAAGACCAGAAAAGATAAACAATAGAAAAGAATTTGGACATTGAGAAGCTGATCTAATAGTTAGTAAAAGGCAAAGTGGTTATTACCACTTATTGACATTAGTGGAAAGAAAAACAAGGTTGGCAATTATTAGAAAAATAAAAGGGAAGAACGCTAGATCAATGATGGCTAAAATGTATACCATTATTCGAGATGAAAAACTCCCAATAAAAAGCATCACTGTTGATAATGGGTTAGAGTTTCAAATGATGGGAATAACTGCAAAACAATTCAACTTTAAAGTTTATTATTGCCAACCTTATTCTTCATTTCAAAGAGGGTCCAACGAGAACATAAATGGGATAGTTAGAAGATGATATAAAAAAGGAACTGACTTCAGTTTAGTAAGTGAAGATAAAATAAAAACTCTTGAATGAAAAGTAAACAACATCCCAAGAAAAATGTTTGGTTATAAAACAGCTTACCAAATGTATCAAGAAAATATTTAAAACAAAAAAACTCTCAACTTATATTTCAAAGTCGAGAGTTTAATGTAACATTGAAGTGTTGCACTTCACATGTCAGTTAGGGATGTATAGTTTGAAAACTATACATTTTTATTTTGATAAATTTTAATAATTAGAAGTTAATCATTATCTAGCATAATTTCAGTATAAGTTTTAAATTGTATTATTTCTCCTGATAATATATAACCCCACATTAGCTTTCCAATATTTAAACCTTTATTATCAATAACATATTTTCTTAAAGAATTATTTCATAATTCTTTTTTTATTAGGTATCTATATAGTTTGTTTTTAATTTTAAATTTTATTCTCATTTCATAAAATTCTGATGAATTTCTAACCTCTTCATCAACATAAATGTATTCAAGTGATGAAGAATTAATAGTGTTAAATTTCATTTATTGTCCTTTATTTTTTTTGTTTCTAGATTTAGCAGCATTTTCCATTTTATATTTTTTTATTCTTTGCTCATTAACTAGTTCTTCAATTCTTTTTCTTTTAGCTTTTCTTTTAATTTCTTGAATTTGAAGTTTAACTTTCTTTTTATAATTTGGTTTTACTTTTTTAGATGCTGTACTTATTACTTTTCTAATTTGAACATCTACTTCTGTTTCTTTTTTTTCTACTTTTTTAAATTTATAATTAAATTCACTAAATTCATTTTTATTAAATTTAATATTGTTTCAAACTATTCCCTTTTTTTGAAGTCTTGTAATAGCATAATAATTGTTTTCATCTAAAAATACATATGAATTACCAATGTAGTTATATCTTCCACTTCTACCTGCTCTATGAATGTACCATATATCTTCTTTTGGCATATTATAAGAAATAATATGGCTAGCACCATCAATGTCTAATCCTCTAGATGCTAAATCAGTTGCAACTAAATATTTAAATAAATTTGCTTGAATTGCTTTGTATGTGTTTTTTCTTTCCCTTGATGTTAGGTCACCATGAAGTTTAGCAATATTATTAGGTTCGATTTGAACTAAAACATCAAATATTTGATCAACATCTTTTTTTGTATTAGCAAATATTATACAAAAATATGGGTTAGTTTTTTCCAGCAGTTTTTTTAATACTTCTATTTTGTCATTATTCCCATAATGAATTACATGATGATTAATTTTTTTATGTGTTCAAATATTTGTTGTTACATCAAATATTTTTGAATTTTTGAAATATTTAGATAATTGGATACTTAATTTTTCGTGAAGTGTTGCAGAAAAAGCTACCTTTGTTATGTCATTAATATTTTTTATTGAATTAAATATTGATTCAATCAAACCAAAAAAACCTAGATCAATTAGCATATCAGCTTCATCTAAAACAATATATTTTAAGTTGGTTAAAATTAACTTAAAGTTAGAATTTAATTCTTGAAATTTTTGTGGTGTTGTTATTAATATGTGTGGAGGATTATTTTCGATTTTTTTATTTATTGTTTCTGTTTCAGAACCACCCACAAGTAGCTTAATTTTTAAGTTTTTGTTGTATTTTTTAAAATAAATTGACTTGCTGTAAATTTGATTAGCTAATTCTCTAGTTGGCAAAATAATAATTGATTGAATGTAGTTTAATGATGTGTCTATTTTTTCCAAAATAGGAAAAAGATAAGCATATGTTTTACCAGTACCAGTTTCTGATACACCAATAGTATTATTGTTTTTTAAAATGGATGGAATTGTTTTAAATTGAATATCTGTATATCTTTTTATGTTAAGATCAGCTATTGCTTGATTTAACCATTCGTTTTTAAAAAATCTTTCCATTTATTAAAACCTCCATTAATACTAATTAGTAAATTTTTCTAACAGTGCTTTTGAATCCTCTTTTTTACAAACTACACTTAATGTATCGTTTAGTTTAATTTCATGGTTTGCATTTGGAATAAAAAAACTATCATCTCTTTTTAAACCAAAAATATTACAATCCAATTCTTCTCTTAGGTTAAGATCCATAATTGTTTTTCCAACAATTTTTGGATTAGTAACTTTAAAGTGAACAATATTATAATTTGTGCTTAAAAGGTTTATTTCAACATTGTTTTTAAATAATGATTTATAAGCAAGTCTACTTCCAACTTCTTCTTCAGGAATAACTGTTTCATCAACGCCAAGTGTTTTTAATAATTTACTATGAATGTCATTTTTCGCTTTTGCATAATATCTTTTATCACCATATTTTTTACAATTTGCAGCAATCATTAATGATTCTTCAATATCAGACATGCTTATCACTATTACACTAATATCTGATATATCAAAAGCATTTATAGAATCAAAATCTGTAATTGTAGTTCTAATTATGTTTGTAAAAATTGGTTCAGCTTGAACAAGTCTTTCTGCGTTTTTGTCAATTATATAAATATTTGTTTCTTTTACACCCTCATTTAATAATCTTGCAGCAAAACCTTTCCCAAATTTACCATAACCAATTATTAAATATTTATTTTGGTGTGATTTATCCTTTTCAATTTTTCTTTTAGACATAACTTAATACCCCAAAATTAATATTTATTATTATACATTTATATAATTGATTTATAATATTAACTTATAATGGGTTAATATTTGACAATGAAAAAAAATAACTTATCTAAGTTTAAAAAGAGTTTTAAAAGAAGAATTAAAATTAGTTCTTTTAATGCAAAAAAGTTTAGTAAGAATATAAAGAAAAGTACTAAAAATTTCATTTTTATGAACTGAACTTGACCAAAAAAAGTATTTTTGGGAATTATTGTCATTGTATTAATTGGAACTATACTTTTATATTTACCTATTTCATATAATTACACAAGTTATGAATATAAAAACAATGAATATATCTTTAATTTAAACTTGAGTGAAGCCGATAAATTATTAAATAAAAGTGAGACACTACATGTTAATTTTATAAAAGCTATGTTTGTTGCTGTTTCAGCCTTTACAGATACTGGGTTAACTGCAGGTATTGAGGTTGGAACTCATATGAATTTCTTTGGTCAGTTTGTTGTATATTCATTAATCCAAGTTGGTGGTTTTGGATATATTTCCTTATTTTATTTATTAGGAAAATCTATTTATAGATTGACTCAAAAAAATATTTTTAGTAAATCGATGCTCCACATTGAAAGAGGTGGATCTAAAATTTCACAATCATCAAAAATGATTGTAAGATTGTTTTTTATTCTAACTGGAATTCAATTTATTTTTTCTTTAATACTAGCTTCAATAATTTATAGTGTCCCTTTTTATTTACAACAAGATGCAAAAGATTATTTTGGTATTACTGTTGATTCTAATGTTGTAAATGATGGTTATCAACATTTTGATAAAGCATTATGACATGGTGTGTTTTTATCAAGTGCTGCTTTAAATAATGCAGGTTTTGATCTTTTTGGTTCTAGTTCTTTGTCTCTGTTTAGAAATGATTTAGGAATTATTGTTCAAGTTCTACTTATGTTTTTATTTGTTATTGGTGGTATTGGATTCCCAATAATTTATGATTTTAGTATGAGAATGGAATGGTTTTTTAAAACCAAAATACTTGCTAAATATTTTAATAGGTCAGAATATAAAAATCTTCCTAAAAACAAATATACTTCATTTACAAAAATTTGTTTAACATCATATTTCATAATAGGTGTTGTTAGTGTTGGGCTTGCCTTTATGACTGAATATTTAGGCGTTTATAATTATGATGTTCATTTTATTAATAGTGGTGCTGAAAAGGGAGAAAAGTTATTTCAACCAATGATTAAATTTACACAACCAATAATGGGTGAAAATGGTCAAATGGTCAAACCCTTTGGAGAACTTACTCAACTAAATATTAATTGAAGTATTATTTTTAATGTTGCTTCAACAAGAAGTGCTGGTTTTGCTACAGTTGGATTATATAATTTAACAGAATCAACAAAAATTTTATATATCATTACCATGTTTATAGGAGCTTGTCCTTCAAGTAATGGTGGTGGTATTAGAACTACAACTATTGCAGTTATGTTTAAATCAATGATGAGTTGAATAAGAGGTTTAGATAAAACTAGTGTGTTCAAAAGAACAATACCAAACAAAACAGTTACTTATTCTTTTTTAATTTTCTTATTAGGATTTGTGATAATGTTTGTTTTGACAACAGCATTCTTTTTTCTAAGTTTTATAAATAATGATGGTAAAAACTTTGTTCAACTTCAAGAACCATATAATTTTACTTTTGTAGATTATTTATTTGATATGTCTTCAGCATTTGGTACAACAGGTTTATCAACAGGAGTATCAAGCCTTGTTGTCCTTCCATGATGAGCATTGCTTCCGCTTATCATCATGATGCTTATAGGACAACTTGGTATTGGTGCTACTTTAGATATATTTGCAAGAAAAATTCCAAAAAGAAAAGATATTGATTATCTTGAAGAAGATATAAGACTTGGTTAATTATGGAAAAAATTAGATGTGAATGAGCAAATAAAAATAAACATTATAAAGATCATCATGATAATTTTTGAGGTAATGTTTGTAAAGATGAAAATGTTCTTTTTAAATTGTTAATATTAGAATCACAAGCAACAGGGCTTAGTTTCAGTGTGCTGTTAGCAAAAGAAAAAGGATATGAAAAACATTTTGATTTTAATAACATAGTTGCCATTTCTAAAATGGATGTGGAACAGCTTGCTAAGATTGCAAAAACAAATGATGTCATAAAAGATATTAAAAAAATATCAAGCATTACAACAAATGCAAAAGCTTATTTAAAACTTATTGAAGATTATGATTCTTTATACAATTATTTATGAAGTAAAGTTGGGTTTAAACAACAAAAGAATTTAGATCCAAATATAAAAACAACTTTGTTATCAGATCAAATATATAAAGAATTAAAATCATATGGCTTCAAATATCTTGGAAGTGTGACGATATTATCTTATCTACAAGCCATAGGAATTTATAATGATCATTTTCCATATTGTTTTAAATATAAAAAATAAATAGAAAACAAAAATTCTATTTATTTTTTTATTTAACTTTAATAAACTATAATATTTATTGCTTTGGAAAAAATATGTCATATATTAGAAAATTATATTTAGAAAGTATAAAAAACAATCATCATCCTTTGGAAATAGAATCGTGTTATTACATTTGGTCATTAATATCGATTCACAAATTTTCTACTATGTTAGAAATTGGAACAGGTAATGGTTTTAGCTCAACTTTTTTTGCATTAAAAACAGATTTAAAAAAAATTAAAACTATTGAAAAAAATGAAATATATTTTCAAAACTCTAATAAAGTAAGTTCTAAAGTTGAATATGTATTGGCTGATGCATTTGAATATAAACCTGATTCAAAATATGACATTATTTTTATTGATGGTCCAAAATCAAAACAAGAGTTGTTATTTGAAAAATATCAAAATTATATAAACCATAATGGAATGATAATAATAGACAATATTTTTCTTAAAAGACTTTTAAGCAAAAATAATAAGCAGGCTTTAAAAATAATAAATAAAAATAATAATTTTATTAAATACTTAAATCAAAAAAAGGATTGAAATATAAAAATAGTTAATGTTGGTGATGGTTTGGCTGTGTGCAAAAGGAAGGAAAAAACTATGAAATTATCTGTAACTTGTGGGAACTATTCTTTAGCTTTAAAAATGTTAGAACTTAATGTTGATAACATTATAGTTGGACTTAAAGATTATTGTTGTCGTTTTAATAATGTTTTTACAATAGAAGAAATAAAGTCTCTTTGTAAAAATAAAGGTAATAGCAAAATTACTGTGTGTCTTAATGACATATATTTTGAAAATCAAATGAATGGTTTAACTGAAACATTAAAGTTATTAAATGATATTGATATTGATTATGTTATGTTTCATGATTTTGCAATACCACAAATATGTTATGAAGAAAATTTAAATTTAAATTTGCATTATAGTCCAGAAACTATTGTAACAAGCTATGGTCAATTTGATTTTTATCTTAAAAATAAAATTACAAGAGTTTCTTTAGCTACAGAATTAATGACAAATGAAATGAAAAAATAGGTCTTAACAAAAAAGCAATGGAAGTTTATGTTAAGGGGTTTGGTCTTGGGTTTGTAATGCATTCAAGATGACCTATGCTGTCAAATTTTTTAAAACATGCTGATGTTAAAGAAAATAAATTTGATAATTTATCATATTGGGAGATAAAAGAAGATTTAAGAAAATATCCCAATATTATTTATGAAGATAATAGTGGAACTCACATGCTAACAGGTTATTTTTTAAGTTGTATCAAAAGACTTAAAGAACTTTATGATTCAAATATTGATGGTTTAATTATTGATTCTCTATTTATGAAAGATAACCAAGTTATTGAAATAGTTAAATTATTTAATCAAGCTTTAAGTAATTTAAACAATGAAAATGAGATAATAAAATTATTTGATAAACAAAAAGATTATGTTGACCACATTGTATCAGAAGGTTTTTTTGGAAAAATGGGTGATATATTACATACACTAAAAAATGATAATGAACAGGAGGGAGAATAATAATGAAATATGAGTTATTAATGCCTGCTGGTAACTTTGAAAAAGGAATGTATGCTTTAGAATATGGTGCTGATGCAATTTATATTGGACCAAAAGCTTATTCACTAAGAGCTAGAAGTTCAAATTTTGATTTTAGTGAAATTAAAAAAATTACAGATTATGCACATAGTAAAAATAAAAAAGTGTATGTGGTTTTAAATATTATTTGTCATAATGGACACTTACTAGGGTTTGAACCATTTTTTAAAAAAATCAATGAGTGTAATGTTGATGCTGCAATTGTTGCTGATCCTTATATTTTTTCTAAAATAAAAGAAATAAATAAGGATTTTGAAGTGCACATATCAACTCAACAATCTGTTTGTAATTCTAAAGCAGCTTTATTTTGAAAAAGAAATGGTGCAAGTAGAGTTGTGTTAGGTAGAGAAACAAGTTTTGAAGAGTTAGCATTACTTGATAAAAATCTTAAAGAAGAAATAGAACTTGAATATTTTATTCATGGAGCTGTTTGTATTTCTTATTCTGGTAGATGTATGATGTCTAATAATTTTTCATTAAGAGATGCTAATGTTGGTGGTTGTGCTCAATCTTGTAGATGAAAATATAAAATAGTTAATCTTGAAAATATTGACAAATATTTTACCATGTCTGCAAAAGATATGTCTTTACTTGAAAATATGAATCAATTAATGTCTGTTAATGTTGCATCTTTCAAAGTTGAAGGAAGAATGAAATCTATTCACTATGTGGCTACTGTCACAGCTTGCTATAGAAATGTTATAGATGCGTATATTAATAAAAAAGAAATTGATATATCAAAAGTAAAAAAAGAATTGCAAAAAGCTGAAAATAGATTAACATCGTCTGCTTTTTTTGATAAAAATCCAAATGAATCAAAAATGCTATATTTTGAAGAAGAAAGAGAATTATTACAAAACTTTGCTTTTGTATTCATTGAAGAAATTACAGATAGAACATTCAAAATCCATTCAAAAAACTATTTTACTAAAAATTCTAAGTTTGAAATATTAATGCCAGATTTAAACAATGTTGAATTTAATATAATTGACATAAAAAATAGTGATAATGTTTCTATAAACATAGTTAATCAACCATCAACTGAATTTACTATTACTATAGATAAACCTTTAAAAAATATAGTTAACAAAATTGTTAGAGTAATAAAATAAAAAACCACTATTTTATTAAAATATAGTAATTTTAATTTTTGGTTTAATCTATTTGAAATTACACTCCTATATAATATAATAAAAGCAAGAATAGGGGAGATATATGAAATTATTTAAAATATTATTCTCGTTGTTATTTCTAGTTTTAGCAGTGTTGTGAATAATGTATACAATTTCTTTCTTTGGTTTAAACACTAAAGGTTGGGATACATTAACGCAATTAGGGCCAATAGCTAAACTAAATACTTGAATACAAGATTATATTGTTAGTAGAGGTAATGCATCTTCAACAGCTTACTTTGGATTAAAATTATTCTTAGCTGGTGGTGCAGTTCTATTAGGGTATACAGCAATATTTTTTCCACTTAAAAAAATTCCATTCTTTGGATCATTAATAAAAACGCTTACATTTATTATTCCAACAATTGGATCTTTATGTTTAATAATTGGTGCAATTTTATTATGAGGAAACATTAGTGTTCCTTCATTCCCTGGAATTGATAAAATAATTGGTGGTAGTTCAAGTAAAGAAGTAGCAACAGTTGCTTTAAACTTATTTATTGCATAATAAAAAGTATTGGTTAAATAAAAATACATGAGATAGATTTTCTATTTCGTGTATTTTTATTTTAAAATATGTATGAATTTGAATGGGAGCAAATATGCTAAAAAATAGAGGAATGTATATTGAAGAACTAATTAACAAAACTATTAGTTATTATGAAGCAAATAATTTATGTCATATAGAGAAAAGAAATTTACCAATAAAAATAATAAGTAAAAAAGAAACAAAAATAGAAGGTCATTTAAATAAAAAATCTTTTACAGATTTTTTTGGAATTATAGATGGAAAGTATGTAGACTTTGAAACAAAACAAACAAATGGTAATAATTTCTCTTTAAATATGATTAAAGATCACCAAATAAAACACATAATAAGAATTAATAATTTTGGTGGAATTTCATTTATCATATTACATTTTTTTGATTTAAATAAAACATACTTGTTACCAAGCAAATTGTTAGAAAATGCATATACTAAATTTTCTTTATATCAAAGCATACCAATAGAATTTTTTGAAAAGAATGCTATTGAAGTAGAACTTATTTTTCCAGGTATATTAGATCTAATATCAGCAATTAAAAAAATTAATGTTAAATAAATATTTAATAGTGAAATGTTCTTATAAGAAATTATAGATGATATTTAAAAACCATTCCTTTTATATTAGAGAATGGCTTAAATATTTAATGCAAATAATAGATTATTATTTTTTAGAATTTATCTTATTTTGTTTTCTTGAATATGAAAACAAAATTAAACATGCAAATGAAGTGATAACTATAACAATAGAAATAAATGTAATAGTTATTGGGTCTTGTCAAACTTCCATATATCATACATCGTTATAAAAATTTGAACTAATGTTGTTAATGTTTGAAAATTCTTTTGTAGTTAATTGGTCATCATGGAATTTTTTGATATATCCTATTTCTAAAAATGGATTGTATACATCTATTGTTCTTTTTTTGTTTACTTTAATTTGATCACTATATGGTACTTGAGATGGTAAACCTCTATATATAATGTCAAATGTTCCTGGAACTGGGAAATTATTATAGTCTATTGATTTATATGCTTGTTCCTCTGTTTGTTTATAATTCTGTTTTAAAAATAAATATGTAGATAAAATTGTTGTTGACGTGTATTGAATTCCAATTAATTGAGTTTGAGGAATTGTTTCATTATTTGATGTAGCTGTAAAAAATGGAACATATGTTTGATTTGACTCTTTGTTTTTTGATTGTTCTTTTTTATCTCAACTAAGAAACATCTCTCAAGGGAAATTATTAAAATAAATTGGTTTAATATTTTCACTTTTTTTAGATATAAAGTTTGTCATTTGTTCTTGTTGTTCAGTTGTGTAATATGGATGATGTTTAAAGAAATAGTTATATTGATCTACTGGATATTTTTTTGTAATTCCTAAAAAAGTGTTTTGTATTTCTTCAGCTCTTTTGCTGTTAACATGTGCTACTTCTCTAATTAATGAATCACCCATTCAAATAATGTTTTTCTTTTTAGGATCATAATTTTCAAATCCTTTATAAACAAAATCTTTAAGTTGTGCATTTTCAACTTTAAAAAACTTCTCATAGTTACTTATATAATTATCTTTTTGAGTTGTTGATTTTTCTTCAAATAATTTATTTGATAAATCATAATAATCATAGTTAAAACTATAAGCTGGATACATTCTTTCTGTGCTTGTTTGATAATATGGTGAGTCAATGTATCTTGTTATGTGAAAGATTGTAAATAAATTAGTTCTTAAAAAATCTCATAGAACAGATTTTGAATATGCATCAAATGAAGCTTCTGAATTTGTTTTATCAAATATTGAATTAAGTTTAGTCAAAGTTTGATTATTTAATGTTTCGATGTCTTTGCTTTGTTTATTTAATCATTTTATATATGACTCTACAAACTTAAATGTTTGTGAATTTCCATCTGATGTTATGTATATATGATTTGTATGTTGCAAAATATCATATCATTCTTTGCTACCATTATATTTTCCTCAAACAGAAGTTAAAGAAAGATCTGGTATTCAAATATCAAAAGATACATCATTGCCATATTTGTTTTTGTAGAACTCAAATATTGTACCTAGCATTTCTGTAGATGGAAATATACGATAATCCTCATCTTTTGTAACATCTGGAAAATTGTTTTGGTTGCTAATTAATAAAAATTGGCTTGTCTCATAATTTTTCGTTAACTCATCATATTTTGAAAAATCAAATTTATCATGATCTTTATATACATCACTATCAATGAAAAAAGCTATTTCATTTTTCATTTCATTTTTTTGATAATTATTTTTTTCTAATAAATAATTTGTTACTAATGTTGATTGTTGATATACAAGAGATGCATTTCTTGTAAATATTAATTTAATAGTATTATTGTTTTGAGTTTCTTTTATACTTTCAATTCATTTAGAATCTGATTCCATTTCTTCTGAACTTGGTATAGGAGAAATTTGATATTTTTCATTAGTAGAATCTACTGAATCAAAAATGCCTCCTTCTCTCTCTCTCTCTCTGTGTGTGTGTGTGTGTGTGTTGTTAATACCGATAGCATTTTTATCAGTTAGATTAGTTAAAGTTCCTTTGTCTTGACTATTTGTTAAAGTTAATTGTGAACCAACAAATGGTGCTACCATAAAACCCGTTGATGTTATAAATAAAGATTTAACAAATAGTATTCTATTAATTTTTTTCAAATTAACCTCCCTTACATAAAATATATGTGAAATCTTATATCTTAAATTTACTATAATCTGTTTCGTAATCAACCGGTTTTCAAACGTATTAATAAAAATAAATTATTATCAATTTTGTGATATTTTTTTTATTAAAATTTAAACAGTTTTATTAAAAAAAATAACAAAATAATTTGTCATTATGATCTTTTTCTTATTTTTTTTATAGTATTTTCTTACATAAAAAATAAATAAAAAAAACACCTAATTTAATTAGGTGTTTGGTTTGCATTTGTATTAAACATATAATGTTTCTGCGAATTCTTTACATTGTTTAGAGAAAGAGAATTTTAACTTAGTTTTAGATTTAAAAACTGTGTTTTCTCCAGTTAAAGGGTTTTTACCAAGTCTAGCATCAGAGTGAGTAACTTTGATTTTTCCTAAATCTAATAATTTAAATTCTCCACATCTATCTAATTCAGCGAACATAAGCTTTGTGAAATCATCAAAGATGTCTTTAATAACAGTTTCTGAAATATTAATGTTGTTGCTAATTAATTTGTAGATTTCTCTTTTTGTAAGAGGTTTACCACTATCAATTACCAATTTTTCCATTGATTTTACTGCCATTCGATCCTCCATTTTAGCTTTTACCAATAAATGCGTTATTAGTAAACATTATTATTTTATCTTAAAATATATTTTTTAATAATTATTTTTTTAAATCTTTAGGTTACCAAAATTTACTAAACATAAAGTGTTTCAGCAAAATCTTTACATTGTTTTGAAAAAGTAAATTTCAACTTAGTTTTAGATTTAAAAACAGCGCTTTCACCTGTAAGTGGATTTTTACCAAGTCTAGCTTTTGAGTGAGTTACTTTTATTTTTCCTCAATCAAACATTTTGAATTCTCCACATCTATCAAGTTCTGCAAAAAGTAAATTTGAAAAATCTTCAAATATATCTCTAATAACAGTTTCTGAAATGTTTATGTTATTGCTTATTAATTTATAAATTTCTTTTTTTGTTAATGGTTTAGTATTATTAATTACAAGTTTTTCTATTGATTTGATAGCCATATTTTGCCCTTATTTATATATTAATTATTGCTATTATATTAACATAAACTATATTTTATATATTAATATAATACTCAATTAATTTTTATAGTAGATGAACGATTTTTTTCAAAAAAGGTGTTTTTTTTTTTTTTGATATACTAATTAACGAATTTATTTTTCACATGATTTAAATTGATTTTATTTTTTTTGAATCAATTGGATCATCTGTAAAAATAAAAAATTAGTTTTACATTCAGAAGAGGTCAACTTTAATAAATAAATAAAAAAAGCTGTCAAACAAATGAATTGGTAATATTTTATAAAATTTTAAAAATTTACTATTGCATTCGCAGGTAAATTGCGCGATTAAATAAGAAGTCATAATATCCAATTCAAACTAAATTAAATAAGTAACATTTAAAAGTTTTAATAACAAGCTTATATAAACTATCTATTGAAGGGGTAGGAAATGAAGTTCAATCTATTATCCCAAGGAAATATAAAAGATAAGTCCAAAATGATTTTCTTATCAGATGATTATTTTAATGGCGTCACTCGTTTAAAAAGTATAGATGCTTTTAGAGGAATGTGTGTCTTCTGTATGTTGATCTTTCAATTCCTAAAAAACTTTCCAAGTTTAGGTATATTATCCAGGATTGCTAATCATAGTTTAGAGAAAGGAATAGTTATTCTTCCAGGAATGACTCTTGCTGATTTCATTGCACCAGCATTTATTTTTGCAATTGGACTAACATTTAGTTTGTCTTTTATTAATAGAAAAAATAGGCAAGGTACACTTAAAGCATTTATTCATGCTATTGAAAGAGCATTAACGATTTTAGGTATTGGAACTTTTTTAGATCTCTGTAACAAATATTTAGATTTTTTTGGTGGAAAAAATCAATTAGATGCAGTTGCTTATACATTAACAGCATTTTCAGTAATAGCTCTTTTATCACTTATATGCCGATTAATAGGTTTGATTCCAAAAATGCCAAACCTCTATAGATCAATTGTTGCACAAATATTTTATATATCTCTTTCTTGTATGGGGATTATCAATATTATTATTACTTCAATTGATTATCATCTTATATTGACAGGTAAATCACAAATTTATGTTTACTGAGTAACATTGCAAACCATAGGTTTTGCCATTCTTGTAGCAATTCCATTTGTTATTTTTAATAAATGAGTAAAACTATCTGGATTTATTATCATATTCATTTTATTTAGTATTTATCATCAAACAGGAAATAACAAAACTTATCTTGATATTCCAGTTCATGGTGGAGTAATCGGTGGTTTTGGATGAGGAGCAATGTTGCTATTGTCCATGTTTATTGGCGAAATATATTACAAAAACAAAAATGCTAGTTTTGCAGTTAGTGCAATAGTTGCTTCACTTGGGATACTACTTATCCAATGACTTGGAAATATAAATCTTGGATCATGTAGTCCTACATTCATTCTTACAACAATTGGATTATCTGGAATTGTGTTTGCTTGTTTTGATTGTTTTTCAAAATTTTACAAATTGAATTTTACCCCTTTTGTTTGATGGGGCAAGAACCCAATTATTATGTTCTTAATTGAGTTCTTTGTTCTAGGGGTTTATGGGGCGGTTGCCCCTAAAGCGGCATTAACTGATGCACCAGCATGACTAGCATCAATTCAAGGAATAGTTGCCGTTGTTGGATTAACTGCTATTGCATTTGGTTTATATAAAACAAATAGAAAATTATCAATATAAATAAGGAGACTGAAAATGCTGTTATTTGAAAATATTAAAAACTTTTTCAAAAGGCCTTCAACTAAAGATGTTGAAAACAAAGAAAATAACAATGATCAAGTTGAAGCTAAAGAAGATGTTAATGTGAAAGATACAAAAGAAGATAACAAAAGTAATCAAACAACAAAATCTTCAAAATCTAAAAAATCAAATTCTAATAAAGATGAAAATTTAAAAGAAGAAAAAACAAATGATGAAGTAAAAGAACCTACTTCATCAGAAGTTAATAGTGAAAATGGTAACAATGTTTCATTGCCTAATAATTTAGAGTTTAAAGATGAACATGATAAAAAAACAATAAAAGAAAGAATTCTTTCTGTTGATCGTTTTAAAGGTTTTTGTATGTTCATGTTGGCCTTGTCAATTATTGTTCCTTTATTTGGACACAATTTATTTGTAGGTGAATTTGGAACATTCTTAGGATCTTTATTTAAACATGCACCAAGAGAAAATGGAAATAATGGGTCATTAATAATACTTCCTGGAGTTTCTATTCCAGGAGTTAATAATAGTATAAAAATACCTGGTGTTTCATTTGCAGACTTATTTGCACCAATGTTTATATTTGCTATTGGTTTAACAATTATTCCAAGTTTTAGAAGTAGAGAAAGAAAATATGGAACTTTAAGAGCATACCTTCAATTAGCAACAAGATTTTTAGCTTTAATTGGTTTAGGTAGTGTGATAAACGGTCTAGAAGATGGATGAATTGATGTTTGAACAGAACCAGCAAAAAATAGTTTTGAAAAATTTTCTATTCAAATAAAAATTTATGCAGTTTCATTTTGAATTGTTTTAGGTTTAGTTATTTTATCTTTTGCTTCTGTTTTTATAAAAACTGATAAATATAAAATTAAAACAATTATGGCAAATGGTACAAAATGGTATGCTGCCATCATGGGATTATTTAGTTTATACTTTATTCTTGTAAAAACTGGGGAATCTTTTACTGCTCCTACTACAACTCTTTATGGTGGATGAGTTTGAGATACATTGCAAAATATTGGGTTATCAGGTCTATTTGCTTTGCCTTTTATAGCTCTTTCAAAATGAGCAAGATTAATTACAATACTATTCATAATAGCTATAATGTCTGTTTTATATCAAAATGGATTATTTGCTTTTGCTAATAAAATTCTTGAAGGTGGTGTAATTGGTGGAATAATGTGAGCAATGATTTTATTATTTGGATCAGTTTATTATGAATTAAGAGAACACAAATCTTATTGAGTAATATGTTCTGTTTTAATGTTCTTATCATTGTTCTTTGTAGTCGGATTAAATTTCTATGCAGCAAAAAGAGGTGCAACTCCTATGTATGCTCTATTTACTGCAAGCTTGTCAGCAATGATATGAGGAATTTTCAATCTATTTAATAACTTCAAACCTAAATATGATTTATTTGCAGATTGAGGTGCTAACTCAATATTTACATATATAACTTTAAAACTTGTTGGATTTGCTTTAGAAGGTGGAATTGGAGAAGCTTCACTTAATAAAGTAAGTGCTGGTGCTGCAATTCCAATAATAATTGCTTTAATGGGTGCATTTACTGCAATCCATTGAGTTTTAAGATATAAAAAAATATATATCAAATTATAAAAAATACCCTTAAAGGGGATTTTTTACTTTACACAATAATTAAGTTTTTATTAAAGGTTTTAACTATGAATTGTTATGAAAAAATGATTAAAGAATCAAATAAAAATACTGGTACTATATCATACTATGACACAACTATATCAATATCTAAATTTATAAATTATGTAGATAATTTTGCATCTTCTTTAATTAAATTAGGATTTAAAAAAGGTGATGTTTTAACTATTTATTTACCAACAAACCCACAGTCATTAATTGCTTTTTATGCTTGTTCTAAATTAGGTGTAATCGCTAATTTAGTTCATCCTTTAGTACCAATAGAAAGTTTAAAAAACAATTTAAAAGAGAACAATTCCAAAGGATTATTGTTTGTTGATTTTTTAGTTAAAGATACTAGCCTTTTAAAAAATACTAATCAAATACTTATTAAAACATCATTATCAGATTTTATGGGAACTTTAAAACCTTTTATTAAAGCTTTTTTATTATGTAAGAAAATAAAAATCAAAAATTGTTTAAATTTTAATTCATTATTAAAAAAAGATAACAATATAAATTATTCTCAAGAAGAAGTTTTGGATGTAGATCCAGTTTGTAGAATGCATAGTAGTGGAACAACTGGATCACCAAAAATTGTTGAACTTTCAAATTTATCTTTAAACAATCTTTCAGATAATTTAAAGAAAATGTATAGTAAACAAATAGTTCCAGGGAAAAACGCCCTTGTATTACTTCCAATTTTTCATGCTTATGGATTAGGTGTTGCTATTCATACATGTTTATGTAATCAATATAATTTAGTTTTAGTTCCAAAATTTAATTTTAAACATGTAGCTAAATTATTTAAAAAACACAAAATTAATTTTGTGGCAGGAATTCCAGTAATGTTTAAAAAAATTATCACTAGAAAAGCATTTTTTGGAAATCATTTAAAATATCTTGAAGATATTTGATGTGGTGGCGATTTAATAACAGATACTGAAGTTAAAGAATTTGATGAAATTATAAAAAAATATAATGGTACAGCAAGAATAATGAGAGGATATGGATTGACTGAAGTATCTGGTGTTTGTTGTGTTAATAGAGATGGCTATTATCGTAATGGAAGTTGTGGTAAATCAATTCCAAATACTGTTATTGAAATATGAGATGAAAATAATAATAAACTAAAACCTAATCAAATTGGTGAAATTGTAATAACAAATAATTCATTAATGGAACAATATTTAAATGATGATAAAGGTTTTTCTATTAAAGATGGCAATAAATGAATTAAAACAGGTGATATTGGAAAACTTGATGAAGATGGTTTTTTATATTTAATTGGAAGAATGAAAAGATCATTTAAAATTAATGCAATTAATGTTTATCCAGAAGAAGTTGAAAAAATTATTTTACATTTAGATTTTGTTGATGAAGTTTGTGTTGTTCCATACCAACAAAACAACAAAACATTACTTAGAGCATTTATTACTTTAAAACAAAAAAATATTGATATTCACAAAGTTAAAGAAGAAATTATTAATTTATGTAATCAATGTTTAATTAAATATTCAATTCCTAGTGATATAAAAATCTTGGATCTTATGCCAAGAACTAATATAGGTAAAATTGATTTTAAATTACTTAGTGAAATCAAACAATAACTTATTAAATGATTTAAATTAAATTTTTAAAGTTTTTCCATATTTTCAATAATAAAGAATTAAACAAAAAATACTTGTATAATATTTTAAATAGGTATCTAAAATGAAATTTAATATTCTATGCAAAATATGTTCTGTTCCTTTATTGTTTGGTAGTACTTTTGTATTCACATCATGTTTTTATGGAAACTATGTAATTGAAAATTATTCAAGTTTTGATTCTCCAGAAATTTTTGATTATAAAAAAAATTCTGAACATTTAAAGTATATTAGTGAAAGAAGTTTTTCTTTGCGTTTTAAAACAAGAAGCAGCAATGGTGAATCTTTTGTAAATGGAACATCATGAATAATTTCAAAAGATAAAAGAGCTAATCATGTTTATTACTTGGCAACTAATTTGCATGTTGCAGCAATTGTTAACAATAGTGGTAAAAGTTTTAAAAGAGCATTATTTGATAAAAATAATAACACTATTAAAGTTTCAAATGACAAAGAGGCCACTCTTGTTGGAATGGATGTTGGTATTATTTGGGATAGAAACTTAACACCTGGAACATCACTAGCTACGCAAACTCAAGATACAAAACTTAAATATATAGAAAATATTAATAATACATATTACAATTCAAACTTTAATGTTAGTCCTGCATTAATCCCAAATCAAGATTTTTCAGTTGTTTATTCAGCAAACACAACATTTAAAAGTTTTGATGTTTTAGACCCAACAAAAACTCGATATGATAGTAGTTATGTTTTGAATCCAACATCTGATTTTGCAGTTTTAAGAGTTGATTTTTCAAAGTTTTATAACCAACCATATAACTATAAATATTCAAGTTTATTAGCAAACATGTTATCAAATTACAATTACTCACCAACAAAAATCGCTGATACAGTTGTTGAAGGAGAAAAACTTTACATTGGGGGTTTTCCAGCGGACACACATCAAGATAATGGTTCATATATACCAAGATGAAGCGGAATTGAAATAGATTCTGGATGAAAAATAAAAGAAGGTCATAAAAATTATTATCCTTTATCTAATCTTCCACATCATGGTTACAAAAATTATAGACCAAGTGATTTACCAGAAATTAATTTTATAGGTGTTGGTAAAGATGATATAAACAATCCAGATAAAAATGAGTTTAATGAAAATATTTATTATTCACAAAAGAATGTTGCAGTTCAAGGTTGTGTAAAAAATATTAATTTATTAGGTGGAAGTTCTGGATCTATGGTTATCAATTCTAAAAATGAAGTTGTTGGTATTTATTGAGGTGGTTATCAAACAATTTATAATTTCAATGGAACATTCGATTTTATTAATGTAAATCAAAATGTTTTAGACATAATTAAGAAAAACAATAATGGTATTACAATCAATCAATGAGAATACAAATACAACTTGTATGAAGAATTTAAAAAAAGTGTTGGCATAATTTAAAAATATATTTTGGAGTTATATATGAAAATAGCATGAATTGGGACTGGAGTTATGGGTATTAATATGATTTTAAATATCTATAAAAGCAATCCGGATATTAAAGTTTTTAATAGAACAAAATCAAAGGCTGAACCACTAAAAACTTATGGTATACAAGTTTGTGATTCAATAGCACAAACAGTTCATGATGCTGATATTGTTTTTACAATGGTTGGTTATCCAAAAGATGTTGAAGAAATATATTTGAAAGAAAATGGAATTCTTAAAAATATTGGTGAACACACAATTTGTGTTGATATGACAACTTCTTCTCCTTCTCTTGCTAAAAAACTTTATGGTTTAAATGAAAATATTTTAGATTGTCCAGTAAGTGGTGGAGATATAGGTGCTAAAAATGGTACATTATCAATAATGGTTGGTGGCAAGGAACAAAATTTTAAAAAAATACTTCCTATACTTAATTTATTAGGAAAAAATATAACTTATTTTGGTGAAGGTGGTTCTGGCCAAAATGCTAAGCTTGCTAATCAAATTAGTGTTGCAGGTACAATAGCTTGTACTGTTGAATCTTTATATTATGCTCAAAAAAAGGAATTAGATTTAAATAAAATAATAAATTCTATTTCTACAGGTGCTGGTTCTAATTGACAAATAATAAATAATGGTCCAAAAATTTTACAAAATAGTTTTGAACCAGGATTTTATATAAAACATTTTATAAAAGATATGAAACTTATAAAAGAGGAAATTAAACCACAAAAATTAAAGGTGTTAAACACTGTTTTAAAAATGTATAAAAAACTTGCTAAAAAAGGAATGGAGAATTTAGGCACCCAAGCTCTTATTCATTATTACAACAATAACTAAGATGTAACATTGATACATTTTAGTTTTTTTATTTTTCCAATTTTTTATTTGAATAAAGAATATAATAATTAATATATACAAAATATAGAGGTATTAAAATGAATAAAAATATTTTAGTTGTTAATGCTGGATCAAGTTCTATTAAATTTAGAATTTATGATGTTGACATGAATGAAATTGCGTCTGCTTTATGTGAGAGAATAGGAGTTGACGGTTATTTTAAATTATCATTGACTAATGGTGAAAATTTTGAAGAAAACGCAAACTTTGCAAATCATGATCTTGCGATTGATTATTTTATTAAAAAGATAATTGAATTAAATGTTGTTGATTCACTTGAAAGTATTTGTGGAATAGGTCATAGAGTTGTACAAGGTGGAGAAGTAACAAGTTCTGTTTTAATTGATGAAGCACAACTACAAAACATATATAACAATATAAAATTAGCACCTTTACATAATAAACCTGAATATGATGTTATTTCGTTATTGATGGAAAAAATTCCTGCTGCTAAAAATGTTGCAGTTTTTGATACATCTTTCCATACATCAATTCCAAAGGTAAACAATTATTATGCTGTACCAAAAAAATGACTTGAATCTTTACCAATAAAAAGATATGGTTTTCACGGAACTTCATATAGATATATTTTAGAAAAAATGAAAGAAGTTCTAAATACTGATAAACCATTAAATTTAATTGTTTGTCACTTAGGTAATGGAGCTAGTATTTGTTGTATTAAAAATGATAAATCATATGACACAACAATGGGATTAACGCCATTAGCTGGATTAGTTATGGGTACAAGAAGTGGTGATATTGATACATCAATTTGTCAGTTTGTTTCTGAAAACTTAAATTTATCTATCAATGAAATATGTAATGAATTAAATAAAGAATCAGGTCTAAAAGCTATTTGTGGTAGTTCAGACTTTAGAGATATAGCATCAAATGCTGTTGATGGAAATGATTATGATTTTGCAAGAGATATTTTTGTTCAAAAAGTTGCAAACTATGTTGCTCAATATGCAAATCATTTAGAAGGTAATATTGATGCAATAGTATTTACTGGTGGTATTGGTGAAAATTCTTTTGATGTTAGACAAAGAATATGTGATAGATTAGGCTTATTAAAAATTTATATTGACAGAGAAAAGAATCTTGAAAAATATAGCGACTATAAAAAAATTAATAACTTAATTTCTAGAGTTAAAGTTTATGCAGTTAGAACTAATGAAGAATTAAAGATTGCACAAGACACTAAAAAACTTTCTGGAATATAAAAAATAATATATGTGGTATTACTTAGTAATGCCACTTTTTTATTTTTTAAAAACAAAAAAGATTTATATATTTTTATTGTTTAAAATTTTAAACATTTAAAATATATTTATTAAGAAGAGGTTGGTTTTATTGTGATAAAGAATACAAAAAAAATTAAAGAAAGATTTCAGATGTCAAATGGTTTTAAACCTATTTGATCTTATTGTTATTTTTTATTTAAGTTTTTAATTAAGAAAAAAACCACATTCATTTTGCCAATCTTATCTTTTTTGATAGTTTTAATAATTTCTCTTGTACCTTATATAATATATTCTTCACTTTCTAATGATGAAAAAAATAATCCTTTATTTTCTTTTGCATATGCATCAGATAAAATATTGATATCATCATCAATAATAGCAACTTTGTTTTCTATTACATTTTTAATTTCTAAATCAATTAATATTTTTAAAGATTGTGAAAATGAAGGAGTTGAATTAATTATTGTATCAAAACCTATTGAAAGGTGGCAAATCTTAATTACAAAATTTTCTTTTGTTTTCATTTTATCTGTATTGATTTCACTTTTTAATTTATTGGCTTTTTTGCCAGGAAGCATATTAACAAATAATATTTACAACCATATAGGAGTTTATAAAAATACAAAAATTATTTTGTTATCTCTTGTTGGTTCTTGTTTTATAGGTTCATTGATTTTTAGTTCTATATGTATAATGATTTCATTATCTTGATCTAGAAAATTGTCAATGTCGTTAACAACATCTTTATGTTATTGAACAATAACTATAGGAGCTTTATGTAGTACTTTTGTTTCGCCAGATCCTGTTATTTCTTTGGATAATAATAGAAGTAAGTATTTAGATCCAACATCTTATTATTCGACCAATTCAAATTTAATTTATACATTTACATCAAATAGTGTTTTAACAGATAGTGAATTTGAAAAAGATATTAAAAAAGCAAATCATAATAATGATTGATTTTCTGCTTTATCTTGACTTAATGTTGGTCAATTTATTTATGATATTAATTCAAAAAATTATGCATCTAATTCTAATGATTTATATATTAACCCATTTGAAAAACAAACACTATCTGAAAATTATTCACCTACAAACATTATCAAAAAAACAAATAATAAATTTTTAAAAGTATCAGATAATACTAATATCAATAATGATTATCAAATAAGTTCAACTAATAATTATTATGTTCCATTAAATATTTTTGATAAAGAAAGTTATATTGCAAGCAATCATGAATATGATGTTGCTAATGTAAATAGTAAACAAACATTATTTAATATTAAAGAAAAGAATTCTATAAATACTGTTCAATCAAAAATTTATATTCCAAATTATTTTGAATATTCAAATAAAAATGAAATATCAAATTTAACACAAACATTTAATAGTTATTTAACAAAGGTTATAAATAATAAAAATATATCTTATGATTTTTTTAATTTTTTAAGCAGTGCAAACAACAAATTAAAACAAAATAATGGTACAACAAATGATTTTGACTTTAACAACATATTTAATGATTTTGTTAATAAGTATGAATTTAAAAACATCATAAGCAGTGATATGATTATCCCTTTAATAGAAGAAAAAAATATGGAACAAACAACATATTATACTGATGCTAAAAAACTTTTAGTTGCAGTTTCGATTTTGAATCTATTATCATTAAATGGCTCAAGTTATTTAGAACTATGTAATCATCTTTTAAAAAAAGATAGTATAAGTTTTGATTTGAAGTTTTATGAAAGTAAAAATTTAAACCAACAAAAAACTTTTACATTAACTACACAATTTAGCACGAGTAATAAATCGACAAGTGATGGTACAACAACAAGTGCTTATGGATTAAATATAAAAAGTAGTAATAAATACTATTCGTTAGAAGTTGTTGGAAACACTAGTCCAGTATATGGTGTTACTATATTTTGATTTTTAATTGGAATAATATTATTTTCTATATCAGTAATTATTTATAACAGAAGGGATTTTAAATAGTATGAGCACTAATTCAAAAGAAAATAACAATGAGCAAAAGAAAATTAAAGAATTAAAAAAGTCCTTAAATTTATTAAAAGAAAATAATATTATAGATACAAAACTTTATGAAGAATTAAACAATAAAATTAGCACATCAAATAATGAAAAATTAATAGAGTTAAATGATAAAGAAATTACAGATTTGAATTCAAAAACATTAGTTCAAGTTATAAACTTATCTAAAAAATACAATAAAAAAAGTAATAATGTTATTGATAATTTAAACTTTGAAATAAAAAGTGGTGAGTTTCATGCTTTTATTGGTGCTAATGGCGCTGGTAAAACAACAACAATAAAAGCAATAGTTGGAGCATATGCTAAGTTTGATGGAAAAATAATAATAGATGGTTTTCCAAATTACACTTCCATTGCAAAAGAAAGAATAGGTTATATTGCAGAAAAAGCTGTTTTTCCAAAAAATTTGAATACTTTAGAATATTTAGCAACAATGGCTATATTAAGTGGAATATCTAAAAAAGAAGCTTTTAAATTAGCAGAGAATAAATTAAAAGAATTAAACATGGAAAATTTATATAAGAAAAATCCTAATAATTTTTCAAGTGGACAAAAGAAAAAGGTTTTATTGGCACAAGCTTTGATAAATAATCCCAAAATATTAATCATGGATGAACCTGCAGCTAATTTAGATCCAATTGCTAGAATAGAACTTTTTGATTTGTTAAAACAGCTACAAAGTAAAGGCGTAAGTATATTTATTTCCTCTCATATATTAGCTGAACTTGATAAATATGCTGATCATGTAACAATTTTGGACGGTGGAAAAATTGTTTATACAGGCAAAATAAATCATGATGTAAATTTAGAATCATTATATTTAAAATTTGTAAAAAAAGGTTCCATTGATAATCCAATTAAGATCAAAAATTAATTATTTCAATTATTTAAATAAAAAAAGCATTGAATTTTATAGTTCAATGCTTATTTATAACTATCAAATTTTAATAATAAAATTTATATTTATAAAACAACTAATTCTCTATATGATTTAATTCTTTTGTTTAATTTTTTTCTATATTTAATTATTTTTTTTGTTTCTTGCATTCCATAAGTTCATTGAATTGCAAAATTTGTTGTTATATATACAAAATTATACATTGTTTGAATGTCTAAATCACCATACAAGTTTGTAATGTAATTTAAATCTTTTAATTTTAAATTACTATCTCTATAAAAGTTTGCAATATCTCAATATCTGTTATTTATTCTTCCTCATTCATAATCAATTAAATATATTTCTTTTGTCTTTGGGTCATATATCATGTTTTTTGGATTGATGTCATTATGAGAAAGAACCAAATCTAAATTATTATATTTAGCTATTAATTTTTTGTATAAATCAATATCAATTTGATCAATGTAAGATTTAGATTTTTCAAAAAAACTATAATAATCGTGATACAAGATATTTTCTGCTTTGCTTATATCAGTTGAATGAAGTTGTTTAATTTTTAATGCAAGATTTTTTAATAACTTTTTCTTTTTGATTATAAATTTTGGAGTATATCCATTTATTCATTTTTTTATTCCATCACCATCTTCATTTAAATATACAAATAAATCATTTTTAATTATTTTCAATATATTGAATTCATTTGTTCTACTAACAATATCATTGCAACCACCAATTCTAATCTGGTATTTTTGTTTGTTTTTTAGTTTGAATAAATACGATTCATTTGTAAAACCATGATGAATTTTTTTTATATTTTTAATGTCATTTAAACCATACTCTGAATTTTCTATAAATATTTTTTTTGCTTTTTCTAAACTCATTTCTAAACCTTAATTAAAGTGCTTCTTTTTTTATTATCATCTTATTTTTAAATATTTGTATATCAAAAATATATGCAGTTGCAAAAATCAACTCTAATAATACAATTGAACCAAGTAAAGAATAATTTACAATTAAATAACCTTGGTTGTTTTTTAAAACATCTTTTAAAAATGGAATTAAAAAAGAACTTGATGCTATACCTATTGATAAAATTGATTGATAAATACCCATAGGAGTAATTTTATTTGTTTTAAAACTCATACTTAAAACATAAGCTAAAACAAGGTTGTATAAAATCCCATAAGCAAAACCATTAAAGAAAGAAACGCCAAAGTAAACATAAGGATTTTGGTTAAAAATAACAATTAATTGAAACAATATTCATAAACTTATTCCAACAGAAAAAGAAATTAACTTATTTGTTTTTTTAACTAAAAAGTTTGCTACAAATACAGTTCCCAATAATTGGGCTAAACTAAATATTGTAGAAAGATAAGCTTGAATACTTGCAATCTTATCTTTAATTCCCATATTTTGCGCTAAATTTTGAATTGTTAATGTAGCAATAGATCCACTGTTTGAGAATTTAATAAATGATATAAAAAAACCAGTAAGACAAACTAATACAAATAAGAAAATGCTTTTTATTGATGATTTATTTTTGTCTCCACTAAGTTGAATGTTATTAAGTGTTGTTCCAATTTTACTTCGGTCCTCTTTAACAAAAAATAAGATAATAAATGTTATTACATAAAATACAATTCCCACAACCCATAAATATATAAATATATTTAAATTTAATGTTTGGTTGGTATTTGATGAAATAATTTTAATTGTAGATTGAATTGGTGCACTAATAAAGTCAGCAATTAATGGTGGGAATGCCATTATGGAAACTGTAAGAAAAGATTTGCTTTTTGTATACTGTTCTTTGAACATTAATTCATATGTTCCAATCATTGATGCACCAATACCAACTCCAACAGATTGAACTATATTTGTTTCAGTGCTTGGATATATAATTATTGGAATAAATGTAATTATTCCAATTGAAACTGCCATATATAAAATAATTTTTCTATTTTTTATGTATAAACTTAACCAATCAGCAATTGGTCTAATAAATATTCCAACTAGTCCATACATTACTAAAGGTAACCAGACAATGTGGGGATTTATTTCGTTTTGTATAATTGATGTATAGTCTCTAAGTAATTTTAATGGAATTCAAAAAACAACATAAGAAATAAAAAAAATCTTATATCCTTTTGTTACATTTTTTAATTTGAAAACAAATAATAATGAACAAGAGAATACAATTACAAAAATAATAGAATTGATTGTTATTTCCAATAAATTGTTTTGCATTATCATAATCAAAATTTATAAACATATTGATTTTATATTAAATATTAATCTTTTCAAAAAAGATAATCATTTGAAAATATTATTTTTTAGTAAAATCTTTTTAACTTAATAAGTCAACAATACAGTTACTAAATTTTCTATTTAATATTTGTTTTTAATAATTAGATGAGATTGAATTATTAATTTAAAAGTATTTTATTTGTTTAAAAAAGACAAATATTTAACATTAGGTTTTATTACAACTAAAATAATTTTAAAATTTACTAATAATTTCCTATTGATATTTTATAAATTATGTTAAAATAACTATGTTATGTGAATAAATTGGCCACATAGCTCAGCGGTAGAGCAACCGGCTGTTAACCGGTTGGTCGTAGGTTCGATCCCTACTGTGGCCGCCATTTGGCCCGTTGGTGAAGTGACTTAACACACACGCCTTTCACGCGTGCATTCACGGGTTTGAATCCCGTACGGGTCACCAAATAATTTGTATATAGCAGAGCGCCAACTCTGCACCTTAAGGAGTGTTAGCTCAGCTGGGAGAGCATATGCCTTACAAGCATAGGGTCGGGGGTTCGATCCCCTCACACTCCACCATGGGCCGACTTAGCTCAATAGGCAGAGCAACTGACTTGTAATCAGTAGGTTGTAGGTTCGATTCCTATAGTCGGCACCATTTTTATTTTTTTTGCTTTGTTAGCTCAGTTGGTAGAGCAAGTGACTCTTAATCACTGGGTCGTGGGTTCGAGCCCCTCACAAAGCACCACGCACTTATGGCGGAATTGGCAGACGCGTCAGACTTAGGATCTGATGCCTTACGGCGTGGGGGTTCAAGTCCCTTTAAGTGCACCATATAAAATTACTATTAACTTACACTTTTGTGTAAGTTTTTTTTATTGTTTCCAATTTAATATTAGAATTAATTAATATGAATAGGAGTTACTATGGAAGAAAAAAAATTATCATTGTTTGAAACCCAAAAAGCAATTAAGTATATTAAGGACTTATTCCAAAATACTTTTTCTAAATCACTTAACTTACACAGAATTACAGGTCCTATTGTTTTAAAACAAAACACTGGATTAAATGATGATTTAAATGGTGTTGAAACTCCAGTTAGATTTGAATCAAATGTAAATTTAATAAAAGGCGAAATACCTCAGTCACTTGCAAAATGAAAAAGATATATTTTAAAAGAATATGATGTTCCTTTACATGAAGGTGTATATGTTGACATGAATGCTATAAGAAAAGATGAAACTATTTCTTATAAACATTCAATTTATGTTGATCAATGAGATTGAGAATTAAGAATAACAAGAAAAGAGAGAAATCTTGATACTTTAAAAAAAGTAGTTAATAAAATTTATGAAGTATTAGTATATTGTCAAAATAAACTATATGATCATTACAATTGAGAAAAAAAGAATATGCTTCCAGAAAAAATTACTTTTATTACATCTCAACAATTGTTAGATATGTATCCTGATATGGATGACAAAGAAAGAGAAAAAAACATAGCATATAAATATAAAGCAGTATTTATTATAGGTATTGGTCATAAGTTAAAAAATGGGTTACCTCATGATAATAGAGCTCCAGACTATGATGATTGAAATTTAAATGGTGACATTATAGTGTGAGACGATGTTAATAAGGATGCTTTAGAATTAAGTTCAATGGGTATAAGAGTTGATTCTCATTCATTGTTAAAACAACTTGAAATAAAAGGATTAAATGAAAGATTAAACTATCATTTTCATAAATTACTTTCTAAAGATGAACTTCCTTTTTCTATTGGTGGAGGAATTGGTCAAAGCAGATTGTGTTTATTTTTATTAGGTAAAAAACATATAGGTGAAGTACAAGTTTCGGTTTGACCTGAAGAAACAATTAATGAATATAAAGCAAAAGGGGTAAAACTTTTATAGTTTTATCTTTTTTTGATTTATAAATATAATATTGGGAAATTTTTATGAGAATAATTAAAAATATAAATATTATTAATCACAATGATTCATTTTTTGGAGAAATTCATATAAATGAAAATATTATAGAAAAGGTTGTAAAAATTAGTGACACAATCAACGCTTCAGCTGATTATTTATTACCAGCTTTTGTAGATGGGCACACACATGGAGGTTATGGATTAAACTTTAACGACCTTGATAAAGTGACTCAAGAAGAAATTAATGAATATAAAAATCAATTATTTAAAGAGGGGGTTACAAATGTTGCTTTTACTACAATAACAGCCCCTATTGAAAACATTTATAAATTAGCTGAATGATATGGTAAAAATTACAATGATATTTTTATTGCTTGACACATTGAGGGACCTTTTATTTCAACAATGAAAAAAGGTGCTCATGAAGAAAAATACATAAATTTTGCTTCATCTGAAATTATTTCTAATATCATTAATTTTTCACAAAATAAAAAAATCATTATTACTTCTGCTTTAGAAGAAGGAAATAATTTTGATTCTTTAATTAACTTTGCTAGTGATAATTTTTATATATCTTTAGGTCACTCAAATGCCACTTTTAAAGATGTTATAAAATATTATAAAAATGGCGTTAATAGAGTAACACATTTATATAACGCTATGAGTGCACACAATCATAGAGAACCTGGCATTGTTAATGCTGTATTTGCTTTAAATGGAATTTATGCTGAACTAATTGCAGATGGTCATCATATTGATAATAATGTTATTTTAGAAACAATTAAAATATTGGGATTTAATAGAATAATGGTTGTTAGTGATTCTTTAAGTGTTAAGGGATTAAATGATGGTGACTACTATTATGATGGATTTAATATAACAAAAAAAGGCAAGATGTGTTATTTGCAAGATAGTAACACTATTGCAGGTAGTGCATTTAAATATATAGATATTATTAAACATGTTAAAAACATTTCTAAATGCTCTTTGTCAGATTTGGTAAAAATAAGTTCTTATAACTTTTATAAATCTATTGGTTTATCAAATGTTTATGGATCAATAGCTAAAAATTATATTGCAGATCTTGTTATTGTTGACAAAAATCTTAACATAAAAGAAACAATCAAAAATGGAATTTCAGTTTATAAAGAATTATAATTTTATATTAAATATTTTGCTGATTTAGTTTGATTTTAGTTCTATTTGCAAATCTTATCTAATAAAGATAATATTTATATTAAATTTATTATTCATACAAAAAAATAGAGGAATTTTATGACAAAAAAATTAAATTTAACAAAAGAAGTAGAATTAACTTTAGCAAAAGATTTTCATGATAATCAAGCCAACCTTTCAAATAATTTTAGAACATTTAAAATTCACCAATGAATAAGCTTTGCATGTTTTATTGTTGCATTTGTATCATTTGGTTGTACTATAGCTGGGTTTGTTTATACTGCTTTAAAGCATGAAGACTTATGAACAGTTGTAGATAAATTTACAAATCTTTCAAATTGGTTGGTTTTTGCTTATTGTTCTATATATACGTTTTTTCCAAATAAAAGATATTTTAAAGAAGATTTCTTTTTAATTGCAACTATTACATATATTGGTTTTACTTTCTTTGGGTATAACATTATCCTTGTTGGAATTGGTAGATATGATGGGGCTTATAGAGGTGAATTTTTTGATATTTTTAGTGATGTGTGAAAACACATTGTAACCCCAATTTGTTTTTTAATATTTGGTTTTTATTCAATGTATGAAAGACCTTGATGTATACCAAAAAGAAAGATTAAATTACTAGTTGTGTGTATGATAGTACCAACAATATATTTAATATATTTATCAACAGCTCCTTTTTGAATTCAAGAACCTATTAGACAATTTAATAAAGAAACAGGATTAAAAGAAATTTTAATAATTGACAATAAAATTCAATATAAAACTTATTCAGTTTATAGTTGACCAACAAATACAAAAGATTATCCTATTGCTTGATTATTTATTGCTGTAACATATTTTGTTTTACTTCCAGCATTCATTCTTGGATCTTATAGCGTATGATATATAATGTGAAAACACACTTATATTTATAAGTTAATGGAAAAGGATAAAGAAAATGAAGCAAGAAACATTAAAAAATAATCAAGATGAAAATGTTAATGATTCTACTTTAGATTTTAATGAAATCACAAAAGATCCAATTGCTAATTTTTATGAAAAATTAATTTTTGAAACTGATGAATACATTAATAATTTTTTTGATAATTATTTAAAAGAAACAAGTGAATTTTCAAATAAAGTAAATAATTTTGAATCGATAATAGAAGCTAAAAAAAATGCTCTTTATGAAACTAAATTAGAAAAGAAAATTAAAAATAAAAAAATTACAAATTTTTTCATTGGAATATCATTTGTTTTAATTTTTGGTTTCTTTTTTATAAAGACTTTTAAAAATAATAGAAAAGATATAAAAGAATTCAAAAATTATGAAAAACAACAATATGATGAAATGTTTAATTTAAATAATCAAAAAGAAAATTTAATAAAAACACTATTTTCTTTTTTTGATTATGATTTAGCTATTAATTTAATTTTAAAAAAATTAGGTTTTCAAATTAAAGATACTTTTGAAGATTCTTTAATTAAAGAATTATCAAATAAGTTTTTAAATTCTAATGATAAAGACATAGTGTCAATTAAGTCATACTTATCTTTGGTTTATAAAAATACTCCAATTTATGACTTATCTTTTTATAAAAGAAATTTTAGAAATGTTGTCACAAGTAAAACAGAATCTTTTCCTTATAGTGCAACTGAAACTTACACAAAAAGTGATGGTTCAGTTGGTTTTAGGGTTGTTACAAAATATGAACAATTGACAGCATATCATAATGAAAATACACCTTTTTTAGATGAAAATAATTTTCTAATTTTAAAAACTAATTTTATAAATGATTTAAATTTTTCAACTTTTGGAGAAAATAAAAATTATATTGAATTTGAAAATAAAGATTTCTCTAAAAAATATAAAGTTTCTTTTTTAGACAAAGAAAATAAAACTAATTCTGAAATTTTGCAATATTTCACTATTAAAGCACAAGAAGACTATGTAAATTGACATTCTAAATTTAAAGGTGATGTTCCACAAATTATAAAAAGTGGGAATATGGTTATAGTTCCATCAGATCATAGTGACATTTTTAGTGGTTTAAAAAATAAAATTAATTACTTGCATCAAATAAATATTGAAGATCAAATAGATACAAATATAAATAAACTAAAAGATAACATTCGTTATTATTTGTTTAATTTAATTAAAAGACTTACAACTGGAATTATTTCTCCTGTTATAAATAGAGAATGATATAACAATAAAAATCAATATATAATTGGTAACTTTAAGTTAGAAAAAGAAATAAAGCAAAATAACTTAAATTATTTACTAAGTTTATTAAATAGAAATGAATATTTTGGATTTTTGCAAAACACACCTTCAAGACCTTCTTGACTTCAAATTGATTCATCAATTAAATCAAATAATGTTAATTTTATAAAATTAAAAAATTGTTCATATCGTCATGAGGATTTAATAGATTTTGTACAAGTTTCTGGTATTCATGTCGGGATTAAAACTATAGCTGTCCCTTTTAAAAGATTTTATTATATAGAAGAAAATAAAAACCTAATTCATATTGAGAATACTAATAATTCAAAATTGATTGATTTTGTAATAAGTCATAAAATGAATTCTTCGCCATATTCTTTTATGGAAAATTACCAAAATGAAATAAAAAAATATGATTATTTAAAGGATTCACTAATTCAAAATTCTTGTCAAATGACTAAACTATGAGTTAATAAAAACATTAATTTTAATAATCTAGAACAACTTGATTTAAATTACTTTAAAATTGTTGAAAAAATTTATGAGTTATGTGAAAACAATTATTCAATTCATTGTAACAAAATGGGTATATCAATATGTGTTGATAATGCAGAATATAATCCGACTTTGTTAAATGATATAATTAAAGTATGTAAACAATTATTTGATGTTTTTCAGTAGATATAAAACAAAAATATATATTGAATAATGTTATTAAGGAGAGAAAATGTTAATAGATACAAGGGTTGTTCAAGAAGAACAAAACACGACAGGTTTTGAACCAAATGTCCAAAACCAAATAATGGTGCCTAATCCAACTGCTGGCCAAAAATTTATTTATGCTTTAATGATTATATTTAGTTGCTTATTAGTTTTTGGATTTATTTTGTGACCTATTCTTTTATTTGTTACTTGGCCAAATAAGTTTAACAAAATGCAGATGGAAATAAATAATTCCGCTAGTGTTATTGATGTTAACTTGCAAAAAAGAAAAGATACTTTAGTAAAACTTTTTGATGAAACAAAAGCTAATTTAAAATTTGAAAAAGAAACTATGATTAAAGTAACTGAATTAAGAAGTATGAAAAATGCCTCTACTTTAGAAGACTTTAATGGCGCAAGCAAAATGAATGGTTTAATGGAATCAATTTCAAGAGATATCAATGTTTCTTTTGAAGCATATCCTAATTTAAAAAGTTCACAAATTGTAGCTGAACTTATGAGTAGTAGCCAATACATTGAAACTGAAATTGCAGCTAGTAGAAGATTATATAATCAAAATGTTACAGCATTTAATTCAGAAATCTTTGCTTTCCCTAAAATGATGAAAGCCAAAAGTATGAAATTACATACACTTCCATTATTTTCAGCAAGTACAGAAGCTAAAAAAGATGTTGATATGTCAGGACTTGCAAACATATAAATTTTATTCGATTAAAACTTATAACTTATGGTTATAAGTTTTTTTGTTTAATCGACTAAAATTAAATTTTTATTAATTAAAGGAAATTAATCATTTTTAATCAAAATTATTTTTTTAATAAAAATTAATTATTTCTTTATAATTTTTGTTTAGAACTAGTTTATAACCAATGAAAAAGGAGTTAAATTTATGAAAAATTTTAAAAAGAAAATTTCAAGTTCAATTTTATTATTCTCTATTGGAGCCACTGTGCTGCCAAGTGCGATAATAAGTTCGAATCAAATAGCAAAAAATGTTTCTAATGGAAAATATAACGTGCCATTAAACAATAGTAATGATTTTTCCAAGATGCTAGATAATTCGTTAAAAAAAACATCAGATAATATAGTAATTAACGATAAATTTAATGATGCTAAAGAGTTATTGAATTCTATGTTTCCTAACGGAAACAGCATTGTTCTTTCTTCTGATGAAGTTAGTTTAACCAAAAATAATTTAAATAATGAAGTTATAAATTTTATTAAGGAAGAAAGTAATAAATATCTTGATAAGATATACAACCACAATTTTTTGTTTAGTGATATTATGAATATTGCTTCAAAAAAGGGTTTTACTTATGAGCAACTAGAGAAAGAGATTGATTCTAATTATGATGCAAGTAAAATCATTAATAATAAAGATCAAAATCATAATTTGGTGCCTAATGTTTCTCAATATTCGAATATTTCTTATATGAGTGAAAATATTGAAAAGATGTCTTACTTATTAAAGCAAATCCAGACTGCAGGGATTAAGTCTGGTATTATAGCCGGTGCTGCTTCTGCGTTAGCAGCTGCTTATTGAGCTGCTTCTTGATTTTTTGGATTAACAATATCATCAGCTATAGCTGCAACTACTCAAGCTGCAATGTTTGCTGCACAAGGTGCTATTTATGGTACATTCTATGAATTGAATAAGAATAAACCTGAATATGTTGATATAAAGGATATTGATGCTTTTGATGTTTCTGGAAAAATATCATGGATAAGTTCTGCAATTTTTGCGGCTTATAATGTAAAAGATTGAATAAAAACTATTTACAATTCTATTAAAACTATTAGAACTATTACAACAACATTAAGAACTGTAGTTTTTTCAACTTCGTGAGCCGCACCTGCATCTTTAATTTTTTTGACAATAGGAGATGTGGTAATTTCAATAGCAGATTTAGTTATAAACTTTCCTTTCTAGGATAATTAATTTATTGGATATTAAATTATGAAAAACATCTATTTAATTAACCGGTTTGATAAAATCAAAATTCCTTTTTGAGTTTATTGAATGCCAATTTTAGGACCAAAATTATATTGAGATTTTTTTAGATCTTTATTTAGAGAGTTTGATGAAAGAGATTTCATATGAAGGTTTAGAAGAAAATATATGTTTCTTTCATTTGGTATTTTTATAATTAATGCATTTTTAGTTTTCTTTATAAACATAATATTATTTGTTATTTTATTGTCATTAGATGCATCTTTGTTATATGCTTTATATTTTTTCATAGCATCATTTGGTCTAAGTTTTATATTTCAATTTATTTATCAACCTCTTATAACAATGAAATCAAAATCAATTATTAAAAAAAGTTATAACCATTATTACTGATCAAAATATGATAGAGAAGTTGATTATAATGAAGATACTTCTAAAATTGATAAATTTAATGGAAATGAAATATTTACAAACTTTAAAAACAATTTCTTTACTTTAAAAAATGATGAATTTATCTCTAACAAAGAATTTGATATTCCTGTGGAATTGCAATGTTCTGAAGAACAAAGACGTGCGTATTTAAGATCTAGAAGTTCTGATACTTTTGGAAGTTATTCGCTATTTAAAAAAAGAAATTGCTTTGTGTTCAGTTTTGTATATTGATATGTTGGAATGATGTATCTTTTAAATGAAATTGATTCAGTTTTAAATAGATCTAAACTATATCTTTTGGGGCTTGTTCATTTTGTTGTAAATCTTTTATATATTGTTTTTCATGTTACATTTTTAGCATTGATGTTTACAAATGTTATTCCAATAACTAATATTGGTTCAAATCCGTTTTCGGTTGCGTATGTATTTAGATTTTTAATGATACCAATACCAATGATAGTTTATACATTAATAACATTATGTTTTAGTTTCTTGTATAGAAAAATGTTTTTAAAAAATTTTTAGTAAACAATTGTTAAAAAAATATATAGACATATAAAGCGTTACTTAAAAAAGATATGCCTTTATATGTTTTGTTTATGCTCCAGACTTTTAGCAACAACAAAAGAAATATTTATTTAAATAAACTATTTTTCATCTCTTTTTAAAAAAAGTTTTACTATTATGTTATGAACATAAAAAAGAAAATATAGGAAGAAGAAAAAAGAAGGTAATTAAAAACAGAAATAAATCATGATGATATTACACACCAATGTTGATGATGTTTTAAATAAATTTATTTATTAATATATATACAAATAATTTAACAATGAAGATTTAAAATTCTAATTAACTTTGAAAAAAGATAAAACAAAAGAGATTAAAAATAACCATTTAGATTATTTATGATAATTTCAAAAAAATCAATTTATTAGATTTCATATTGTAAAAATAAAGGTTTCACTTTGATGTTAGATGATTTTAAAAAATTCTAGAGTTTCTAGTGGAACATTAAAAAGACAATTTGTTTATGTTTTGTATGTTTATTAAACTAGATTTTGTTTTAATATTACACAACGTTATAAACAGTTATATGTTTATTCTTATTAAATTTCAATGGTGCATTTATGGAGGATTATATGTCTAAAAATATAGAATACATGTTTTTAAGATTCAATAAATTAAAGTTGCCGCTTTATATTTATTTTCTTCCAATAGTTGGTTTAATTATTTTGAACTCAATAATGCAATCTTGATTTATAAACATCAATAATGAATTAGATAAAAAGTTGTGAAGACCTATTCCATATTGTATTGTCTTTATGTCCATACCAGTAGTTGTTATAGGATTTTTTATAGGTTTTTTTGATAATCCATTACCTTTATATATCTATATTAGTGCTTATTGGGGGTTAACAATAACACTTACACCACTTTTTATTTATTTGATAAAAAAGAGAGTGTATAAAATATATTTAAAAAATAAAAATTCAAATATTGATCTTACAAACTGAACATTTGAAGAAGGTAAAAATAATTTTTTTAAAAATATGACTGAAAATTTTTTTAAACCTGGAAATCTTTTTTTAAGATTTTACAAAACATATATCGATGATATTAATTATTTAGATGAGTCATATTCAAATATAAGAGTAAGAAAATATTTTTTAGCAAGAAATATTGGAACAATAAGAACAGGTGGAGCAACATTTAGTGGATTTGGTTTTGTTATATGTCCCATGAACTACATTTCGTTGTTAGAATCTGGAAAATTTTTATTGGATGTAGATTGTGAATTTGATAGAAAAAAAATATTTTGTTGATTTTCAACAATAACAAGATTTATTTTGTGCAGCTTTTCAATTTTTAGCTTGCCAATATCTTTTAATAAACTTATTTATGATCTGAATGATTCAAACATTTTATTTTTTTTAATTTCAATTGGTATATCAATAATACTTTTAATTTTTCTTTTTATAATAAATTCCAAAAGTTTTTTTGATGTTAGAAAAAGCGTTAAATATAATAGTGAGGTAAAATAATGCAATTACCTGATTTGATTTACTTAATTATTTTTTTAATAATGTTTTTTGTTTTGTTTGGATTGAAATGATTATCATTTGTAGTAAATAAAAAAGCATGTAAAAAACTATCACAAGTTATTGAAAAAAATAAAATGAACAATTACAAAACTATATTTGAATCTAATCAAAGTTCAATATATTTGTTTTATACATCTTTGTTCTGAAGGATATATGCATTTGTTCCAATAATCCCAATAGTTTGTGTTGTAGCTGTAGCTTATTTAACAAATAACTTCACTGATGCAAGAAAATATATAATTATTGGTTTTGTAATAATTTATGCAATAGTTCTTATAGTTTTGATATATTTTTTTAAACCAAAAAATTATTTATCATCTTTCAAAAGATTAGAAGAACTTCAAACTAAAATGGAAAAAGAAAAAATAAGTGAAATAACAAACCATAAAGTGGAAATAAGATATTGACTAACAATACTAGTTTCTAATGATATTTATTTAAGAAATATTGCAATTGTACCCAAAAAGTTTATTGTAGTTTCAATTCAAATTTTATATATGGACAAGAAAAACAAATTAGATCAAAATAAAGTGCAAGAAATAGAACAACTATTTAGTTTGTATTTTTAAAGTGATATAAAAATAAGAAGTATATAAATCACATTAATCTTTTACTTAATTAAAAAATGAAGCACAATACTTAAAGTATGTACTTCATATGTTAATAAGTATTGTAATAAATTAATTATTACAAGTTGTTAAATAATATTTTATATAATATCTAACATAGTTTTGCTAGGTATTATTTTTTTATTTATCTAAACTGAATTCTGGATATGTGTCAGTTTTTTGATCTAGTGATGATTCGTGTCTATTAAGTTTTCTATCAATTAAATAAACATCTTCTTCATCTAAAACTAAATCAATTTTTGCAATATTTTCTTTTACTCTTTCTTCTGAAGAACTTTTAATAATTGGAGCAGTTTTAAAACTACTAGCATAGGCTATTAATAATTGAGGTACTGTACAATTATATTTTTTTGCCATTTCAATTAAAAAAGAATTTTTTAAATTTTCTTTTATTAATCCAAGTGGGGTTCAAGCTTGGATTACAATCTTTTTTTCTAAATTGTATTTAATTCTATCTCTTCTTGTATAATTTGCTGATAGTTCTATTTGATTAATTTCAGGATATACACCAGTTTCTGTGTATAAAATTTCTATCATGTCCTTATCAAAATTTGATACTCCAATATGTTTTACTAATCCAAGTTTTTTTGCTTGAATTAATTCTTTTCAAGCTTTTACATTATATGTGTTATCAACGTGTGGTCTGTGAAGTAATACACTATCAACACATTCAAGTTGTAAATCTTTTAATTGACTTTTAAGTTGTTGAATCACATCTTGCTTAAAAAAAGGAGTTCATATCTTTGTTTGAATTGGTGGTATTTTATAGTTTTGATTTCTTAAAGTACTTAAAGCGTCACCAATTATTTTTTCATTTTCATAAACTCAAGCAGTATCTATAAAGTCATAGTTATTTTCTATAGCTCATCTTAATTGATCAACAATCAATTTAGGATCAAGTGCTTGTCATGTACCAAATCCTATTTTTGCTTCTAATATATTTTTTGCCATCTTAATTTACCTTTCCTTATTTATAGACGGTTTATAAACCATCGTCATTACACTTTTATATTAATGATAATTATTTAAATTAATGACAAAATTTTCAGAATTTGCAAAATTAGCAAAAAACTATGTAGAGTGCTAAAAAATGTGTTATACTATTTGCATTAACAACTAATAGGAGGCTTTTATGGCTAGTAATATTATTATAGGAATCGATTTAGGGACAACTAACTCTTGTGTCTCTGTAATCGAAAATGGTAAACCTAAAATTTTAGAAACTCCAGAAGGGAAAAGAACAATTCCATCTGTTGTTTCATTTAAAGGTGAAGAAACAATCGTTGGTGAAGCTGCAAAAAGACAAATGGTTACAAACAAGAATACAATTCACTCAATTAAAAGATTAATTGGTACTAAAGAAACTGTTGAAATTGAAGGTAAAAAATATACTCCTGAAGAAATTTCAGCAAAAATCTTAACTTACATTAAAAAATGTGCTGAAGAAAAACTTGGTGTAACTATTAATAAAGCTGTAATTACTGTTCCAGCTTACTTTAACGATTCTCAAAGACAAGCTACAAAAAATGCTGGTAAAATTGCTGGATTAGAAGTTGAAAGAATAATTAATGAACCAACTGCTGCTGCATTAGCCTATGGTATAGATAAATTAAATAAAGAACAAAAAGTATTAGTATATGACCTTGGTGGTGGTACTTTTGACGTTTCTATATTAGAAATAGCTGATGGAACATTTGAAGTATTGGCAACTTCTGGTGATAATCACTTAGGTGGAGATGACTGAGATCAAAAGATAATTGATTGAATTGTTGCTGAAGTTAAATCTAATCACAAAGTTGATTTATCTACTGACAAAATGGCTATGCAAAGATTAAAAGATGCAGCAGAAAAAGCAAAAATTGAATTATCAGGTTTAAAAGAAGTTGAGATTCAATTACCATTCATCTCAATGACAAACGATGGTCCTTTAAATGTTGAACTTAAATTAAGTCGTGCTAAATTTGAAGAACTAACTAAGGACTTATTAGAAAGAACTGTAAAACCAGTTGAAGATGCATTAAAAGAAGCAAAACTTTCAGCTAATGATATTGATAAAGTTTTATTAGTTGGTGGTTCTACAAGAATGCCTGCTGTTGAAGAACTTGTAACAAGAAAAATTAACAAAACTCCAGATAAATCAATTAATCCTGATGAAGTTGTTGCACAAGGTGCAGCTATTCAAGGTGGAGTTTTAATGGGCGATGTTAAAGACATCTTATTATTAGATGTTACCCCATTGACTTTAAGTATTGAAACTTTAGGTGGAGTTGCTACTCCAATTATTAAAAGAAATTCAACTATTCCAATTTCAAAATCTCAAATTTTCTCTACTGCATCAGATAATCAACCATCAGTTGATGTTCACATTGTTCAAGGTGAACGTCCAATGGTTGCTGATAATAAATCTTTAGGAAGATTTATCTTGGATGGAATAGAACCAGCTCCACGTGGTGTTCCTCAAATTGAAATTACTTTCAACATTGATGCTAATGGTATTTTAAATGTTAAAGCTGTAGATAAAAAAACTAACAAAGAAGCTAACATTACTATTAAAGACTCAAGTGGTTTAAGTCAAGACGAAATAGATAGAATGGTTAAAGAAGCTGAAGAAAACAAAGAAAAAGATGAAAAAATTAAAATGCAAAAAGAAACTAAATATAGAGCTGAATCTTTAATCAACACTTTAAAACAAGGACTTGAATCTGAAGAAGGTAAAAAAGCCGAACCTGCTCAAAGAGAACAAGCACAAAAACAAATTGATGAATTAGAAAAATTATTAAAAGAAGAAAAATATGATGAATTAAAAACAAAAATTGATCAATTTGAAGCTATGGCTTCTCAATTTGCAGAGGCAATGAAAAACCAAAAAGCTGATCCAACTAAAAAAGAAGAAACTAAAGAGGAAGATAAAAAAGAAAAAAATTAAAGCAATAAGCTTTTATGTTAAAAATCTCTTATTGATAGAACAATAAGAGATTTTTTTATTTTTTTTGTAGTTTCTTTTAAAAAAAGTTATTTAGATATTGGTATGAAGATAGAATTACAAACTAATAAATATGAATGTGGATTATGTGTTTTAGTTTCTATGCATAATTATTATTACAAAGATAAAATCAAAAAACATGATCTACATAAAATAATTCCAATAAAAAAGAAAGGATTATCAATCTATGATTTAGAAATCATAGCAAATAAAATTAATTTAGATGTTGAATCATATAAATCTGATTTTAATGAGTTTTTAAAATACAATAATGAAGAATATTTTGTTACATATGTAAAATCATATGGATACAACCATTTTGTTATTGCTAAAAAATCAAAAGAATTCATAACAATATATGATAGTTCTGGAACAGTTAAAAAATATTCCTATGATGAATTTGAAAATATATATTGTGGATGTATTATAGAGTTTAGCAAAAGAAGAGTATATAAAGAAATAGATTTTTCTCTAAATGAAATAAACAAACAAAAATTATACTTACCATCAAAGCATATGTATTGTTTTTTTATGGTTATTTTTGATTTACTTTTTATGACTATAGGATTAATCGGAAGTGGTTTTATTAAAATAGCAATTGATAAAATAATTCCATTAAATTTAAATCAAAACTTATTTTTCATTGGTTTTTTCTTTATTGTTTTATTTTTATTTCAATATATAAGTGATTATTTTGCTACATTAATAAAAATTAATGTGTGTCAAAAAATTATGAAAGAAAATATATTAATTCACACAAATGTTTTAAAAAATAAAGATAAAGTATTTTTTGATAATATAGATAAGAAAATATTAATGCAATATCCACAAGCTATTGGAACAATAATTATAAAAAAATATTTAAATGATTTGAATTTAATTTCTGATGTCATTTATTGTTTAATAGTTTTTATTTTAATAGTTTTGAATTCATATATTTATTTAATTGGATCATTTTTATATTTAATAATAGTATTATCAATTAGTTATTTTAAAAACAAATTGGCAAAAGATAATTTTGAAAAACTAAATTTTTCAAAAAATAATGTTGAAATCCAATATCTTAAATATTATGATTTTTTGATTACAGAAAAAAATGTTGACAAACAAAAAGAATTAGAACAAGATTGTCACAAAAATGCATGAAAATATTATGATGATTATAATAATGTAAATATAAAAGATTCATTTTTGACACTGCTTGATAATACATTTAGCAAATTTATATATTGCTGCTTAATTATGGTTTCTTGTTATTTTATTAATCAAAAAATAGACAAATCATTAACTATATCTGAAATGGTATATAGTTTCACTTTGCTTTCTTTGATAACAAATTCTTTTGGAGATATTTTTAAATATTTTGCAAGTTACCCTAACTATAAAAAAAGTAATATTTTAGTAAATGATTTTTTGGTTTTAAACAATAAGAATTTAATTGATAAAAATTTAACACTTAATAAAATCAAAAAAATACAATTAAATAATTTAACTTATTTTTATGATGATAAAAAAATATTTTGAAACAGTAACTTCACTTTTATAAACAATACATTGATTACAGGGAAAAATGGAGTAGGCAAGTCAACGTTGCTAAAAATACTTTCATTATTTATAAAACCAGATGGTAATAATTTTTCATATATGATTAATGGAATAAATTTAAAAAATATAAATCAAATAGATTATGATGATAAATTAATTTATTTACCATCTAATGCAATATTAGATTTCAATATTGAAAAAATAATTAATCACTCAATAGAAGTAAGAAACATCATGGTTGATTTTTTAAAAGAAAGTAAAATTGATTTAAATCAGAAATCATTTAGTCATGGGGAAATTCAGATGTTAAATTATATATCTTTGTTAACAGCTGAAAATAAAGTCATTTTATTAGATGAATCATTTAGTAATTTAAATCAAAAATGAATTTCATATGTATTTGAAAAAATACACCCTCATATAGTTAAACATAATTTTGTAATTTGTACATCACACACAAAAGGAATTAAAAAACACTTTAATTTTAATGTGGAGTTAAGCAATGAAATATAAAATAAACATATTAGGTTTAATAATTTTCTTTCTATTTTTATTTATCATTTTATTTGGGTTTTTTTATCAAGTAAATGATTATAAAAACGGAACAATAATATTGATTAATGATCATCAATATATTCAGTTAAATGGAACACAAAATTTATACAATCCTGGTGATAAATTAATTTTGAATTATTTAGATAATGAAATTAAATGTTATGTAGATAATGTGGTTTATCAAGATAACTTTACAATTATTTATATTAATAAATATATTAGTATAAAAGATGCTCAATATAGTATTAAAATTCACGATAAAAACATAAGTTTATTTTTTTATATATTAAAAAATATTTTTTAAATTTTTAATATTATAATTTTGTTATATGTTCAAAATTCAAATAAATGATAAATATAATTTTTTAGATAAAAAAATGCTTTCTTTAATTAAAAAAGCTTCAAAAATAATTTTTTTGTCAGAGAAATTAAAAGGTAAATTAATTTTTGAAATATCAATTCAAAATAACGATGAATCAAAAGAAATGAATAATTCTTTTAGAAAAAAAAATTATCCAACAGATGTAATTACTTTTTCTTTTTGAGATAACAATGAGTTTAAAACGAACCTTGTTGGAGAAATATATTTAAATTATGAAAAAACAATTTCACAATCAAAAGAATATAACCATTCAATTTATAGAGAAACACTTTTTTTAATTTGTCATGGAATATATCATCTATTAGGTTATGATCATCAAAATGAAAATGATGAAAAAATTATGCTTAATAAGCAATATAATGTATTAGATAAGATAAAATTAGGTAATAGAAGTGTCAAATAAAAATAATAATCAGTTTGTTGCTATATTGAAAAAATTCCTTTATGCATTTAGGGGACTTGTTTATGCTATAAAAGAAGAGAAATCATTGGTTATTCATTTTATTGTTAGTGTTATTGTCTTAACTGTTGCTGGAATTATTAATAAACAAATGAAAACAATTGACTGAATAATTCTTGTTATTGTTATATTTTTAGTAATTGGTGTTGAATTAATAAATACAGCTATAGAGAACATAGTTGATATGATTTCTTTTAAATATAATTTTAATGCCAGAAAGATAAAAGATATATCAGCTGCAGCTTCGCTTGTTTTTTCTTTGATGTCAGTTATTGTTGGACTTTTAATTTTTATTCCTAAGTTTATTGTTATTTTTAATCAAATTTCTTCAGGGGCTAGTGCATAATGAAAGTTGGAGTTGTATCAATAGTTGGTAAACCTAATGTTGGGAAATCAACATTAATTAATGCTATTTTTAAAAAAGAAGTTGTAATTTCATCAAGTAAACCACAAACAACAAGAAACAAAATACAAATTGTTTATAAAGATGATAATTCAGAAATATTATTTTCTGATACTCCTGGATATCATAATCCAAAAAACAAATTAGATTTATTTTTAAATTCACAAGTTAAAAAATCATTAAAGAACACAGATGTAATTGTTTTCTTATTTGATATTTCAAGAAAGTTTGATGATGAAGATCAAAAAATTTTGGATGAAATAAAGAAATTCAAAATAAAGAAAATAATTCTTGGAGTTAATAAAATTGATTTAGTTAATGAACAAGACATAAATTCAAAAATAGAAACAGTTAAACAACAAATGGATTTTGATGAAATAATTTTTTTAAGTAGTAAAGATCAGACAAATATTGATAAACTTATGGATTTATTAAAATCAAACTTAGAAGAAGTTGATACTAATAACTTTTATGAAAAGGAATCAGTTGAACAAAAAGAAGAATTTTTTGTAAGTGAAATAATTAGACAAGTAATTATTAATAATTTTAGACAAGAAATTCCATATAGTGTAGCTGTTGTAATTGATAAAATGGATTATGATGAAACTAAAAATCTTTTAACTATTTTTTATTCAATAGTAGTTGAAAAAGAATCTCAAAAACCAATAATAATAGGAAAAAATGGTAACACGATCAAAAAGCTTGGAATTTTAATTAGAGCTAAACTTAGCGAAGTGTATGATTGCAAACTTTTCCTACAATCTTTTGTAAAAGTGAAAAAAAATTGAAGAGACAATAATGAAATTATTAAAGATTTAGGATACAAAAAATAATGTCTGAAACAATTACTAAAGGGTATTTGATTAATAGAGAAGATTATGAGCTCTTTGATGAAATAATAACTTTTATAAATGAATATGGTAATGTTTTTAGTTGTATGGCAAAAGGAGTTAAAAAAATAAATTCAAAAAATGGAAGGAATTTGTTTTTTGGTAATTTTTTAGAGTTTGAATTTTTCTTATCAAGAGATAGTAAAAAAATTGGAAAACTAAAAAGAGTAAAACTTTTAGAACCTAATGATAGTAATATTAATTTTAATTCAGCTCTTCTTTTTTTAAATGCAGCTTCTTATATGAGTCAATTAAGTGGAATAAAATTTTTTAAATTTTATAAACAATCACTTGAATATATAAAAAAAGTAAATAATCAAAATTTACTTATATTGTACATAATAATAAACTTAATTAGGTTATCTGGAATAAAATTAATTTTAAATTCATGTTCATCTTGTGCAAATAAAAACATTTCTAATTTTAGTGAAACAAATTTTGGTTTTGTTTGTTCAAAATGTGATGATAATCACCTTAAAATTGATATTAACGTTTTAAAACTAATATTTCTTATTGATAATAAAAGATTTTCAGAATCAGAAAAGTTTAGTGATCAAGTAAAAATATCTGCAATTAAGTTATTAGTTTATTTTTATAAAAATAACGGTGGACCAAATTTATTTAATTTAATTAAATAAAAAAACTATAAAAACAATTAAGTTTATAATAATTAATGTTTAATGAGGATTATTATGAGTAAAGTTAATCAAGAACAAATTATTAATCATTTAAAGACATATGGTTTTGTTTATCAAAACTCTGAAATATATGGTGGACTTTCAAATGCTTGAGATATGGGCCCTTTAGGTAGTTTGTTAAAAAACAATTTAAAGAATTTGTGAATTAATTATTTTATTACATCTGTACCAAATATGCATTTAATAGATACAAATATTATTCTTAATCCATTGGTTTGAAAAGCTAGTGGTCATATTGATAATTTTAGTGACCCTTTAATTGATTGTAAAAATTGTAAATCTAGATATAGAGCAGATAAATTAATAGAAGAAAATTGTAATGAAAAAATAAATGAGCAAACAGCTGATGATGTGTTAATTGAAATAATTAACAAACATAATATAAAGTGTCCAAATTGTAAAAAACAAGAATGAACAAAAATTAGAAAATTTAATTTAATGTTTGAAACTTTTATTGGTGTTGTTGAAGATGCTAAAGACAAAGCTTTTTTAAGACCTGAAACAGCACAAGGTATTTTTATTAATTTTAAAAATATTGCTAGAACTCAACGTGCTAAATTACCATTTGGAGTTGGTCAAATTGGTAAGGCTTTTAGAAATGAAATAACACCTGGAAACTTTATCTTTAGAACAAGGGAATTTGAACAAATGGAAATCGAGTTTTTTTGTGAAGAAAAAGATGAAGAAAAATCTTTTGATATGTTTGAACAAAAAATAAAAAGTTTTTTATTTGATCAATTAAAAATAAAAAAAGAAAATATTTCAATTATTAATTATCCAAAAGAAGAACTTTCTCACTATTCTAAAAAAACTATTGATTTCTTTTATGATTTTCCTCATGGTAAATCTGAATTGTGAGGACTTGCTAATCGTGGAGTGTATGATTTAACGCACCATCAAGAATTTAGTAAAAAAGATTTAACTTATCTTGACCCAAATGATAATTCAAAAAAGATTATAGCTTCTGTTATTGAACCATCAGTTGGTGTTGAACGTTTATTATATGCTGTTCTTATTGATGCTTATTATGAAGAAATTGTTGAAAATGAAACTAGGGTAGTATTAAAATTAGATGAAAAAATTGCACCATATAAAATTGCAGTTTTACCACTTAATAACAAACTAACAGAAGAAGCTAATAGTTTATTTTTTGAATTATTATCAAAAAATGTAAGTGCAACTTTTGATTCATCTGGTTCAATTGGAAAAAGATATAGAAGACAAGATGCAATTGGTACACCATATTGTTTAACTTTTGATTTTGATAGCTTAAATGACAAATCTGTAACAATTAGAGAACGTGATTCAATGAAACAAGTAAGAATAAAAATAAGTGATATCAATTTAGATAATTTAAAAAGTTTATTTTAAAAATTACACTAATGTGTAATTTTTATTTTGTTAATACATTTATAAACATTAAAATAATTTATAGTGGAGTTTAAAATGAATGATAGCTTTTCAATTTATAGATATATCATTGACAAGTGTAGTATAGTTGATGTAATAAAAAATTACATTAACTTGCAAAAAAAAGGAAATAACTACTGAGGTTTGTGTCCCTTTCATGGTGATAACAATCCATCTTTATCTGTTAATGAATCTAAAAAAATATTTAAATGTTTTGTTTGTAATGCAAAAGGTAATGCAATTAATTTTGTTGCAAAATATAAAAAAATTAGTGATTTTAATGCAATTAAAGAAATAGCTACAACATTTAATTTAAGTGATATTAATTTAAATAATTATTTCAAAAATTATAGTGATATTAATGAAAAATGAGAAAAAATTTATAAATTAAATTCTCAAGCTTGTTTCATTTACCACAAATCATTACTTGCAGATAAATATGAAAAGCAACTTAATTATTTGTTAGATAGAAATTTAACAATAGATCTTATTAAAGAATATGAAATAGGATATGCACCAAATGAAGATAATAGTAAATATTTGTTTAGTAGATTAACAAATGAAAATAATATGTTTGGCGCAAATAGAGATGAAAATTTTATTTGAACCCCAAATCAACTTGTTGAAAATAGTTTGGCCATTCTAAAAGATGATGGGACTTATTCAGATTTTTTTTGAGATAGAATTATTATTCCAATTAAAGATGAACACAATAATATTGTTGGTTTTAGTGGAAGAATTTTAAATCAAAGTGGCAATATAAAATATCTAAACACTAAAACAACAGATGTTTTTAAAAAAGAAAACTTATTGTTTAATTTTAATAATTTTGATAAAACACAATTTAATGAAATATTTCTTGTTGAAGGTTACATGGATGTTTTTGCTTTTAGACAAATTAATATTGAAAATGTAATAGCTTCAATGGGAACAGCGTTTACTAATCATCAAATTAATTTAATAAAAAAATACCCTAATATAAAAAGTATTATTCTTTGTTTTGACAATGATAATGCAGGATATAATGCAACAATGGAATTTGTTAAAAAAATTAAAAATTGAAATATAAATATTTTTATTGTTAAACCATATGATAAAAATTTTAAAGACATAGATGAATACCTAAAAGCAAATGGTAAAGAAAAAACAAGAAATATTGTTTCAAACCACATTAGTGTTGTGGAATTTCAAATAGAAAAAAAGTTTAGTGAAACAACAACTGATAAAGAAAAAAAAGTTTATGCTAATGAAATAATTGCTAATATTAATGAAATTGGCTTTAATGAATTATTTATTGATTCTGATTTACAAAAACTATCTAATGCTTCAGGAATAAGTGTAGAAAATTTAAAAACACTTATTAATAAAAAGAGTAATGAAAATTTAATTTATCAAAATAAGCAAAACAATTATTATAAAAAACAAAAAAACAACAATTATTTTTTTAATTCTATAGATGATATTAATATATATGGTTTTCCTAAAATATCACAATCAAAACCTTTAGATCCAAATTTTTATTTAAATCGGTTAGTAAAAAAGGAATTAGATTTAATTCAATTAATTTGCAATAATAATTACCTGTGCAAAATATACTTTGACACTATTGGTGACATTTATTTTGTTGATAAAAATGATATGTGATTTTTTAAATCATTATTTTATTATTTAAGACTATGTATGGAAAATGATATAAAAGTTTCTTATAAGGTTTTAATTAAATTAATTAATTTATATGAAGAAAATCCTGTTATTAAAGAACAATTAATTGAATTGATAAATCATTATCAAGAAAAAGTAGCAAGTTCTTTAGCTAATGAAATAAATAACCTTCAAAAAATGGAAGGTTATATAAATGAAGATTCTTTATTGCAAAAAGAAAACATTAGAGGATTAACTTTAATGAAAGATTTATTATATGGAATAGAGAGTATAAAATTTAAAGAAATTGCTTTATCTAATAAAGATGACATAAGTGAACAAATAAAAAAAATATCTAAAGAAATAGAGATTAAATTAGATAAAATAAACAAAGAAATAAATCCAAATGATTAAAAATATTGTTTAGAGGTTAGTTATTTTTCAACTACCAAAAAACAATATGCTCGATTGACATGTGAAGTGCAACACTCAAAAAAGAGTGTGCACTTCATTTGTTTTGTTTGTAAGTGTTCACTAATAAAAAGATAATGAATATTAGGAGTGCTTATGAAAACTTATAAACATTTAACAAAAGAAGAAAGATGCTTAATTTATTTTCTTTGAAATAAAGAAAAATATTCTATGAATAAGATTGCAAAAATCTTAAATAAAAACAAATCAACAATATCAAGAGAATTAAAAAGAAACACATCTTCAACAGGGATTTATTATTCATCAACTGCTCACAAAAAATACATTAGAAGAAAATCAAATTGTCATATGTTTTTTATGTTGAAGTACAAAAACTTCACAGATCTTTTTATTCAAAAATTTAATCCTAAATCTCATGGTGTAGAAGCTACAATTTTTTGAATAAAAGAAAACTATCCGTTAGTTAAAGTTCCAAGTGCTAGGCAAGTATTTAGATGAATCAATAGCAAGATTTGAAAGATACAAAGAAGAGATTGTTTAAGAAGAAAATATGTTAAAGGAAAAAGAAGAAAAATAGGTATATTTTCTAAAATTGATGGAAAATACTGCATTCCTTATAGTCTAAGACCAGAAAAGATAAACAATAGAAAAGAATTTGGACATTGAGAAGCTGATCTAATAGTTAGTAAAAGGCAAAGTGGTTATTACCACTTATTGACATTAGTGGAAAGAAAAACAAGGTTGGCAATTATTAGAAAAATAAAAGGGAAGAACGCTAGATCAATGATGGCTAAAATGTATACCATTATTCGAGATGAAAAACTCCCAATAAAAAGCATCACTGTTGATAATGGGTTAGAGTTTCAAATGATGGGAATAACTGCAAAACAATTCAACTTTAAAGTTTATTATTGCCAACCTTATTCTTCATTCCAAAGAGGGTCCAACGAGAACATAAATGGGATAGTTAGAAGATGATATAAAAAAGGAACTGACTTCAGTTTAGTAAGTGAAGATAAAATAAAAACTCTTGAATGAAAAGTAAACAACATCCCAAGAAAAATGTTTGGTTATAAAACAGCTTACCAAATGTATCAAGAAAATATTTAAAACAAAAAAACTCTCAACTTATATTTCAAAGTCGAGAGTTTAATGTAACATTGAAGTGTTGCACTTCACATGTCAGTTAGGGATATTGTTTAGAGGTTAGTTATTTTTCAACTACCAAAAAACAATATTTTTTTATATTCTTGAATATATATTGAATTAATTTTTCTTTTTTATTGATGCAATACTTTCTTTATAAAATGTTTCTCATTCATTTTGATTTAAACTTTCAAATTCTTTTATTTTATAGACTTTTATTTCATCATCTTTTAAATACTTAAATGCTTCATCTATAGTTTCAACGGGTTTTTCTCCTCTTCCAATACATGTATCTTCAACATAATTTAAAATATCTTGTTCAGTTTTAAAAATTAAAAACAAACCCACATAACTTGAATGGTCTAAAAAATAATAATTTGTTATGTCTAAATCTTTTTTGTTGAAAACATTTTCTTTAAAAAATGTGTCAAAACCTTTTAAAGTTTTAAAAACAGAAAACGATTTTGAACAAAATTGGTATATGTCATCTAATGAATTAATTTGCAGAATTTGGTTGTTTTTTATCAAAGTATCTGCTTTATTATTTTGCAATGGTTCTAAAATAAGTTTCATATATATCTCCTATTCAAACTTTTTAAATTATAAAGTTTTAGTTATATATTTAAAATATTTTTGTTTTATTATTGATACCAATTTATATTTAGTAAGCAAAAATATTTTAATATCTCATATTAAAATTGTTTTTTATGTTATCATAATTAGGTAATATACTAAAGACAGTAACGAGTTATAACTTTAAAAAAGTTACCGAGGCATATTAACATAACAATATTTAATTTATTTTTATTAATATTTTTTGTTAATAATGGTTTTATGTCTTTAAGGATATGAAACCATATTTTAGTTTATTACATTGTTTAGGAAAGGATATAATCATGAGAAAAATAATAAAAATTAAAGAAAATTTAGTTAGCGAAGTTTCTCAAGAAATTAGTAGTGCTAAATCATTTATTATTTTTGAATATTCTGGACTGACAGCTGAAGAAATGACTGTTTTAAGAAAAAAATTATTAGCTAACAAAGCTAAAGTTAAAATTTTAAAAAACAACATTTTAAATAGAGCATTAGTTAAATCTAATATTAAAGATTTTGGTGACCTTATTGGGCCTAATGCAATCGCAATTGGATATGAAGATGAAATTGCTCCTTTAAAAGAAGTATTTGAATTAACTAAAGAAAATACTTTTATTAAAATTAAAGGATCTTATTTAGAAAACCAATTTTTGGATGAAGAAAAAACAAAAGCAGTTGCTTCTCTTCCAAATCGTGAAGGAATGTATAGCATGTTCTTATCATGTCTTACATCACCAATTAGAGGTTTCCTATACGCTCTAAAAGCTGTAGCGGATACAAAAAATTAATTAATAAATTTATTTAGAATCAAGGAGAATTATTATGGCTAAAATTACAAGCAAAGATATTATTGAATCACTTAAAGAAATGACAATGCTAGAAATTAAAGATTTAATTGAAGCAATTGAAAAAGAATTTGGTGTATCAGCGGCTGCTCCAGTTGCAGTTGCTGGTCCAGCAGCAGCTGGTCCTGCAAACGCTGCTCCAAGTGAAGTAACTGTAGTTTTAACAAGCGCTGGAGCTAGCAAAGTTAATGTTATTAAAGTTGTGAGAGAAATTACAGGTTTAGGTTTAATGGAAGCTAAAGCTTTAGTTGACAATGCACCAAGTCCAATTAAAGAAGGTGTAAAAATGGAAGATGCTGAAGCTATGAAAAAACAATTCACTGATGCTGGTGCAACTGTAGAATTCAAATAGTTTTTATTTAGTAGTTTTAAATGAAAAAAGATATTCACACTAAAAGTCAATTTGTAACTTTTACATGCGCATCATGTAGTAGTAAATTTGAAATTAAATCAACTTTAAAAGATAAAGAAGTAACTATTGATATTTGTTCAAGTTGTCATCCATTTTATTCAGGTACATCAACTGGTCAACAAATTAAAGGTAGAGCTGAACAATTTAGTAAAAAAATTGTTACTCAACCAACTAAAAAAGTTGAAAAGAAAAATGAACCTAAAAAACAAAACAAGAAAATTGTTAAATCTCTTGGCAATATATAGTAATACTTATGACACTGATTTTAATCAGTGTCATTTTTTATTATTATTGTCTTTTTAAGAAATATAATTAAAAAAATCACAACACAAAAGTGTCATGACTTTTTGTTTAATTATTTAATTTTTATTTCAACATCTTTATCAAATTTAAATGTGATATCATCTACAAGTTTTTTGATCTCACTATAGTTATTAACTTTAATTTTGAATGTAGACATTTTCATGCTATTACTTGCTTTAATAGTTTGGAAAGATGTTATCTCTAAACTCTTAGAAGTAATTAAGTGTATGATTTGATTTATTTTTAAGAATGAAGTTTTATAAGATATTGTTAAGGTACAATAGTACATTTTTGGGAATGCTTCTAACATAGTAGTGTTTCATTCCATAACATATTTTTTAGCGTTTTGTTCTATTTTTTCACAATTAAATTTATGGATGTATAAAATCCCTTTAGATAAATAACCAACTATTTGCATTCCTGGTACTTTTGAACAACAATCTGGGAATTTAATTTGTTTGTAATTGATAGCATCTATATTTTTTAAACCATAAGCTTCAAGACTTGTTTTTTCTTTTGCATCAGATAAAGTATTGTAAGCTCTTTTTCATTTTTTGTTTTTAGTAAATAAATTAAATAAGGTTTCTTCTGTGACGTTTTTATTAAGTTCTCTATAAAAATCAAAATACTCTGTTAAAGATGTAAAGTTTAAATAAGAAAGTCTTTTCTTAATTTCAGCAGCGGTTTCCATTGATTCTTTAAGATGTTTTCTTATTTCGCTTATAAGCTTAGATTCTTTGCTCTCTTCTGAAGATTCTAATACTTCTCTTACTTTCTTTTTAGCTTCTTCATTTGTAAGGTAATCTAATCATTCGGGGGTTACTTGTAATTCTTCAGAATAATCAATTGTTAAAATATCATTTTTGATTGGATTGTATGTTAAAGGCAATTTAACACTTTCTTTTGTTGCCCCTTGGACATAACCAATTTTTTCTGGATTATATTTATATGCTAAATCTAATACAGTAGAATTTTCAGTTACCACATATCATTTGTTATTATTTTTTAATAAAACATCAAATATTTTAATTCTTGAAATATTTTTTAATCTTTGAGATCTAATTTCATTTGGATCAATTACATCTTTTAAAAGTTCTTCATTAATTAAATGTTCCACACCATCAGATTCTTTATATATTCAGTGTGCAGCAACACCATAATTTGCAACATTGTCCATCATTAGATTTCTAATTTGAATCTCTGCAAACATTTTTTTGTAAACAATGGTTGTATGAATTGATTGATACAAATTCAGTTTTGGTGATGAAATGTAATCTTTAAATGTGTTTGGAACAAAAGTGAAATTAATATGAATTAAACCAAGTATTTTATAACAATCTATTACATTAAAATTACCAATTATTCTCATGGCAAAAATGTCATGAATATCTTTTATATCTATACCTTTTTCGTTTTTCTTGTATGTTGAATAAATACTTTTAACTCTTTCAGTAACATTACATTCAATTTTATTTTGGGCCAAGATATCTTTGATACTTTTTTTAATTTGTTCTAGATGTTCTAAATTTGATTCAACAAGTTCATCTAAGGTTTCTTTTGTTTGTTGGTATTTTTCTGGTTCTAAAACTGCAAATGATAAATCTGTTAATATTGATTTTTGATGATATAAACCAAGTCTTCCTGCTATGTTTGCATAAACATTAAATGTTTCTGTTGCTATTCTTTTTTGTTTTTCTTTTTTTAGATGGGATATTGTATACATGTTATGCATTCTATCAGCAATTTTTACCATAATAGGTCTTAGATCTTTTGTAACTGACATCATAACCTTAATTAGATATTCATTATTTGCGTTCTCAAGGTTTTCTCTTGTTCTATTTTCTTCTGAAAGTTTTGAAACTTTTGTAACAGCTAGAACCATTTCAAGAACCTTTGAACCAAATCTTGATTCTATTTCACTTTCTTCACAATCAGTATCTTCTAAAACATCATGTAGCAATCCAGTAATAATTGTGTCTTTATCCATTTTTCACTCAGTCAATGTAATTGCTACTTCTAATGGATGAACAATATAAGGTTCACCACTTTTACGAGTTTGAGTACCATGCTTTCTATAAGCAAAGTCATATGCTTTTTTAATCAACTTAATTTCTTTTTCTGAAAAATTATGTTTCTTAAGCTGCAATGTAAGAAAGCTCAATCTTCTTATTAAATTCTCTGTCATGTTTAACCTTTTATTCTATAAATAATTAATTTGCTCTTGTTTGCTATTACAACATATTATTATAATGTATAATAAGTTAGTAATATGCAATTTAAAAAGAACAAATCTAAAATATTTAAAATACTTACAATCGTATTTCTTTTCATTGCTTCAATTGTAGCAATGGTTTTTGGTAGTGTAAATATTGCCAACAACAATTCACAAAAAGGTTTGTTTGGAAATAGCTATTTCATGTCTTTTGAAGTTGATCTTAATAAGAAAACAAAAGCAGAAAAAGAAAATAATTTACAAAATGATGCTAAAGCTTTTTCAGAATGATTAATTAGTCAAAACATAAACAACACTAATGTTGAATATGAATTAACATCTGAAGGCAAAGGTTTTATTTATACAAACATTTTAAATGTTCCTTTAATTTCATATAGAGATGAAGAAGTTGAACAAAATCCTGAATGAGTATCTCTTGATACAATTAAAACTTCAAGAATAGATGTTTACCAAATTAATGGAACAAATGAGACTACTTCAAATGATTATAAAAATGGTAATTCTTCTTTTAATGGCGGAAGTAGATATTCTAAAATATTAGGACAAGAAAATTTAACTACTAGCAGTGCAAGATTAGACACTAGAAAAGAAAACAACTCTTTTGGTGTTCAAGTTAATTTAAATACACAAGTTAATATAGAAGGTTTTAATACACAAAAATTAACTGCACCTGAAGCTGGTAAGGAATTAAAATGAATTGTTTTTCAAGATAAAGATATTTTGATTCAAAAATTAAATTATGCAAAATATTTATATCTAAAGAAAACACAACCTAATCCAGATGAAAAAGCAATTTTTGATTGAGAAACTTTGCCTGAAGAATATAGAACTTGAGCAGAGGCTGCATCAAGTGCTACTGACCCCATAAGGGAAGACAACTTATTGTATTATTATGATCTTTCAAGTAATAATACATCTACAAATGACAATAATGCTAATTCAAATTTAAAAGCAATTGTTGATAAATTTATTATTGGAACAATAACTTATAGTAATTATAATAATTGATTTCCTGAAGCTAAAGTTATTAATGAATCAGGAAATTCTAGTGGTGGTGATTCATCTTCTGATACAACAAGAGCATCATCTGATGGTACCCCACAAGTTGCAAGAATTAGTTTCCAATTAGAAAATGCAAATGAGCAAAGTCAGGAATTCTTCTTAAAAAGAATTACTAAAATGACTTTTTCTAATCCACTTGTTCCTTTAAATACAAGTTGAACTGCATCTTCATCAACTCTTGGTGATTTTAAAAATTTAGGTAAATCATGAATTAACCAACCTTATTTATCAAATAACTTAACAGGAATGAAAGCTTATGAAGCTTCATTGCTAGCAATTGGTATTGTCTTGTTAATTATTGCTATAGTTGTTTCAGTGTTGTACAGGGTGCCTGGAATATTTGGGGCGATGAGTGTTGTTTCAGCGGCTGTTTTATCAGCAAGTCTATTTGTTGTTTTAAACATTAACTTTTCAATTCCAGCTATTTTAGGAATACTAATATCCATTCTTGCATCATTATTTTCAGTTTTTGTGATTATGGAGAGAATGCGAAAAAACGCTAAAGAAAAAGTATCGGTATTTGATTCTGTTGGACAAGTGATAAAGCGTTCATTATTTACTGTTCTTGATGTAAATATGGTTGTATTAGTTTTTGGTTTGTGTCTTGTTTTCTTTGGTCAAAGTGAACTAATTGATTTTGGTCTATCTTTAATTGTTGTGGCATTGGTCACATTAGTATCAAGTTACTTATTATTTATTTTCCCTTTATATGTGATTCATGGTTTCAACAACTTATGAAACTTTAAGTATTACTTAATACTTGGTAAAAAAAGATATGATAATTCAATTGATGTATACAACGATAGCAAATACACTAAATTTTTAGAAAAGAACAAAAGAATAATCGGTATACCATTATTGGTTATTGGGTGTTTAATTATTATTGTTGGATTTGTTTTGGCATTTACAATAGGAGTGCAAAATTCTGCAGCATATAATAACGGTACAATTATTTATGTAACAGTTACAGAAGACAAAGTTAATTCAATATTAAATGCTCTTGGAAACAATTGAAAATTTGAATGATATAACAATGGTGTTCTATCAGCTTCAGCGATTGGAAACTATAGTTATGATAGTATAAAAACTATTATTTCTGGAATTGTTAATGGTACAAATGGAACAAACTTAGATCTTTCGGTTACAACAACAACACCAACTTTAAATTTTGCTATTGCTAAATCTGCAATGGATTCTGCTTTAATTGCAATGGCATTATTATCTGTATACTACTTATTTAGATTAAGTGTATTTACAATTATTCCTTTATTTATAACTAATGTCTTAGGACTTTTATTACCCTTAACTCTTGTTTATATATTATGAATTCCAATAGATTCATTCTATGTTTATTCAATGTTATTTGTTTCGATTTTTAGTACAATCACAAATACTGTATTCATATCTGTTACAAAAACAAGATTTAATAAGAAAGTAATTTTTGGTCATGATGAAATAATGAAATTTATTATAGGCAACATGAATAACTTAAAAAATATTTATTTATTACAAAGTTTATCAGTTGTTCTGATATGTGCTTTCATGGCTGCTTTAGGATCAGCATCTACACAATTAATGTTTGCTTATATAGTTATTGGTTCAATAATTTCTTTATGATTTGGTCATTACCTTGTTGGTTCAATATATTTTGTTGTCATTATGATAAGACAAAAATATGTGAGAAATTTTGCACAAAATATTGATAGAAAAATTAATCAAGAAGGTTATGATAAAGTTGATGAACAATTAATTGAAAATATTAATAAATTTAATTAGGATTTAAAATGACTATCAAAGATATAAAAGACTCGATTATTTCAATTAAAGATTATCCCAAAAAAGGAATTTTATTTAGAGATATAACTCCGATATTTTTAAACAGTGATAAAGTTAAATTTATCATTAATGAATTTGTTAAACTAGTTAAAGATATTGATTTTGATGTTATAGTTGCTCCAGAATCTAGAGGTTATCTATTCGGGCTTCCATTAGCATTAGAATTAAACAAACCATTTATAATGGTAAGAAAACCAAATAAATTACCTAGAAAAACATTATCAATTGACTATACCTTAGAATATGGTCAAAACACACTTCAAATGCACCAAGAAGATTTAAAACCAAATTCTAAAGTTTTAATAGTTGATGATCTCTTAGCTACTGGCGGTACTTCTTTTGCGATACAAAAACTTGTTCATTTAGCTAATTGTAAAACTGTTGGACATCTTTATTTAATTGAGTTATTAGGTTTGTGTGATAAATCAAAAATCGAAGGAAATTTACAATCTTTAATTCAATATAATTAAAATAAATAAACATGGCATTAAAAATGGGAAACCATTTTTAATGTTTTTTTATTTAATTAACATGTTTATTTAATAATGTTATTTTTAATATCAATAAAAGATTTTGTTTTTTAGTTATTCAGTCAAATTCAAATTTATAATATTTATATTGTTGTTTAAGGAATGTTAATGTCTGAAAATAAGGTAAATAAATTTTATAAAGAAAATAGTGCATTAATTGTTGTGGATATGCAAAATGATTTTTATGTTGGCGGTAGCTTAGAGGTTAATGGAATTCAAAATATTTTAAAACCTTTGAAAATACTAATAGAAAAAGCAATTTTAGAAAATGTAAAAATTATTTTTACTAAAGATAATCATCCTAGTAATCACATATCTTTTAGTAAATGACCAAAACATTGTATCAAGTCAACTTTTGGATCTTTGATAATTGATGATTTAAATCAATATAAAAAAGATTTGATTGTACATAAAGGTGAAGAAAAAGATATTGAAAATTATTCTTGTTTTTTTAATGGTAATGATTTTTCAGAATTAAAATATTTTTTGGAAAACAATAAAATTAATAATTTATATTTTTGTGGTGTTGCTGGTGAATATTGTGTTAAATTTTCAGCATTAGATGCTAAAAAATTTAACTTTAATGTCTTTTTAATAAAAAATGCAATATGCTGCATTGATAAAACATTTGATTTAAATTTAATTGATAAAGAAATAAAAGTTATATAGGAATTTATTATGAAACATAATGAACATTACTCAGTTCAAAAAGATAATGCAATTAGTAACTTAAATATTAAACCTGATGGAATTTATGTTGATTGTACTTTTGGCCGTGGAGGTCATTCTTTGGAAATATTAAAACTTTTAAATAAAAAAGGAAAACTAATCTCAATTGATAGAGATAAAGATGCATATGATTATTATTTAAATTCTTTTCCAAAATATGAAAATCACATTTTTGTTTGTGACAAGTTTTCAAATTTAGATCAAATTTTAAAAGACAACAATATTGATAAAGTTAATGGTTTTTTATATGATTTTGGAGTTTCAAGTCCACAACTTGACAACAAAGATAGAGGTTTTAGTTATAAACTTGATGCAAGACTTGATATGAGAATGAACCAAGAAGATAAACTTGATGCTCTTTATGTTGTAAACAATTATAGTAAATCTGATCTTATAAACATATTTAGAAAGTATGGAGAGATTAATAATCCTGTTTATGTTGTTAATGCTATTTTAGAAAATAGACAAAAAAAACCAATTTATTCAACTCTTGAGCTTAGTGAAATAATTAAAAATAGTGTTCATAAAAAAGAACTTTATCAAAAAAAACATTATGCTAGAAAATATTTCCAAGCGATAAGAATGGAAGTAAATGATGAGTTAAATGAAATAAAAAAATCTATAACAATTGCTTTAAATCATTTAGAACATAAAGGAAGAATAGTAACTATATCTTTTCATTCACTAGAAGAAAAAACTATAAAAAATTGTTATCTTGAAAAAAATACAAATTTTATTCCAAAAGAAATACCTATAAATAATCTTAAAAATGAATTTAAAATTATAAATGTTAAACAAAAGAGGGCAACAAAAGAAGAAACTGAAATTAATCATCGTTCTAGAAGTTCGTTGATAAAAGTAATCGAAAGGAACTAAAATGAAAAATACTTATACTGTAATTTCTTTTGGAAATTATGAAACAAAGATACTTGTTTGTAATTACATTAATAACAAATTATTTCCAGTTTATAAAACATCTTTTTTAACTAATAATTGCATAGATAACTCAGTTGTAACAGATACTGAATTATTGGCTGAAATAATTAACAACTACATTAAAGAAATGCCAATCCCTATTGAGGAAACAAGATTAATTTTTAATATTCCAGTTAAATCAATTGTTATTAAGAATCATAATACAGATGAAATGTTAATTAATGGAAATTTAAATAGTGCTTTGTGAGATAAGATAACAAAAAATATAGGTCCTTTCATTCAATTTGAAAATAAAAAAGAATTCAATAGAAAATTTTATCGTTGAGAAGCTGATGGTATAGAATATTCAGAACCACCAATAGATAAA